>NCED01000107.1 GCA_002280485.1 Caulobacterales bacterium 32-69-10
GCCAGGAATGGTGCGCAGGAAGAGGTCCTGGGTCTCTTCCGAGACCGAGGTCGAGATGCCGTTGGGATAGACGGTGTCATCGTCCAGACCTTCCGGCTCCAGGAAGATCTGGTGGCTGGTCTTGTCAGCGAAGCGGACCACCTTGTCCTCGATGGAGGGGCAGTAGCGCGGCCCCCGGCCGCTGATCCGTCCGCCATAGACCGCCGATTCCGACAGGCGCTCGGCGATGATCCTGTGGGTGGCCTCAGTCGTATAGGTGATGCCGCAGGCGATCTGCGGCGTGGTGATGGCTGAGGTCAGGAAGGAGAAGGGGACGGGCTCGGCGTCGGCCTGCTGCATCTCCAGCCGGTCCCAGGCGATGGTGGTTCCATCCAGCCGCGCCGGCGTGCCGGTCTTCAGCCGTCCCATGGCAAGGCCGCTGTCATAGAGCCGATCGGCGAGACCAATGGCCGGCGCCTCGCCAGCCCGGCCCGCGGGAATGCGGCGGTCGCCCAGATGGATCAGACCCTTCAGGAAGGTGCCCGTGGTCAGCACCACCCGGCCCGCGGCATAGACCTGCCCCGAGGCGCCCACAACGCCGGTGATCCGCCCCCCGTCCACCACCAGGTCCTCAACCGCCTCGCCGATCAGGGTCAGGTTGGGGGTTGCGGCGAGCTCGGCCTGCATGGCCTGCCGATAGAGCTTCCGGTCGATCTGGGCCCGGGGACCGCGCACGGCGGCGCCCTTGGAGCGGTTCAGCAATCGGTACTGGATGCCGGCCTGGTCGGCCATGCGGCCCATCACCCCGTCCAGGGCGTCGATCTCCCGGACCAGGTGCCCCTTGCCCAGACCGCCGATGGCCGGGTTACAGGACATCTCGCCGATGGTCTCGAGCTTGTGGGTCAGCAGCAGGGTCCGGGCGCCCACCCGTGCGGCGGCGGTCGCGGCCTCGCACCCGGCATGGCCGCCGCCAATCACGATCACGTCCCAGGGCTGAGAGTTTTGGGGGTTGGGGATCACGCCGTCGCCTTGAAGCAAAGACACCCCCGCGCGGGCGGGGGCGAGGGGTTCTATATAGGCGATGGCGGGGAAAAGGTCGACGGGCCCCGCCGTCGCATCAACGCCGCAGACCGGCTTTCCAGGCCAGACCTGGCCCTACCGGCGAAGCACGGCGATGTTTCACGTGGAACACACGGTGAAGCTTGGGCCCCACCGTTTCACGTGAAACATCATTTGCCGATACAGAAGCTGGCGAACACCCGGTCCAGCACATCCTCCGCCCCGATGCGGCCGGTCACCCGGTCCAGGGCCCGGGCGGCGAGACGCACATCCTCCGCCGCCAGCTCCGGCTCCACCCCCGGACCCGCAGCTCGGGACAGGCGCTCGATCGCCTCCACCAACAGCTCCCGATGCCGCAGTCGTGTGGCCGTGGGTGGCTCCCCACCCCCCAGAGCTCCGCTGACCCGCAAGGCCAGGGTCTCCTCGAGCCAGGCCAGGTCTTCCCCTGACAGCGCTGTAAACGGCCGGCCTTCAACTTCGGAGGCCTGAACCCCCAGGTCGCGCTTGGTCAGCAGAATGAGGTCGTCGGGTTCCGGGGTCACAGGCAGGTCGCCGTCGCTCACCGTCCCGTCACGCAGCCAGATCCGCAGGTCGGCCTGGGCTCCCCAGGCTTCAGCCCGGCGCACCCCCTCGGCCTCAATCTCGTCGGCAGTGTCCCGCAGGCCCGCCGTATCGGCCAGGATCACCTTGTAGCCGGCCAGGACCAGGGGAACCTCGATAATGTCCCGGGTGGTGCCGGCGGTGGCGGTGACGATGGCCGCTTCCCGCCGGGCCAGGGCGTTGAGCAGGGTGCTCTTGCCCGCATTGGGCGCCCCCATCAGCGCGATCCGATAGCCGGACCGCACCCGTTCGCCCCGCTCGCTCTCCGCCGCGGCGGTGCGCAGCTCGGCGATCAGCGCTGTCAAGACCGGGGCGGCGCGGTTGGCCACATCAGCGGGGATCTCTTCGTCCGGAAAATCCACCGCGGCCTCAAACACCGCCAGGGCCTCCACCAGCGCCTCGCGCCAACGGTCCTGCGCACCACTCAGGCGTCCGCCCAGCTGGTCCAGGGCCTGGCGCCGCTGCGCCTGGGTCTCGGCCTCGATCAGATCGGCCACCCCCTCGGCCTGGGCGAGGTCGAGCCGCCCGTGCTCAAAGGCCCGGCGGGTGAACTCCCCCG
>NCED01000004.1:0-17782 GCA_002280485.1 Caulobacterales bacterium 32-69-10
ACGTGGACCAGGCCTTCAACGCCGGCTTCCAGCTCCACGAAGGCGCCGTAGTCGGTGATGTTGGTGATGCGGCCGGTGAACTTCGCGCCGACCGGGTACTTGGCTTCCACGCCGTCCCAGGGATCGGCCTGGAGCTGCTTCATGCCGAGCGAGATGCGCTGGGTGTCGGGGTTGATCTTGACGATCTGCACCTTGACGGTGTCGCCCACGGCCAGGACCTGGCTGGGGTGCGAGACGCGCTTCCAGCTCATGTCGGTGACGTGCAGCAGGCCGTCGATGCCGCCCAGGTCCACGAACGCGCCGTAGTCGGTGATGTTCTTGACCACGCCTTCGCGGACTTCGCCCTCGGCCAGCTGGCTGACCAGCTCGGTGCGCTGTTCGGCGCGGGCTTCTTCCAGGATGGCGCGGCGCGAGACGACGATGTTGCCGCGCGGGCGGTCCATCTTCAGGATCGCGAAGGGCTGTTCCTTGCCCATCAGCGGGCCCACGTCGCGCACGGGGCGGATGTCGACCTGCGAACCGGGCAGGAAGGCCGAGGCGCCGCCGAGGTCGACGGTGAAGCCGCCCTTAACCCGGCCGACGATGGAGCCCATGACCGGCTCCTGCTTGGCGTAGACGCCTTCCAGGCGGGTCCAGGCCTCTTCGCGCTTGGCCTTCTCGCGGCTGATGACCGCCTCGCCCATCGCGTTCTCGACGCGCTCCAGATAGACCTCCACGGTGTCGCCGACCTTCGGCACGCCGCCGCCGTCGATGCCCTGGAACTCCTTCACGGAGATGCGGCCTTCGGTCTTCAGGCCGACGTCGACCAGGACGAAGTCCTTTTCGATGCCGCGGACCAGGCCCTGCACCACCGAGCCTTCGATGATGTCGCGGCCGGCCAGGGTTTCGTCGAGAAGCGCGGCGAACTCGTCGCGCGAGGGGTTCATGCTCATGTCGTCAGCCAAGGAGGTGTCTCCGAACGTATAAAAGGTCGTGCGTCCCCGTCTCGGGGCGTCTCCGACCAGGTTGAGGGTTGAAGCCGAAACCACGGCGAGTCCTTCGGCCTGGGCCGCAAGACGTCCGTGACGATCTGGTAGGTTGCCCGCGGCCGTACGAGGAAAAGGCGCGGTTGGATTTGCTCAAGGCCTTCTCAGCGAAGAGAGACCCAGCGAGCGCGCGCCGCCTCGACGATGCGGCGGGCCGCATCGGCGGCCTGGGATATACTCAAATCGGTGGTGTCGAGCAAGACCGCGTCGGGCGCCTGTACGAGGGGGGCGGTCGCCCGCCCGCTGTCGCGCTCGTCGCGGCGGCGGATGTCGTCGAGCACCGCCTCCAGGGGGAGGTCTTCACCCTGGCCCCGCAACTGCTTCCAGCGTCGCTCGGCGCGGGCCTCCGGGCTGGCGGTGACGAACAGCTTGGCGCCGGCGTCAGGCGCGATCACCGTGCCGATGTCTCGCCCGTCCAGCACCGCGCCGCCGGGCTGGAGGGCGAAGTCGCGCTGCAGGGCGTTCAGCGCCCGCCGCACTTCGGGGTGAGCGGCGACCCGGCTGGCCGCCTCGCCGGCGGCGGCGGTGCGGATCGCTTCGGCGTCGATCGCCTCGATGCGCAGCCTGGCGGCGACCTCGGCGGCCGCGGCGGCGTCGCCCGGATCGGAGCCCTGGGCCAGCACCCCGACGCCCACGGCGCGGTACAGGATTCCGGTGTCGAGGTAGGGCAGATCGAGGTCACGGGCCAAGCCGCCGGCCACGGTTCCCTTGCCCGAAGCGGCCGGGCCATCGACGGCGATGATGAAATCCTGCATGGGTTCCTGGGACGACTTTGCGCGCGGCGTGAAACCGCGCTTTGACAGCGACCTGTGCGCATGGCAAGGGAGCCGCCGCTTTTCGCGGTTCCCCTTCGGAGCGCGTACCCTAGCAAGAGGTCGGCCTTGGCCAATCCGGAACTCGGCGCCAAACAGATTTGCCCCAGCTGCCAGACCAAGTTCTACGACTTGGGCCGGCGGCCGGCTGTCTGTCCTAAGTGCGGCGCGTCCTTCGACCCCGAAGAGGCCCTGCGTTCGCGCCGGGTCCGCGCGCGCGCCACCCCTGCGGATTACGAAGCCGAGGAGGAGGTCGAGGAGAAGAAGAAGGTTCGCGACCCCGACGAGCCCGACGGCTTCGAGGACGAGGTCGAGGAGACCCCCGAGGTCGATGAAGCCGTCGAGGCCGATCCGATCGAGACCGACGACGCCGAGGACGACGCCGTCAAGCCTGAGCCCGCCGAGCCCGACCTGGGCGTCGATTTCGAAGAGGATGTGCCTCTCGAGGAAGACGATGCGGAGGACGTGCCCTTCCTCGAGGAAGAGGAAGACGACGACTTCCCCGAGGACGAGATCGAGGGCCTTCCCGACGACGAGCGGGAGGAGCGCTAGGCCTTAAGCCGCGACCGAAAAAAGACGGTCGCGGACGGCTTGATATCGGTGTGGGCCTGACATAGGTTCCGCCGCCTTGCGGTCCGGCCCCCGACGACGATGTCGGCGGCGACCAGACGGACCGCGCAGAAGAATTCCGGTTTTCCGGGGCTATAGCTCAGCTGGTAGAGCGCTTGAATGGCATTCAAGAGGTCAGCGGTTCGACTCCGCTTAGCTCCACCAACCATCGAAGTTCGCCGCCTATCGCGCCGGTTTCCTGAACTTCAGGACGAACTGGTCGGTCTTGCCGCGGATCGACGGGTCGAAGACGTTGGCCGTGCGCGGGTCGGCGGGGTTGCGCAGGGCCTGGGAGCGGCCCTCCAGCACGAAGCCGACGCCGGTCAGGCCCTTGACCACGGCCTCCTCGTCGATGCGGTGCAGGGTCCCGACGTCCTTCTCGCCCGATCCGGCGGCAGAGGCGTGGTCGATCACCACATAGGTCCCGCCCGGCTTGAGGGCGTCGAAGAAGGCCTTGTTGATGGTCGGCATGGCCGCCGGCCCGCCGGCCGCCCCATACTCGGGATTGTAGAGGTCGTGGTAGAACTGGGAATTGAAGATGAGGTCGAGCGGCTCCGGCTTCATCGCCGTCCACTCGCCGCCGATGACCGAGACGTTGGCGAAGGCGGGGTCGTCGTCCAGCTTGGCGGCGTTGGCCGAGACCGTCTTGAAGGCGCCGTAGACCTTGCCCGTCGGCCCCACCGCCTTGGAGAACAGGCGGGTGTAGTAGCCGCCGCCCGGATAGATGTCGGCCACCTTGTCCCCGGGCTTCACCCCGGTGAAGGCGAGGATCTCGGCGGCCTTGCGCGGGCCGTCGAGGGCCTTGTCGGCGGCGGAGCGGGCGGGATCGGCCATGGCCGCGGCGACGTTGGCGGGAGGGGCGGTCGCGGCCGCGGCGCCGGTGGCCGTCAGCACGGCGGCCAGGCAGAGCCCGGCCAGAAGCGGAGATTTCATAGTAGGTCCTTTCGGGGGAAGGGTGTGGCGCAGCCGATGGCAGCCTAGCCCGAGGTCCGCGAACCGGCCAGCCTCGCTTGGCGGCGGCGCCGACCGTATCGTTATGCTGAAGAGCGAGCTTTTGAACGGGTCAGATGATTCCATCTGCCCTAGAAGGCTCTAGGCGGGTCGGGGGCGCAGGTGCAGATTTTCGGTATACCGATAGAGTTCTTCCTGTTCGGGATCACCCTGGCGGGGGTGGGCGTGTTCCATCACCACGCCCTTCCCATCGCCCTGACCGGCCTCGGGGTCATCCTGGCCTATACGGCCGGGTTCACACCCGAAGGGACAGCGGGCCTAGTCTCCCACTTCGGCCACGAATGGGTGCTGCTCGCCAACCTCATGCTGCTCCTGACCGGCTTCGCCCTTCTGTCGAACCAGTTCGAAACCAGCCAGGCGCCGGAGGTGATGCCCGCCTTCCTGCCCGACAATTGGTTCGGCGGCTTCGTCCTGCTGGTCATGGTGTTCGCGCTGTCGATCTTCCTCGACAACATCGCCGGCGCGATCATCGGCGGCGTGGTGGCCAAGCACGTCTATGAGGGCCGGGTCAGCGTGGGCTATGTGGCCGCGATCGTCGCGGCGTCGAACGCCGGCGGCGCCGGCAGCGTGCTCGGCGACACCACCACCACCATGATGTGGATCAGCGGCGTCTCCCCGGTCCAGGTCGCTGACGCCTTCCTCGGCGCCGGCGTCGCCCTGCTGATCTTCGGCCTGCCCGCGGCCCTGCAGCAGCAGCGCTTCTCGCCCATCGAGCGCCGCGCCCCTTCCGGCGTGCGGGTGGACCGGGCCCGCCTGGCCATAGTGGGCGTGATCCTGCTCACCCTGGTCGCCACCAACATCGCTGTCTCCGCCTTCTTCCCGCACCTCGAGGCGACGGTTCCGGCGCTGGGCCTGGCCCTCTGGGTCGCCCTGGTCGCGACCGCGCTCGTCCGCCGTCCCGACTGGGGCGTCCTGCCGGCTGCGGCGCTGGGGGCGACGTTCCTGGTCGCCCTGGTGGCGGCTGCTTCCCTGATGCCGGTGGACAGGTTGCCGACGCCCAGCTGGCCATCGACCCTGGGCATCGGCTTCGTCGCGGCGGTGTTCGACAACATCCCCCTCACCGCCCTGGCGCTGCAGCAGGGGGGCTACGACTGGGGGCTGCTCGCCTATTCGGTGGGGATCGGCGGCTCGATGATCTGGTTCGGATCATCGGCGGGGGTGGCGATCACCAGCCTCTTCCCCGAGGCGCGATCGACCGGGGCGTGGATCCGCCAGGGCTGGGCCATCCCCATCGCCTTCGTCGTGGGATTCTTCGTGACGCTGGCGGTGTTCGGCTGGCGCCCCACCTAGAGCCCTGACCCGAAAAAGTCACTCCAGCCCGGCGTCCTCGAGGCGGACCACCGCGCCGGCGTTGGCCTGGCGGATGGCGGCCCCCGCCTCATCATAAAGGAAAGGCAGGGTGGCGTAGCGGACGCCGCGGGTGACCGGGGTCGCCTCGTGCAGCAGGCTGCAGCTGAACACCGTCGCCCCGCCCGCCGGCGGCCGGTGGGTGCGCATGCCGAACTCCGGGAAGCGCAGGTCGCCGCCGTCGAAGTCGTCGTTGAGATTGATGCTCACGGCGAAGCGGCGATGGGCCGTGCCGAGCGTGGTGTTGTCCCGGTGCCGACTGAAGAAGCCGGCGTCGTCGGCCGAATAACAGGCGACGATGTAACGCTCGATCCGCGTGGCCCGCCACATGAAGGCCTGCTCGATCATCGGGATCAGACGCCGATGCAGCCGCGCCCGCAGACCCTGGATCAGGTCGTTGTCGGTGATGCTGACGTCGCGGCGCTTCTTCACCTTGTCGTCGAGCACAGCCACGGTCTGGTCGCCGACCTGGAGCATGAAGCCGGAGGCGCGGCCGCCCTGGGCGGCGTAGAGGTCGATCAACCGGCGGCAGAACGCCGGCTCCAGAACGCGGGGGACGGTGAGGACGGGGGCGGGCGTCTCGGCCGCCGGCTGGAGCAGCTGGGCCTCAAGCCGGTCGAGCAGGACATCGACGCGCGAGATCGATTCAGACGCGACGATACGCAGGTTGGCGTCGATCAGGAAGGCGGTGGGCGCATAGCCGCCCGGGATCACTGCGCCGTAGAGCCGGCTGACCGCCTGGTCGTAGTCCCAGAAGTAGCGCAGGCCGGGCAAGGCGTTCCTGACGCCGCGTTGAGCCTTGTCGGCCGGATCTACCGAAACGCCGAAGAACTGGGCCCGGCGGTCGTCGAAAAGGGCGCGGCGGGCGAGGATGCGCTCATGAGCCAGGCGGGACGGTTCGTGGCCGAGCGAGCCGAAGAACATCAGCACCAGCCACGTTCCCCCGAGGCTGCGGAGCATGAACTCGGGGTTGATGTCGGAGGCGACGGTGAAGGGCGGCGCCATCTCGCCGAAACCCGGCTTGGACGGCGGGGACGCGGCTGGGGCCGCCGGTTCGGCGGGGGCGTTAGGGTCCATGGCCCCCTATAGACGCCGCCGCCGGGGCTGTCGCGCAAGCGCCGGCGGGGCCGCGGCCATTGAAGCGGGGCGGAGCAGTGCTCACATAAGGCAAGCCGCGGGAGGTCCCACGCCTAGCAAGGGTGGGGCGCTCGCGGGCAAGTCGCTTGACCCGAGGACTTCGCCAAGGACCCGCCATGACCCGGCAACCGCTGTTCGACAGCCCCTATCTGCTTGGCTTCGAACATACCCGAGCTCTGATAGAGCGCGCCGCCAAGGCCGCGTCGGAAGCCTATCCGCCATACAACGTGGAACAGGCGGACGACGGCGGGGTGCGGATCAGCTTGGCGGTGGCCGGTTTCTCAACCGACCAGCTCCAGGTCTCGGTCGAAGGCCGCCAGTTGGTGGTCGCCGGCCGGCGAGACGGAGATGGCCGGGAGCAATCCGCCTTCCTCCACCGCGGAATCGCCGCGCGGAGCTTCATCCGGAGCTTCGTCCTGGCGGACGGGATGGAGGTGTCGGGCGCGCTTCTGGAGCACGGCCTGCTCCACATCGACGTCGCCCGGCCCGAGCCCTCGAGCACGGTCAAGCATGTCCCCATCCGCACGGCGGGCTGAACCAGTCGTCGCTGCGGACGTTAGCAAGTACAGGAGGCGGTCTAATGATGACGCACTCGATATCGAATGAAGCCTTCGCCGCCCTTGGCGGTCCGGACTTAGTCTATGTCCGGGAGATCAAGGCCAAGGAAGTCCTGGGGGCGGGCGACGAGGCGTTCGACCGCTTCGAGCTCCATCCCGACCAGACGCTCTATGCCCTGCACCGGGCCGATGGCGCGCGCCTGGCCGTGCTGGCCGACCGGGAGTCCGCCTTCGCGGCGGCGGTCGCCCATGAACTGGCGCCGGTTTCCGTGCACTGAGCCGCGCGGCGCTTGGCTGAATCGCCGAACAGGGACAGGATCCGCCTGTCCCTGACACTTGGCGGCCAAGCATGCGACGCGCCCCTCCCCTGATCGTCTTGGCGGCCCTGACCGCCATGCTCCTGCTCCTCCAGGCCGCGCCAGCCCTTGCCGCGGCGGCGGGGGGCGAGAAGAAGAAGGGCGGGGGGGAATCCTTCGTGCCGGTCCAGGCGCTCACCGCCACCATGATCAGGCCTAACGGCCGGCGCGGCGTCCTGACGGTGGAATGCGGCCTCGATGTCGCCGATGGGGCGCTGCGCAGCCGCGCCGAGGCCTCGCTGCCGCGGTTGCGCGACGCCTATGTGCGCTTCCTGCTGACCTATGCGACGGCCGTTCCCAGCGGCCAGCCGCCGAGCCCTGACATCATCGCCACCGCCCTGCAGCGCGCCACCGATCTGGTGCTCGGCAAACCCGGCGCCAAGGTGCTGATCGGTACGATCCTGGTGAATTGACCGCCCGTGTAGCGGACAGTCCCTACGCCGCCGAAGGTTCGGCGTCCTGGACCAGCAGGGCGTAGATGGCGTCGGCCGAGCGGGCCTGGCGCAGGCGTTCGCGCAGGTCGCCGCGGCGCAGCAGCCGCGAGGCGCGGGCCAGGGCCCTGAGGTGCTCCGAGCCGGCCTCGGCGGGGGCGAACAGGGCGAACAGCAGGTCGACCGGCTGGTCGTCCACCGCATCGAACTCGATCGGCTGCTCCAGGCGCACGAACACCGCGCGCAGGCGCTCCAGCCCGGTGAGGCGGGCGTGCGGCACCGCCACCCCGTGTCCGACGCCGGTGGAGCCTTCCTGCTCGCGCTCCATCAGGGCGTCGAGGATCTCGCCCGAATCCAGGCCAAAGGACCGGCCGCCGAGCTCGGCGGCGGCGCCCAGGGCCTGGCGCTTGTTGGTCGCACCGGCGCGATAGGCGATCGCGTCCCGGTCAAGCCACTCGCCGATGTCCATTCGTCTCTGATTCCACGCGGTCCCGTCGAACGGACGGAGCCCCTCGAACGCGCGAATGCGCCGAGAAGCTCCGCCGATCAAGAGGCAGAGTTGGGGTGAACAGCGATCAGGCGGCCGCGGCGCCTCCGGAAGCGCGGGTGCGCTCGGGATCTATCCAGCCGATGTTGCCGTCGGCCCGCCGGTAGACCACCGACAGGCCGCCGTGGGCGGCGTTGCGGAACAGCACGACGGGGGCCTCGATCAGGTCGAGCTCCAGCACAGCCATGGAGACGGTCAGGGTCTTCACGTTCGACTGGCTCTCGGCGATGATCGCGGCGGCTGGGGCGCCGTCGCCCGCGGAGCCATCCACCCCCCACTCGCCATCGTCCTCGTCCTCGTCGTCGGGCGCGCGCAGCACCGTGTAGGCGGCGGCCTCGACCTGGCGGGCGCCGGGGTGCTGGTGGTGGTTCTTGAGCCGGCGCTTATAGCGGCGGATGCGGGTCTCCATCTTTCCCAGGGCGTCGGAGAAGGCGGCGTGGGCGTCGCCGCCCATGCCGCTGGCGACCAGCTGCTGGCCCGACGCCAGGAGCACCACGACGTCGACGCAGAACCCGTGTCCGTCGCGGCTGACCACCACTTCGGCGCTGCCCCCGCGCTCGAAGAACTTGCCCACACCGGCGGTCAATTCGTCGGTGATGCGGGTGCGCAGGGCGTCCCCCACATCCACGCGCCTGCCGGAGACCTGAACATTCATTTCGAGGGTGGCGGGAGGGTTCGTGACGGTCATTTGGGCCTCGCCTGTACTGGAGCCGGGCGCTGGAAAGCGGGCGCCCACCGGATGTGCAACGCGTCCCGCGGGCCTAGGTTCAGGACCCGCTCAACGCATCATACGCCGAAAATTCGCGCGAGGTGTTGCACGGCGGCGACCACCGCGCTGGCGCTCAGCACCAGGACGCCGACGCTGATCCCGGTCATCAGGTACCCCAGGAGGACCATGGCTCCATCGCGCTGGGTGAGGCCGAGCGCGAACACCGCCACGGCCGCGGCGGGCAGCATATTGCCGAGTGGAATGGGCAGGATCAGCACGAGGGCCAGCAGGAAGCAGACCAGGCCGATCAGCCGGTCGCCGATCGGCCCGAACATGAAGGACAGGCGCGGGGCGCACAGCCGCTCCACCTTGCGCAGGTGCGGGATGATCCTGTCGAAGGCCCGCTTCAGGGTCTGGCGCTCGATGGTGCGCTCGGTCACGGCCCGGGGCAGCCAGGGGCTTTTCACCCCCAGGGCCAGCTGGGGCGACAGCAGCACCAGCGGCATGCCGAGGAAGGTCGAGGAGCCGGGCGGCAAGGGGAGCAAGTTGGGCACCGAGAAGGCGAACAGCATCGCCCCGAAGGCCCGATGACCGAAATGGTCGACCATGTCGCGCACGCGGACAGGTCCAGGCGGACCTTCGGTCAGGCCCTGCAGCAATTCAGAAAGGGAGTCCGCCATCGCCCTATGATCTATGCGCGCGACGCTGGCGCACCAAGGGCGCGAACGTGTTTCAGCAAGCTTCTTTCAACTGACGCCGCCGCTCCACCGAAGACGGAATGCGCATCGCCTCCCGGTACTTGGCGACGGTGCGGCGGGCGATGTCGACCCCGGTCTCCTTCAGGATCTCGACGATGCGGTCGTCGGAGAGCACGTCGCCCTGGGGCGCCTCGGCGTCGATCAACACCTTGATCTTGTGGCGCACGGCCTCGGCGGAGTGGGCCTCGCCGCCGTCGGACGACTGGATCGAGGAGGTGAAGAAGAACTTCAGCTCGAACACCCCGCGCGGGGTGGAGACATATTTGTTGGAGGTCACCCGGCTGACAGTGCTCTCGTGCATGCCGATGGCGTCGGCGACGTTGCGCAGGTTTAGCGGCCGCAGGTGCTCGACCCCATAGGCCAGGAAGGCGTCCTGCTGGCGCACGATCTCGCTGGCCACCTTGAGGATGGTCTTGGCCCTCTGGTCGAGGCTCTTCACCAGCCAGCTCGCCTGGGCGAAGCAGTCGGAGACGAAGGCCTTCTCCTGCTCGTTGCGGGCCGCGGACGAGACCTTGGCGTGGTAGCGCTGGTCGACCAGCAGCCGGGGCAGGGTGTCGGAATTGAGCTCGACCCGCCAGGCGCCGTTGGCGTCCTCGCGGACGAAGACGTCGGGGACCACCGGCTGGACCGGCTCGCCGCCGAAGGCCGCGCCGGGGCGGGGGGTCAGCGAGCGGATCTCGCCGATCATCTCGCGCAGATCTTCCTCGTCGACGCCGCAGACGCGCCTCAGGCCGGCGATGTCGCGGCGGGCGAGAAGCTCCAGGTTGTCGAGAAGGGCGGCCATGGCCGGGTCGTAGCGGTTGCGGTCCTTGAGCTGGATGGCCAGGCATTCGGGCACGCTGCGGGCGAAGACGCCCACCGGCTCGAAACCCTGCAGCCGCTCCAGCACCGCCTCCACGCGGGCGATGTCGCAGCCCAGGCGGTCGGCCACTTCGGCCAGCTCCAGGCGCAGGTAGCCGCCCTCGTCGACCCCGTCGACCAGGACGGCGGCGATGACGCACTGGGCCGCATCGAGGCCGCTGGCGGCCAGCTGGGCGGTGAGGAACTCGGGCAGGGTCTGCTCGCGGGCGATGGCGCCTTCCATGCCCTCGCCGTCGGTCTCGAACGAGCCGCCCTTGCCGCCGGCGCGGGACCAGTCGATCTGTCCCCCGACATCGGCGGCCTGATAGCCGGGACCTTCCTGCTCGCCGGCGTCGCCGGTGGCGCGGTCGCCGGGGGAGGCGTCGGCATAGAGGTCGTCGTGACGGGCGTCCATGTCGGACTCGGCGGCGCCGCCCGGGGCGAAATCGACGACCGAATCAATACTTGAATCGTCGCGGTCGTCGGCGCGCTCGGCCTCGGGGACAGCTTCGCCCTCCTCCTTGGCCAGCAAGGGGTTGCGCTCGATCTCGGCCTCGACATAGGCCTCCAGCTCCAGGTTGGAGAGCTGGAGCAGCTTGATCGCCTGCTGGAGCTGAGGCGTGATGACAAGGCCCTGGCCCTGCCGCAGCTCTAGTCTTGCACCGAGCGCCACCGCGTGCGTCCCCGTCTGGCCTAAGTCTTGCAGGCCACACTAGCGCCTATTGCCGACCGATCGGTTAATGGCCGGCGGAGGTATTTCGCGCCTCAGCGCGGTGCTGCGTGCTTCGATCAGGTGAAGTGGTCGCCGAGGTAGACGCGGCGGACGTCGGGGTGGGCGAGAACCTCGTCGGGGCGGCCCTCGAACAGCACCTCGCCGGCATAGATCACCGAGCAGCGGTCGATGATGTCCAAGGTCTCGCGGACGTTGTGGTCGGTGATCAGGACGCCGATGCCCTGGCCCTTGAGATAGCCGATCACCTCGCGGATGTCGGAGATGGCCAGGGGGTCGATGCCGGCGAAGGGCTCGTCCAGCAGCATGAAGGCAGGCTCGGAGGCCAGGGCGCGGGCGATCTCGCAGCGGCGGCGCTCGCCGCCGGACAGGGAGATCGCGGGCGAGGCGCGCAGGTGCGAGATGCGCAGTTCGTCGAGCAGCCGGTCGACGGTCTCCTTGGCCTTCTTGTCGTCGCGCTCGCGCAGTTCGACCACCGCCATGACGTTCTGTTCGACGGTCATGCCGCGGAAGATCGAGGTCTCCTGCGGCAGGTAGCCGATGCCGAGGCGGGCGCGCTGGTACATCGGCTGGGCGGTGATGTCCTCGCCGTCGAGATAGATCGACCCGTAGTCGGCCGCGACCAGGCCGGTGATCATGTAGAAACAGGTGGTCTTGCCGGCGCCGTTGGGGCCGAGCAGGCCGGCGACTTCGCCGCGGGCGAGGCGCAGGGTGACGCTCTTCACCACGGGGCGGCCGCGGAACGACTTGCCGATGGAGTCGACGTAGAGCCCGTCCTCGATCACGGCCGCGTCCGCGCGCGGGCCGAGGACCTCCATGCGCCGCGCGGCCTTCGCCTTGGATTTACCGATCAAGGGCGCGCCGCCGGCGCCGGCGCGCCGCCTTGGTTGCTCTGGCTCGGGTAGAACACGCCGCGGACCCGCTTGCCGCCGCCGCTGCGGTTGTTGGTGACCAGGACCGCCCGGTTGGTCTTGGTGTCGACGGTCAGTTTGTCGCCCTGCATGACGTTCTTTTCCTGCACCAGCACGACATTGCCGGTGAGGACCATGGTGTTGTCGGCCGCGGTGTAGGTGGCGTGGTCGCCGCGGGCGTTCTGCTGGGGCGTGACGTAGTAGACCGGGCCGTCGGCCTCCATGCGCTGGATCTGGGTGCCGCCGGTGGGGCCGGAGCCGGGGGCGTAGAAGATGGTCAGCACCGGCGAGCGCATGCGGTTCTCGCCCTGGATCGCCTCGACGCTGCCGCGGAACACGGCCCGGTTCTCGGCATCGACATATTCGAACTCGTCCGAGCTGATGTCGATCGGCCCGTTGCCCGGCCCGAAGGCCCCGCCTGCCGCGGCCGCGCGGGCGGCTTCGGGCGCATGGAGCGCTCCAGCCAAGACCACGGCTCCGAGGGCGGCCAGCGCCATAGCTTGTCTGCCTAGACGTCGCATCAGCCGTCGCATCCTTCGTCGCGCACCGCAGCCCGGGCGTCCGGGGGCCGGCGCAGGCTCACTTGTTATCCATATGGACACGCACGCCTCCGCTGAAAACCACGCGCGAGCCCCCATCATGAACGGCATAGGACGAAGCGGTGATCTGGCCAAGGGGCGCGGAGCCGCTGACCGACTTTTCGCCCCTGACCACGCCGGCCTGGGTGTCGACGCTGGCGCTGTCGCTGCGGAACTGCGAGCCGCGGCCGTCCTGGAAGCGGACGCCCCCCTCGATCTGCAGCTGCTTGGTGTCCTCCCGGTAGACTCCCCTGCCGCCTTCGACCTTGACGGGGGCCTTCCCGGCGCCGCTTTCGAGGACCATGCCGGGGCCGTTGAGGGTGATCAGGCTGGTGTCGTCCGCTTGCGCCAGCGGTCCATCTCCGCCGCACGCCGGCCCTCAGCCGCCGAGGTGGGGGCCGCCAGATCTGCAGGCGTGGGGTTGGCGGCCACGGCGGCGCTCAGCTGTGGGCGAAGATGTCGACGTCTTCCCACCCGGCGACGTCGAGGCGCGCGCGCCAGGGCAGGAAGTCGAAACAGGCCTGGGCCATGGGCACGCGGCCCTCGCGCTCCAGCATCACGTCCAGCCGCTGCTTCAGGGCGTGCAGATGCAGGACGTCCGAGGCGGCGTAGGCCTGCTGTTCCGGGGTCAGGCTTGCCGCGCCCCAGTCCGAGCTTTGCTGGGCCTTGGACATGTCGACGCCCAGAAGCTCGCGGGCGAGGTCCTTCAGCCCGTGCCGGTCGGTATAGGTCCGGGCTAGCTTGGAGGCGATCTTGGTGCAGTAGACCGGGGCGGAGGTCACCCCGAGGTGCAGGAAGAACATGCCGATGTCGAAGCGGCCGTAATGGAAGATCTTCAGCACCGCCGGGTCGGCCATCAGCCGCTTCAGGTTGGGGCAGTCGTAGGGATCGGTCAGCTGCACCAGGTGGGCGTTTCCATCGCCAGCCGACAGCTGGACCACGCACAGGCGGTCGCGGCCGAGCCGCAGGCCCATGGTCTCGGAATCCACCGCCACCGAAGCCCCGAAACTCAAGCCGTCGGGCAGGTCGCGTGCGTGGATGTGAACGGCCAAGGATGGAATCCTTTAGAGCGCAGAGGGTCGCCGGATGTATCCGCGCCCCACCCTCCCGCGTCAACGCGCGGACGCGCGATTTGCGTCGCCGAGGCGCCGCACCGGCATCAAATATCAGATCTTTTGGGGAGCCCGATCCCGACCGGGCCGCACGCCATAGGGCGCGGGCCGGTCGGAAATTGGTGCCCAGGAAAGGACTCGAACCTTCACGGCTGTTACACCACTGGCACCTGAAGCCAGCGCGTCTACCAATTCCGCCACCTGGGCCGATCCAAGGAACGCAGGATCGAAGAGCGCGGACGTTTAAGGGGAGAGGCGCGGCCGGTCAATGCCGTCCGAGCGCGTTGCGCCCATCTGCGGCATCGTCTATCCGACGCCCAGATTGTTCGGCGCGTTCTCCTCGTTTTCAGGACCTTATAAAGATGCAGGGACTGGTCACCGTCTTTGGAGGAACCGGCTTCGTGGGCCGGCACACGGTGCGGGCCCTGGCCCGGGCCGGCTGGCGCATCCGCGTCGCCTGTCGCCGGCCGCACCTGGCGCCCGAGCTTCGGGTCATGGGCGAGGTCGGCCAGATCGAGCTGATGCAGGCCAATGTGCGGGTCTCCTCCTCGGTCGACCGGGCGCTCGAGGGCGCGCAGGCCGTGGTCTATCTGGTCGGCGCCCTATGGGAGCGCGGGCCGCAGAGGTTCGAGGCCCTGCACGTCGACGGCCCGCGGACGGTGGCCGCCGCCGCCGCGGCGGCGGGGATCGAAACCTTCGTGATGATCTCGGCCCTAGGCGCGGACGCGGGCTCGGCCTCCAAATACGCCCGCACCAAGGCGGCGGGAGAGGCGGCGGTGCTCCAGGCCCTGCCCACCGCGACCATCGTGCGCCCCTCGGTGGTGTTCGGCCAGGAGGACAGCTTCTTCAACAAGTTCGCCGCCATGGCCGCCATGGCGCCCGCCCTGCCGCTGATCGGCGGCGGCGCCACGCGCTTCCAGCCGGTCTTCGCCGGGGACGTGGGCAAGGCGGTGGCGGCCATCCTGGACACGCCCAAGGCGGCGGGCCGGACCTATGAGATCGGCGGCCCGGGGGTCTACAGCTTCAAAACCCTGATGGAGATCCTGCTGAAGGAGATCCAGCACAAGCGGCTGCTGGTCCCGATCCCCTTTGGCGTCGCCAAGGTGCTCGGCATGGCCGGCGACCTGGTCTCGGTCCTGCCCTTCGCCCCGCCGGTCACCACCGACCAGGTCGAGATGCTGAAGACCGACAATGTGGCGGACCACGGCCTGCCGGGCCTGGCTGATCTGGGCGTCGCGCCGACGCCCCTGGAGGCGGTGATCCCGACCTACCTGTGGCGCTTCCGCAAGGGCGGCCAGTTCGCCCAGCCCGAAGCGGCGAGCGTCTGACAAAGAGCGTCATCCCTGGTCGGGATGACGCGCCTGGCTCACCCGAAGAAGGTCAGGGCCACCAGCCCGATGGCCCCCACCGCGATGCGCCACCAGGCGAAGGGGGCGAAGCCGTGGCGGGCGACGAGGTCTAGGAAGACCTTGATCACGGCCATGGCCACCACGAACGAGACCAGGAAACCGACGGCGATCAGGCCCAGGCTGTGCGTCGTGAACGCCTCGCGGTTCTCGTAGAGGTCGAGGGCGAAGGCCCCGGCCATGGTCGGGATGGCCAGGAAGAAGGAGAACTCGGCCGCCGCCCGCTTGTCGGCGCCGAGGAGCAGGCCGCCGGCGATGGTGGCGCCCGAGCGCGAGACTCCCGGGATCAGGGCCAGGCACTGCACCACCCCGATGCCGAAGGCCGTGCCCATCGGCAGGGCGAAGGCGTCGCGCCAGCGCCCATCGCGGCCCAGCCGGTCGAGGCCGAGCAGCACGAAGCCGCCGATCAGCAGCGACCAGCAGATCAGGCGCGGGCTCTCGAACAGCACCGTCTTGATATAGTCGTGCAGCAAAAGCCCGGCGATGGCCGCCGGCACGAAGGCCACAAGCACGGTGAAGACGAAGCGGCGCGCCCCCGGATCGTGGGGCAGGCGCAACAGGATGTTCCAGAACCGGGCGAAATAGAGGGCGACCACCGCCAGGATCGCCCCCAGCTGGATCACCACGATGAAGGTGTCCCACGAGGGCCCGAGGCCCAGCATGCGCTTGGCCAGCAGCAGGTGGCCGGTCGACGAGACCGGGATGAACTCGGTCAGGCCCTCGATGATCCCGAGCAGAACTGCGTAGAACCAATCCATGTCGCCTCGCCCGGGTTGCCGCCCCAGACAGGGCGACAAAGAGGGTTAAAAGCGGGTTAGTCTCTCTTGGGGACTTTTATTTGAGGCGGGGTCGCCCAAAACCTGGGCGCCGAGGCGGCCCGCGTCGAATTTGGTCCACAATAGGGACTGGCGTCTTTGTCGACGTCTGTGGACAGGTTATAGGCACGGCTCCGCAAGTCATCGCCAAGGGGCGCGTCTCATGACCGAGCGCATGCTTAAGTTCGTCACGGTTTCGCGGCAGACGCCGCAGAAGCGCGACGCTGAGATCCGCCGCGGCGACTTCCATGAAGTCTATGCCGACTTCATCGACGCCAAGGCGCGCGAGCAATCGTCGCGCTGCTCCCAGTGCGGCATTCCGTTCTGCCAGACCCACTGCCCGCTGCACAACAACATCCCCGACTGGCTGAGGATGACGGCGGAGGGCCGCCTGGAAGAGGCCTACGCCTTGTCTTCGGCGACCTCGACCATGCCGGAAGTGTGCGGCCGCATCTGCCCGCAGGACCGGTTGTGCGAAGGCTCGTGCGTGATCGAGCAGTCCGGCTGGGGCACCGTGACCATCGGGTCGGTCGAGCGCTACATCACCGACAAGGCCTGGGAGATGGGCTGGGTTAAGCCGATCCGTCCTGTGCGCGAACGGCCGCAGTCGGTGGGGATCATCGGCGCCGGCCCCGCGGGCCTGGCGGCCGCCGAAGTGCTGCGCGGCCATGGCTACAAGGTGGTGGTCTACGACCGCTACGACCGCGCTGGCGGCCTGCTGGTCTATGGCATCCCCGGATTCAAGCTGGAGAAGGACGTGGTCGAGCGGCGCACCACGCGCCTGGCCGAAAGCGGCGTCGAGTTCAGGCTCGACTTCGAGGTCGGCCGCGACGCGACCAAGGCCGAACTACGCGGCCGCCACGAGGCGGTGCTGATCGCCACCGGCGTCTACAAGGCCCGCGAACTGACCGCGCCCGGCTTCGGCTCCAAGGGCGTGGCCAAGGCGCTGGACTATCTGACCGCCTCGAACCGGGCCGGCCTGGGCGACACGGTCCCGGCCTACGAAAGCGGCGAGTTGAACGCCGAGGGCAAGGACGTGGTCGTGGTCGGCGGCGGCGACACGGCGATGGATTGCGTGCGCACGGCCATCCGCCAGAACGCCAGGTCCGTGACCTGCCTCTATCGCCGCGACCGGGCCAACATGCCGGGCTCGATGCGCGAGGTCTCCAACGCCGAGGAAGAGGGCGTGGTGTTCGAATGGCTGGCCGCGCCGCGCGCGGTGCTGGGCGACGCCTCGGGCGTCACCGGCGTACGCGCGGTGCGCATGCGGCTTGGCCCCCCGGACCCGTCCGGGCGGCAGATGCCCGAGGAGGTCCCGGGCGCCGACTACGAGCTGCCGGCCCAGCTGGTGATCGAGGCCCTGGGCTTCGACCCGGAGGATCTGCCGGCCGCCTTCGGCGAGCCGACCCTCAAGGTGTCGCGCTGGGGCGGCCTGCGCGTCGACCTCAAGTCGCAGATGACCAATCTGGACGGGGTGTTCGGCGCCGGCGACATCGTCCGCGGCGCCTCGCTGGTGGTGTGGGCGATCCGTGACGGCATGGACGCCGCCGCGGCCATCCACGCCCACGTCCAGGCCAAGGCCAAGACCCTGGTCGCGGCGGAATAGGGCTGCAGCCTCGTCCTTCGACAAGCTCGGGATGAGGCTGAATTCGGGTTCGGAGCTTCGGTTCAAGTCCGCCTCATCCTGAGCTTGTCGAAGGACGGGGCGGTTCGCAGAGGGCTAGATCATGGCCGACGGCACGCAAGACATCGCTCGCTACCTCGCCAACCGCGAGAAGCTTATCGAAGGCCACGCCTACGACCCGGCGTCGGAGCGCGACGCCTGCGGCGTGGGCCTGGTCTGCGCCATCGACGGCAAGGCCCGCCGCGAGGTGGTGGAGCTGGCCCTGCGCGCCCTGAAGGCCATCTGGCACCGGGGGGCGGTGGACGCCGACGGCAAGACCGGCGACGGCGCCGGCATCATGGTGGGCGTCAGCCAGGAGTTCTTCGCCGCCCAGGTGCGCGGCGCCGGCCACGTGGTGCGTCCGGGCTCGATCGCCGTGGGCCAGATCTTCCTGCCGCGGGTCGACCTCGGGGCCCAGGAGGCGGCGC
>NCED01000004.1:17808-168062 GCA_002280485.1 Caulobacterales bacterium 32-69-10
TCGGCTTCTACATCTATGGCTGGCGCCAGGTGCCGGTGAACACCGCCGTCATCGGCGAAAAGGCCGCCGCCACCCGGCCCGAGATCGAGCAGATCATGCTGGGCGCACCGCGCGGCATGGAAGGCGAGGACCTGGAGCGCGCCCTGTTCCTGTGCCGTAAGCGGATCGAGAAGCGCGTCGGCGCCTCGAACCTGAACGACTTCTATGTCTGCTCCCTGTCGGCCAAGGCCATCATCTACAAGGGCATGTTCCTCGCCGAGCACATCGACGAGTTCTATCCCGACCTGCGCGACGAGCGGTTCGTCAGCGCCGTGGCCATCTTCCACCAGCGCTATTCGACCAACACCTTCCCCGAATGGCGCTTGGCCCAGCCCTTCCGCATGCTCGCCCACAACGGCGAGATCAACACGCTGAAGGGCAACATCAACTGGATGAAGAGCCATGAGATCCGCATGGCCGCCCAGGCCTTCGGTGAGCATGGCGAGGACATCAAGCCGGTGATCCAGCCGGGCGGCTCCGACTCGGCGGCCCTGGACAACACCTTCGAGGTGCTGGTCCGGGCCGGGCGCAGCGCGCCGATGGTCAAGACCCTGCTGATCCCCGAGGCGGCCAGCGACACCCTGAAGCCGTCGCACAAGGCGCTCTACGCCTACGCCAATGCGGTGATGGAGCCGTGGGACGGGCCGGCGGCGGTGTGCGCCACCGACGGCCGTTGGGTCGTGGCCGCCAAGGACCGCAACGGCCTGCGGCCCCTGCGCGTCGCCTACACCGACGACGGCCTGCTGATCATGGGCTCGGAAGCCGGCATGACCGGCGTGGCCGAAGGCCGGATCACCGCCAAGGCGCACATCTCGCCCGGCCGGATGCTGGCGGTGGACCTGAGCGAGGGCCGCCTCTACGGCGAGGAGGAGATTGTCGACGCCCTGGCCGACGCCCACCCCTACACCGAGTGGCTCGGCAATATCGTCAATCTGGAGGAGCGGATCGGCGCGGGGCCCGAGGCGCGCCGCTACGACCGCGAGGAGCTGCTGCGCCGGCAGGTGGCGGCGGGGCTCAGCCTGGAAGAGATGGAGATGATCCTCGCCCCCATGGTCGAGGAGGGCAAGGAAGCCGTCGGATCCATGGGCGACGACACGCCGCTGGCCGTGCTGTCGGAGCGCTACCGGCCCCTGTCGCACTTCTTCCGGCAGAACTTCAGCCAGGTCACCAACCCCCCGATCGACCCGCTGCGGGAGACCGGGGTGATGTCCCTGCGCACCCGTTTCAAGAACCTCGGCAACATCCTGGCCGAAGACGAGGCCCAGACCGACGTCTATCTGCTGGAGAGCCCGGTGCTGACCACCGGCATGTACGAGCGGATGATCGCCTTCGTCGGCGAGAAGGCCATCGCCGTCATCGACTGCACCATGCCAGCGCCGGCGCCGGACGCCCTGCCGGGCGAAACCCTGCGCGTCCACATCGACCGGATCCGCGCCGAGGCGGAGGAGGCGGCCCTGCGCGGCTGCGGCCAGATCGTGCTGACCGACGAGCAGTCCGGTCCCGACCGGGTCGCCCTGCCCATGGTGCTGGCCACCGGGGGGGTGCACAGCCATCTCGTGGCCCGGGGCCTGCGCTCCTATGTCTCCCTCGTGGTGCGCTCGGCCGAGTGCATGGACACCCATGCCTTCGCCGTGCTGATCGGAGTGGGCGCCACGGCGGTCAACGCCTATCTGGCGCAGGAGAGCTTCCAGGACCGCCAGGAGCGCGGCCTGACCGGCGACCTGTCGGTCGCCGACGTGTGCCGCAACTTCCGCACCGCCATCGAGGGCGGCCTGCTGAAGATCATCTCGAAGATGGGGATCTCGGTGATCTCCTCGTACCGGGGCGGCTACAACTTCGAGGCGGTGGGCCTGTCCCGCGCCCTGGTGGCAGAGTTCTTCCCCGGCATGCCGTCGCGCATCTCGGGCATCGGCTTGGCCGGCCTGGAGGCCAAGGCGGTCGAGATCCACCGCCGCGGCTGGGACGCCGCCGCGATCACGCTCCCCGTGGGCGGCGTCTATAAGTCGCGGCGCTCCGGCGAGGCGCACGCCTTCGAAGCCAATCTGATCCACACCCTGCAGACCGCCTGCGACACCGGCCAGTACGATGTCTACAAGGCGTTTTCGAAGGGCATGCGCGCCCTGCCCACGATCCAGCTGCGGGACCTGCTGGACTTCCGTTCGGCCGCCAAGCCGATCGAGCTGGACGAGGTCGAGAGCGTCAACGAAATCCGCAAGCGCTTCCTGACCCCGGGCATGAGCATGGGCGCCCTCAGCCCCGAGGCGCACGGGACGCTGAACATCGCCATGAACCGGATCGGGGCCAAGAGCGTCTCCGGCGAGGGCGGTGAGGATTCAGAGCGCTACAAGCCCCTGCCCAACGGCGACAACCCCAACTCGGCGGTCAAGCAGGTGGCCTCGGGCCGGTTCGGCGTCACCGCCGAATATCTGAACCAGTGCCGCGAGATCGAGATCAAGGTCAGCCAGGGCGCCAAGCCCGGGGAAGGCGGCCAGCTGCCCGGCTTCAAGGTGACCGAGCTGATCGCGCGCCTGCGTCACGCCACCCCCGGCGTGACCCTGATCTCGCCGCCGCCGCACCACGACATCTATTCGATCGAGGACCTGGCCCAACTCATCTACGACCTGAAGCAGATCAACCCGATCGCGCGGGTCTGCGTGAAGCTGGTGTCGATGACCGGCATCGGGGCCATCGCCGCCGGCGTCGCCAAGGCCAAGGCCGACGTGATCCTGATCGCCGGCCACGTCGGCGGCACGGGCGCGTCACCGCAGAGCTCGATCAAGTATGCCGGCGGACCGTGGGAGATGGGGCTTTCGGAAGCCAACCAGGTCCTGACGCTGAACAACCTGCGTCACCACGTGACCCTGCGCGCCGACGGCGGCATGCGGACCGGCCGCGACATCGTCATCGCCGCCATGCTCGGGGCCGAGGAGTTCGGCATCGGCACCGCGTCCCTGATCGCCATGGGCTGCATCATGGTGCGCCAGTGCCAGTCCAACACCTGCCCGGTGGGCGTGTGCGTCCAGGACGAGCGGCTGCGGGCCAAGTTCACCGGCACGCCGGAGAAGGTGATCAACCTCTTCAGCTTCATCGCCGAGGAGGTGCGCGAGATCCTGGCCGAGCTGGGCTTCAAGTCCCTGCGCGAGGTGGTCGGCCGCACCGACCTGCTGGCCCAGGTCTCCCGTGGGGGCGAGCACCTCGACGACCTCGACCTCAACCCCCTGCTGGTCCGCACCGACCCGGGCGCCAACCCGCCCTATTCGACGGTGGAGGGCCGCAACGAGGTGCCGCCGACCCTGGACCAGGACATCGTGCGCGACGCCGCCCCCCTGCTGGAGCGGGGCGAGAAGATGCAGCTGACCTACACCGTGCGGAACACCGCCCGGGCCATCGGCAGCCGCATCTCGTCGCACATCGTGCGCAAGTTCGGCATGACCGGCCTGCCGGCGGGGCACCTGACGGTGCAGCTGCGGGGCTCGGCGGGCCAGAGCATGGGCGCCTTCGCCGTGCAGGGGCTGCGCATCGAGCTGACCGGCGAGGCCAACGACTATGTCGGCAAGGGCCTGTCGGGGGCGACCATCGTCATCCGGCCCTCGCCCCATCTGGCGGCGCCGGAGGCCAACGCCCTGTTGGGCAACACGTGCCTCTACGGCGCGACCTCGGGCAAGCTGTTCGCGGCGGGCCGGGCGGCGGAACGCTTCGCCGTGCGCAACTCGGGCGCGACGACGGTGGTCGAGGGCTGCGGCGCCAACGGCTGCGAATACATGACCGGCGGCATGGCGGTGATCCTCGGGCCTACCGGCTCGAACTTCGCCGCCGGGATGAGCGGCGGCATGGCCTTCGTGCTCGACCTGCACGGGCGCTTCCAGGAGGTGCTCAATCCCGACAGCGTGGTGACCTGCCGGGTCAGCTCGCCGCACTGGGAGCAGGTGCTGCGCAGCCTCGTGGCCGAACACGCCCGCGAGACCGGGTCACGCTTCGCCGCCGACCTGCTCCGCGACTGGGAGCGGGTGAAGGGCAGCTTCTGGCAGGTCTGCCCCAAGGAGATGGTCGGCCGGCTGGACCACGCGCTGGAGGCCGAAGAGGCGGTGCACGCGCGGGCCTAGCGGGACGAGGCGGCGGCAGGCCCTAGGCGGCGTTCGCCTCGCCCTCGTCTTCGTAGCGGACGCGGGGGTTGATGGCGGCGCCCTCGACCCTTTGCTCCAGGGCGTGACCGAGCCAGCCGGCGGTGCGGGCGATCAGCATGATGGTCTGGGGCGCGTCGACCGGCAGGCCGAGGGTGCGGGCCATGGCCACCAGGGCGAAGTCCAGGTTGGGGGCCTGGCCGGTGACGGCCTCGCCAGCGGCGGCGATCTCGATCAGGCCGTCGGCGTAGCGCAGGCCTTCCGCCATGGAGCGGGCGCGGGGGTCCCCCTCCGGGAATAGCGGATGGCCGAACCCGGGCACGTCCAGGCCCTGGGCCAGCCGCTGGATGGCCGCCTGGCGGGCGTCGGAGATCCGGCGCGCCTCGGCGATGAAGCCGGCGACCTGGGCCGGCATGCCCCCGTGCAGCGGACCGGCATAGGTGGACAGCCCGGCCAGGACGGAGGCGGCCAGGGGCGCGCCCGTGGAGGCGGCCACGCGCACGGCGAGGCTGGACGGGGTCAGCTCCTGATCGGCCGCCAGCACCAGGGCGCGGCGGACCATATCGGCCTTCAGGCCCTCCAGGCGCCAGGCCTTGGCGAGGCGATCGTGCAGGGGGCCGTTGCGGGCCTGGCCGCAGACGGCGTCGACCAGGTCGATGAGGATCGAGGCCGCCTCGCGCTTCAGGGCGTGCGGGGCGCGGCCCGATGTGGCCGGGTCGTGGCCGGCCCGGTGGGCGAGCAGGGCGAAGGCGCGGGCGCGCGGTTCCGGGCCCGTGACCAGGGCTGGATGGGGGGCGATGCCCATGAAGGGGTCTTCGCCCTCGCAGCGCCACAACAGGCGCGCGGTCTCCTCCAGACTGGCGGTCTCAGCCAGTTCGACGGCGTCGCGGCCGCGGTAGAACAGCCGCCCGTCTGCGACGGCGGCGACCGCCGAGACCACGGCCGGCTCGGTCCAGGCCAGGGGGCTGTCGGCGGCGCGGTCGGCGCCCTGGTAGGCGCCGGGCCGTCCCCGGCCCTTGCGCAGGGACAGGCGCATAATGTCGTCGGCGGCGTAGAGGCTGCGGCGCGGGTCGTCGGCGTCGGAGCGGCTCGCGATCAGGCCGCGGCTGGCGTAGGCGTAAAGGGTCTGAAGTTTCACGCCCAGCCGGGCCTGAGCCTCCTCGGCGGTAATCCACTTGGCGCTCATCGCGGCCCTCGCCAGCATGTTGATCAACGTGATCAACTTGGGTTTAGGGAACCACGGACGCAGTTCCAACGCGAATCTATCCACAGGGGATTCAGGCGGATCGCAACCCCTCGTTCGGGGAGGGTTCCCCCTCAGGGGTCAGGCGCACACAGGACAGGCGGGGTCGGCCCCGATGCGCACGGTGCGGGCCTCGGCCGCCAGGGCGTCGTAGATCAACAGCCGCCCATCCAGGGGCTCGCCAGCCCCGGCCAGATGCTTCAGGGCCTCCAGCGCCATCATCGAACCGATCACCCCGGCCAGGGCCCCCATCACCCCGACGGCGGCGCAGGTCTCGGCCTCGGGCGGGACGTCGGGGACGAGGCAGCGGTAGCAGGGGCGGCCCGAGAACACCCCGACCTGGCCGGTCCAGCGGCCCAGGGCCCCCGACACCAGGGTCTTGCCGGCGTGGACGCAGGCCGCGTTGACGGCGAACCGCGTGGCGAAGTCGTCCGTGCCGTCGAGCACCAGGTCGTAGCCGGCGACCACAGACTCGGCGTTCTCCGGCGTGACGGCCACGGCGTGGGCCTCGACCTGGACGTGGGGGTTGATGGCGGCCAGCCGCTCGGCGGCGGCGTCGACCTTGGCCCGGCCGATGTCGGCGGTGGCGAAGATCACCTGCCGCTGCAGGTTGGACAGGGACACCCGGTCCGGGTCAGCCAGGCCGATCATCCCCACCCCGGCGGCGGCGAGGTAGAGGGCCGCGGGCGCGCCCAGGCCGCCGGCGCCGACGATCAGCACCCGCGCCGCCTTCAAGCGTTGTTGGCCCGGCCCGCCCACCTCGCGCAGCACCAGGTGGCGGGCGTAGCGCTCGACCTCTTCGTCGGAAAAGCTCATGCCGGGGCGTACCTTTCGCGCTTGGCCGCGGCAATGGCGCGCTCCAGCGCTTCGGCGAAGGCGGTGCGCTCGCGGGGGCTCAGGACCCGGGCGACATCCAGGCTGCGTCCAGAGAGGCGCAGCGCCACCGCCCTGTCTTCCAGCGTCACGCGGGTGAAGGCGGTGGGCGAGGACCACACGGTCTGGTTCCGGCGCAGCACCTCCACCGTCTGGGCCGAGACCTGCACCCGTTCGGCGTTTCGCGCGCGCCGGTTGGAGATGTGGAAGGCGAGCCAGACGCCGGCGAAGTCGACCCCGAGGAAGATCGGCACGGGGAAGGCGCCGATGGCCAGCAGGAAGACGCCGACGACGAGATTGTAGACGCCCAGCACCCCCAGCAGCACCCACAGGCCCCGCTTTGACAGCGAGCGGTTGGGCGTGATCACCGCATCCATGTAAAGGGGCTGAACGGCCATGCCCGACCTATATGGACCCCGACGCCCCGGATGAAGAGTCCCGCCCGCCAGAAGAAAAGCTTCCGCCTGTCGACCGCGGAAAAGGCGCGCATCGCCGAGATCTTCGACCGTTTCGCCGCCCGCGAGGCCGACCCGGCCGCCATGCTCGAACTGGGCGAGGCGCGGCTGATGGAGCTGATCAAGACCATCGGCCTCTATCGCACCAAGGCGAAGAACGTCATGGCCACGGCGCAGATCCTGACCGAGCGTTACGGCGGCGAGGTCCCGTTGGAGCGCACGGCCCTGCAGTCCCTGCCCGGGGTGGGGCGCAAGACGGCCAGCGTCGTGCTGAACGAGTTGAGGATCGAGCCGGCCATCGCCGTCGACACCCATGTGTTCCGGGTCTCGCACCGGTTGAAGCTGTCCAGCGCCCCCACCCCGGACGGGGTCGAGCTGGAGCTGATGGCGAAGATCCCGGAGGGGCGGAAGACCCGCGCGCACCACTGGCTGATCCTGCACGGCCGCTACACCTGCGTCGCCCGCAAGCCCAGGTGCGAGGCGTGCATCGTCGCCGACCTGTGCCCGTCGCGGGCGCTGTTCGTGGGGGTTTGAGCGCGCGCATTCGGCCGCCGCAGTAAACGCCCCTTAACGCCTTGGGCGCAGGGTCCGATTCTCGCCCGGCCGGCTCATGATCGTCGAACGCACCCTCCATCACTTCCCGCTCGACCCCTTCTCCCGCCAGGCCCGCCTGGCGCTCGGAGAAAAGCGCCTGCCGTTCCGGGAGGTGATCGAGCGCTATTGGGAGCGTCCCGAGAGCCTGAACACCCTGAACCCCTCCGGCCTGACCCCGGTCCTGGTCGAGATGCGGGGGGGCGAGAAGCTGGTCCTTTGTGAGAGCCGGGCCCTGCTGGAGCACCTGGAGGAGCAGTATCCGGAACCGGGCCTGCTGGGCCACAGCGCGGCGGAACGGGCCGAGGCCCGCCGGCTGGTCCAGTGGTTCGACCGCAAGTTCGACTACGAGGTCAACGGCCTGCTGCTGCACGAGAAGATGGAGAAGCGGCTGCTCGGCCTCGGCTCTCCGGACCCGGGCGCCCTGCGCGCCGGCCGCGAGGCGCTGAAGACCCACCTCGGCTATATGGAAAGCCTGCTGGACGGCCGCGACTGGCTGGCCGGCGAGCGGCTGAGCCTGGCTGACATCGCCGCGGCCGGCCATCTGTCGGTGATCGACTATATGGGCGAGATCCCCTGGGACCAGGTCCCGGCGGTGCGGCTCTGGTACGCCAAGATCAAGTCGCGGCCCTGCTTCCGCCCCCTGCTCGGCGACCGCCAGCCCGGCCTGCCGCCCAGCGCGCACTACCACGACCTGGATTTCTAGCCCGGCCCTTTCCCGCTATGGGGGGGCGTGACCGACCCCCGCCCCACGATCCGCGCCCTGGCGCTCGAAGCCGGCTTCGACGCCGTGGGCTTTGCGCGAGTGGACCGGCCGTGGAAGGCCGGCGAGCGGCTGGCCGACTTCGTGGCGCTCGGCCGCCACGGCTCCATGACCTGGATGGAAGACACCCTGCAGCGGCGCATGCACCCCCAGAACATGTGGCCGGGCGCCCGCTCGGCGGTGTCGCTGGGGATGAGCTATGGCCCCGACACCAACCCGATGCAGGCGCTGGAGGACCGCACCCGCGGTGCGATCTCGGTCTACGCCCAGGGGGACGACTACCACGAGGTGGTCAAGTCGCGGCTGAAGCGGCTGGCGCGCGGGATGCAGGAGCGCTTCGGCGGCGAAGTTAAGGTGTTCGTCGACACCGCGCCCCTGATGGAAAAGCCCCTGGCCGAGGCGGCCGGCCTGGGCTGGCAAGGCAAGCACACCAACCTGGTCAGCCGCGAGCACGGCTCCTGGCTGTTCCTCGGGTCGATCCTGACCTCTCTGGAGCTCGAGGCCGACGGAGAGAAGGGCGAGCACTGCGGTTCGTGCCGGGCCTGCCTGGACATCTGTCCGACCAACGCCTTCCCGGCCCCGTTCCAGCTCGATGCCCGGGCCTGCCTGTCCTACCTGACCATCGAGTCCCGGGCGCCGATGCCGGTGCAGTACCGGGCCGCGATGGGCAACCGTATCTACGGCTGCGACGACTGCCTGGCGGTCTGCCCCTGGAACAAGTTCGCCGGTGAGGCCCAGGTCGCGGCCCTGCACGCCCGCGACCACCTGCGCAGCCCGCCGCTGGAGGAACTGGCGGCCCTCGACGACGCGGCGTTCCGGGCCTTGTTCACCAAGTCCCCGGTCAAGCGCATCGGCCGCGACCGGTTCGTGCGGAACGTGTTGTACGCCATTGGAAACTCGGGCGAGCCGAGGCTGGCGCCAGACGCAGCGCGGCTGCTGGACGACCCCTCGCCGCTGGTGCGCGGGGCGGCGGCATGGGCGTGCTGGCGGCTGATGGACGCCGATGCATTCGAGGCGCTTCGGGCGGAGCGGGCGTCGGTGGAGACGGATGTTGAGGTCAGGCGCGAATGGTTTCCTTCTCCCCTTGAGGGAGAAGGTGGCGGCGGAGCCGCCGGATGAGGGGTGTCGAAGCGCAGCTTTGAAGGCCGCCGCCGCAACCGGCAGCGCGGCCCCTCATCCGGCCCTGACGGGCCACCTTCTCCCCCGAGGGGAGAAGGAAATTACCGCGATAGCATATCCGCCAACCTCAGCATGAAGGCCGCGCCGCGCTCCATCTGGCTGACCTCGACATATTCGTCGGGCTGGTGGGCCTGGTCGATGGAGCCGGGGCCGCAGATGACGGTGGAGAAGCCGGCCTGCTGGAACTGCCCGGCCTCGGCGGCGTAGGGCACCAGGCGCGGCGGGCCGTTGTCGCCGGCCAGGGTGCGGGCCAGCCGCTCGGCCGCCCCGTCCGGCTCCGGCGCGAAGGCGGGGGTGGTGGAGCGCGACTCCACCTTGACGCCGGCGTCCGGGAAGCGGGCCTTCATCTCGGCGTCCATGGCATTGGCGGCCTCGAAGAACGGGCCGAGCAAGGCTGTGGGGTCGACGCCGGGCGGGGTGCGCAGGTCGAACAGGAAGACGCATTCCCGAGCCAGGATGTTGACCGCCGTGCCGCCGTTCATCTGGCCGATGGTCAGGCTGGCGCCTTTCGGCGTGAACAGGGGATCGCCGGCGGGCTCGCCCGCCAGCCGATCGGACAGCTCGACCAGCATGGCCATCAGGCGGATGGCGGCCATGTTGGCCGAGACGCCGAGGTGGGTGAGGCTGGAGTGGGCCTCGTGGCCGGTCACGGTCACCCGCCAGGTGGCGATGCCCTTGTGGCCGGATACGGCCTCCATGTTGGTGGGCTCGCCGACCACCACCGCCGCCGGGCGCGGCAGTTCGGCGACCAGCTTGCGGATCATGTCCGGGGCGCCGAGGCAGCCGACCTCCTCGTCGTAGGAGAAGGCGAGGTGGACCGGCCGCCTCAGCCGCCCGGAGGCGAACGCGGGGGCGGCGGCCATGGCCAGGGCGAGGAAACCCTTCATGTCGCAGGTTCCCCGCCCGTAGAGGCGGTCGCCGCGCCGGGTCAGGGTCCAGGGATCGGAGGTCCAGGCCTGGCCGTCGACCGGCACCACGTCGGTGTGGCCCGAGAGCACGACCCCGCCTGCGACCGCCGGACCGAGGGTGGCGTAGAGGTTGGCCTTGGTCCCGTCGGCGTTGGCGACGCGGGTGGACGCGACGCCCAGTTTCGCCAGCTCGCCCTCGACATGTCCGATCAGGGCGAGATTGGAGCCGCGCGAGGTGGTGTCGAAGGCGACCAGCCGCTCGAGGACGGCGATGGCGCGCTGGGTGAGGGCTTCCGGCTCCAGGCTCATGGCAGGAGCTTAGGCCGCGTGAATGGCGACGCCGTCAAAAATTTTCGTCATCGCCCGGATCGTCCCCCGGCGACCCGGGGGGATGCCGAACCGTAGGGTCAGCCCATACCGACGCCGCCGCCCTTGGGCAGGACGCCGAGCAGCTCGATGCGGAAGACCAGGGTGGAGCCGGCGGGGATGGGGCCGCTCTCGTTGTCGCCATAGGCCGCCGCCGACGGAACGTAGAGCATGTATTCGTCGCCGGGCCGCATCAGCTGGATGCCCTCGATCCAGCCGGGAATCAGGCTGCCGAGGGTGAAGATGACTGGCTGGCCGTTGCGGTAGCTAGAATCGAACACCGTTCCGTCGAGCAGGGTCCCCTCGTAGTGGACCTTCACCTCGTCGACGGGCTTGGGGTGGATGCCGGTGGTCGGGCCCTGACGGAGGATCTTGTACTGCAGGCCCGAAGGGGTGGTCATCACCCCCGGCTCCATGGCGTTCTTCTTGAGGAAGGCTTCGCCCTCGGCGTGGGTCTTGGCGACCGCCGCGCTGGCCGCCGGGTCGGCCCCGTCGCCGGCGGCCGGCTTGTTGCAGGCGGCGAGCGCCAGGAGGGCGGCGAAGACGATCGTGCGACGGAGCATCTGGGTATCCTTAGATGGCGCGAGGCGGATAGCCCGCCTCGCCCGTCCCTTCCAACTTAGAATGCGCGAGGCGGATAGCCCGCCTCGCGCAGGGCGTCCACGATCTCCTGGGTGTGGGCCGCGTCGCGGGTCTCGACCATGATGTCGAACTCCGCGCCCTTGGCCGGCACGTCGAGGGCCAGGCGGTTGTGGTTCACCTCGACGATGTTGGCGCCCATGCGAGCGATCAGGGTGGAGACATTGGCCAGGAGGCCGGGGCGGTCGTCGCCGATGATGCGCAGGGACACCAGGCGCCGGTCGCGGACCAGTTCGCGGGTCAGGACCGAGGCGAGGAGGCGGGTGTCGATGTTGCCGCCGGTGAGGATCAGGCCGCAGACCTTGCCGCGGAACCGCTCCGGATGGGCGAGCAGGGCGGCGAGCGAGGCCGCGCCGGCGCCCTCCGCGATGGTCTTTTCGACATTGCAGTACAGCGCCACGGCCCGCTCGAAGAACGGCTCCTCGACCAGCACCACGTCGTCGATCAGCGGCCGGACGGTGGAATAGGTCAGGTCGCCGACCTGCTTGACCGCGATGCCCTCGGCGATGGTCTGGCCGCCGACCGAGGCCGCGACGCCGCGCATGCGGGCGGTGAAGCTGGGGTACATGGCCGGCTCGACGCCGACGATGGAGACGGCGTTGGACAAGCTCTTGGCCGCGGTGGCGACGCCGGCGATCAGCCCGCCGCCGCCGATCGGCACGGGCAGGACCTCCAGGCCCGGATTGTCCTCGAACATCTCCAGCGCGATGGTGCCCTGGCCGTTGATGACCGCGTCGTCGTTGAACGGGTGGACGAAGGTCAGGCCGCGGTCGGCGCACAGCTTGACCGCGACCTCTCCGGCCTCGTCATAGGTGTCGCCGTCGATCACCACCTCGGCCCCGAAGGCGCGGGTGTATTCGACCTTCACCATCGGGGTGTTGCGGGGCATGACGATGGTCACGGGAATCCCCAGGCGCACCCCGTGATAGGCCAGGCCCTGGGCGTGATTGCCGGCCGAGGCCGCGATCACCCCGCGCTTACGCTCGGCGGCGGTGAGCTGCAGCAGCTTGTTGAGCGCCCCGCGCTCCTTGTAGGCGGCGGTGAACTGCAGGTTCTCGAACTTCACCCACACCTCGGCGCCCGTAATCTGCGACAGGGTGCGCGAATGGCGCATCGGCGTGCGCTCGATGTGGCCCTTCAGCCGCTCGGCGGCGGCTTTGATCTGGTCGAAGTCGATGGTCATGGGGAACGCTCGGGGTCGGAAAGACCCTCAAAAGGAGCGGCAACCTAACGGCGGCGCCGCTGCACTGCAACGCCAGCGACGGTCAACGCAGGCTGCGCCATAGATCGACCCGGCGCATGGCCTTGCCCGGCCAGGCCGAGACGCGGCCCAGCGGCAGGGCCTCGGCGGTGGTGCGGACCCTGTACTGGGCGGCGCGGACCAGGGTGGCGGGCGAGGGCGCCCCGACGAAGCCGTAGCCGACCCGGCGGGTCTCGTTGGCGAGCTGGAACTTGAAGCGATAGTCGCCGGGCCCGAGGTCGAGCTCGCGCACCCCGTTGTCCGAGCCCCAGCGCAGGATGTGGTCGATCAGGATCACCCCGGGGGAATAGCGGGCGAAGGCCGCGTCGTGGGCGATGAACCAGGCATGGATGATGCCGGGGCCGCGCAGGGCGAAGTGGGCGGCGGCCAGGGCGCCGTTCACGTGCAGGGTGAACAGGGCCCCGCCGAATGCGCCGTCGCGCCGGGCGAACAGGCCGCGCAGCAGCTCGAGCGGCCAGCCGGCGTCGAAGATGTCGGTCTGGCGCGTCGCCTTGTACTGGGCGCGCTTCCAGCCGATCAGGGTCTCGAAGTCGGCCGTGTCGGCGGACATGGCGGTGAACACCGGCTCGGCGTGGTCCTTGACCAGCTTGCGGCGCTTCTTGGCCGTGTCCTTCAGGATGTCGTGTCCGCCGGCCTTGCGCCCGGCGGCATAGGCCTCGTAGCCCCCGGCGATATTGATGATCTGTGATTCTGCGCCGCCGCGCTCGAAGGGGCGCATGGCCGGCTGGCAGTCCAGCATGTGGTTGAAGTCGAAGCGGTCGACGCGCAGGGCGCGGACCAGGTCGCGCGGGTCGACGGCCAGCCCTGGCCGGGCCACCAGGGCCTGGTAGTCGGACAGGGGGCTGCCCACGGGCAGGGCCGTCTGGGCGCCGGTTTGGGCGTTGAGGCGCACAGGCAGGAAGCCGACCGCGGCGGCGCCTTCGCGGATCACCACCACCCGGCTGCAGCGCGCGTCGGGGCCGCCCGCGGCGGCGCAGGCCATGACCCAGTCCGGCGACAGGTAGGGGCTCTGGAGGACGGGGTCGGCGCCTTGCAGCGCCCGCCAGGCGGAGATGTCTTCCGCAGAAAGGTCCGCCGGAGCGACGACGTCGATACGCATTTGCCCGCCTGAATCTGGTCGATCCCGCAACCCTAGCGCGCCTACCCTTTCGGGGAGGTTGAGACGGCTAGCGATCGAACTCCGCCACCCGGTGGCCGGGGGCGACCTCTTCAAGCTGGGGCACGTAGTCCGGGTCCAGCGGCAGGCGCGAGGGCAGGAAGCGCAGGCCGGCCAGGGGGTCCATCGGGCTGGGCGGCTCGCCCTCGACCCGGATGCGGACCCGGCTGCGCTCGCGTACCGGATCGGGGATGGGCGCGGCCGAGAGCAGGGCCTTGGTGTAGGGGTGGCGGGCGTCTTCGTAGATGTGGGCCGCGTCGGCCTCCTCCATCACCCGGCCGAGGTAGAGCACCATCACCCGGTGGCTGATCTCCCGCACCACGGCGAGGTCGTGGCTGATGAACATCATGGCCAGGCCCATCGAGGCCTGCAGCTCGATCAGCAGGTCGACGATCTGGGCGCGGATCGAGACGTCCAGCGCCGAGACCGCCTCGTCGCAGATGACCAGCTTGGGTTCGAGGATCACGGCGCGGGCGATGCCGACGCGCTGGTTCTGGCCGCCCGACAACTCGTGCGGATAGCGGTTGATCAATGATGGATCGAGGCCGACCCGCGCCATCATCTTGCGGGCCGCAGCCTCGCGCTCGGCCCGGCCGGCGGAGGGGCGGAACACCCGCAGGGGCTCGGAGATGGACTCGCCGATGGTCACCCGCGGATCAAGGCTGGCCAGGGGGTCCTGGAACACGATCTGCAGATCCTTGCGGGCGGCCTGCATCTCCTGGCGGGCCGCGTGGGTCAGGTCCCGGCCGAGCAGGGTGACCACGCCGGCGGTGGCGGGGATCAGGTTGAGCACGGCGCGGGACAGGGTGGTCTTGCCGCAGCCGCTCTCGCCGACCACGCCCAGAGTCTCGCCGCGGCGGATGGTGAAATCGACGCCGTTGACCGCGCGCAGGGTGCGCGGCTTCTGGAGCAGCCCGCCGCCGACCTCGAACCACACCTTGACGTCCTTGCCCTCGACCAGGATCGGGGCGTCCGGGGCCACGGGCTTGACCTCCGGCCGGCCGCCCCGGCCGGGTCGGTCCAGGCGCGGGATCGCGTCGAGCAGCTCCTGGGTATAGGCGGTGGCCGGGCCGGCGAAGATCTGGTTCACGCCGCCCTGCTCGACAAAGCCGCCGTTGCGCATGACGCAGACCCGGTCGGCCAGGCGCGCGATGACGCCCATGTCGTGGGTGATCAGAACGAGGCCGGCGCCGGTCTCGCGCTTCAGCTCCTCCATCGGGTCGAGGATGTCCGCCTGAACGGTGACGTCGAGGGCGGTGGTCGGCTCGTCGGCGATCAGCAGTTCGGGCCCGCAGGCCATGGCGCTGGCGATCATCACCCGCTGGCGCATGCCGCCGGACAGCTCATGCGGGTACTGGCGCAGGCGCCGGGCGGCGTCGGGCATGCGGACCCGGCCCAGCCACTGCTTGGCCTGCTTCATCGCTTCGTCGTGGCTTACGCCCAGGTGGGCGATCAGCTGTTCGGAGATCTGGTCGCCGATCCGCATATGGGGGGTCAGGGCCGTCAGCGGGTCCTGGAAGATCATGGTCATCTTGCAGCCGCGGATGCGGTTGAGCTGGCGCGGCGGCAGGCCCAGGATCTCCTGCCCCTTGAACTTGGCCGAACCCGAGACCCGGCCGTTCTGGGCGAGCAGGCCCATCACCGCCATCAAGGTCTGGCTCTTGCCAGAGCCGCTCTCGCCCACCACCCCCAGGCATTCGCCCTTGGCAACCTCGAGCGACACGCCCCTCACCGCCTCGACCGGCCCGTCGTGGGTGGCGAAGGTGACGCGCAAGTCTTCGATGGCGAGCACGGGTTCAGTCATTCGTGTTTATCCGCTCATCCCGGGGCGAAAGCCGGAGCCCAGGTGTTTATCGGGCGCCGCCGCGGCGGAAAAAAGCCAGATGATGGAAATGGGGGCGGCCGGATGCGCTTTGCCGCCGCCGCCGGCGTGGTGGCGGGCCCGAAAGGATGGAACCGCGCCTGAGTGCGAGTCCTTTGCTCCTGAGGCCGGGAGGAGACTTCTATGTTTGGCGCTTTGAACCGAGCGATCGACCAAGCCCTCGACGAGGGCATGAACGCCAACGGCCGCTCGGCCCGCCACGTCGCAGCCGGCGTGGGGCTGTGCGGCGCGGCGCTGCTGCTGTCGGCCTTGACCGGCTACCATGACAAGCCGGGCAAGGCGCTGAAGCGCAGGCTGGCCAACGCCACCCTCGACAAGCCGGACCTGGGTCCTTCGGAGCAGACGTTTTCGGCGGTCGTGCCGCTGATGTTCCTGTTGCTGACCTTTTCGGGCGTCCGGATATGGAACGCACCGGCAGGTCCCGAGCGCAGTCGCACCCTGGCGATCTGGGGCGGTTTGCAAATCCTCCACGCCCTGTCGAACCTGTGGCCGCCCCGGCGGAAGTCGGCTGAGGTCGCGGCCAACCTGGCCGCCATGGCCGGGGCCCTGGTCTATGCCCGCGAGGCGCGCAAGGTGGATCCGCCTGCGGCGGCGATGATCGGGCCCTATGCGAGCTGGACGGCGATGGCCAGCCTGGTGAGCGCCGAGATCTGGCGGCGCAACAGGGACGGCCTTGACGTCCAATGATCGCCCGCGCGGATCGTCGGCCTGGGCCTATTCCGCCGCGATCTTGTCGGCCCCGAACTTCGGGGCCAGCTCTCCGGCGGCGTAGCGCTTGGCCATGGCGGCGGTGGAGAGCGGCTTGATCTTGCCGGCCCAGCCCTCGGCGCCGAACTCCTGGAAGCGCTGGATGCAGACCTTGCGCATCGCCTCCTTGGCGGGCTTGAGATAGCTGCGCGGGTCGAACTCGCCGGGCTTTTCGGCGAAGACCTTGCGGATGGCGGCGGTGATGGCCATCCGGTTGTCGGTGTCGATATTGATCTTGCGCACGCCGTGCTTGATGCCGCGCTGGATCTCCTCGACCGGCACGCCCCAGGTCTGGGGCATCTGACCGCCGTACTGATTGATCAGGTCTTGCAGGTCCTGCGGCACCGACGAGGAGCCGTGCATCACCAGGTGGGTGTTGGGCAGGCGCTGGTGGATCGCCTCGATCACGTTCATGGCCAGGACGTCGCCGTCCGGCTTGCGGGTGAACTTGTAGGCCCCGTGGCTGGTGCCCATGGCGATGGCCAGGGCGTCGACGCCGGTCGCCTGGACGAACTCGACCGCCTGCTCGGGGTCGGTCAGCAGCTGGCTGTGGTCGAGCTTGCCCTCGAACCCATGGCCGTCCTCCTTCTCGCCCATGCCGGTCTCGAGCGAGCCCAGCACGCCCAGCTCGCCCTCGACCGAGACGCCGCAGGCGTGGGCCATGTCGACCGTCGCCTTGGTGACGGCGACATTGTAGTCGAAGTCGGCCGGGCTCTTGCCGTCGGCCTTCAGGCTGCCGTCCATCATCACCGAGGTGAAGCCGTACTGGATGGCGGTGGCGCAGGTGGCCGGGCTGTTGCCATGGTCCTGGTGCATGCACACCGGGATGTGCGGATAGATTTCGACCAGGGCGTCGATCAGGCGGGCCAGCATGATGTCGTTGGCGTAGGAGCGGGCCCCGCGGCTGGCCTGGATGATCACCGGCGCGTCGACGGCCTCGGCCGCCTCCATGATCGCCAGGCCCTGCTCCATGTTGTTGATGTTGAAGGCGGGCAGCCCGTAGCTGTGCTCGGCGGCGTGATCCAGAAGCTGCCTGAGAGTAATGCGGGCCAAAGACCTTCTCCGTTTCGCGATCCCCGAGCATCCGGGGCGTCAATCGCCGCCAACCAAGCGGCCTTATCGTCTCATATCGGCGGCTTTATACGCCTGGAAGGCCCCAAAAGCCATTGGATCACCTCAAACGGGAGGACTGCCCAATCGGCGCACGACGTCTCGCCTGAGGGGCGATTTAGGCATCCAGGCCATGGCGCGGGCCAGGCTGGCGAGCGTGGCCTTGCGGCCCTTCTGCACGATCCGCCGCTGCTTGAGCACGGGGCCGAGACCGGTCAGGGCGGCCCAGTGGGCGCGCAGCACCGGCATGCCGCGGCCGATGCGGAACGAGGTGTAGGTCATCAGCGCATCGTAGGCGAGGTGGTAGGGCAAGAGCGGCCAGAACCACAGGCCAGGGGTGTTCTTGACCCAGGTCCACACCCGGTTGCGGTGACCGTGGAAGACGGTGAATTCCGAGGTGCGGCCCGAGATAGCCGAGCCGGCGTGGCGCACCACGGCGGACGGGACCTGCACCGCCTGCCAGCCCGCCAGGCGCAGGCGGTAGGCCATGTCGAGATCCTCGCAGTAGCAGAAGTAGCTTTCGTCAAAGCCGCCCAGGTCCATGAACAGGTCGCGGCGGTAGAGGGCGGCGGCGGCGCAGGGGCCGAACACCTCGCCCTCGGGCGGGACTTCGCTGGCGGGGCGGCCCAGGCGGGCGCGCCACGCGACCCCGGCGGCGTGCCAGACGTCCCCGACGCCGTCGAGCTCGTCCGGGCGGTCCAGGCTGAGCTGGGTGGAGCCGAAGCTGGCTGCGCCCGGCCAGCGCGCGGCGGCCGCGACCAGGGCCTCCAGCCATTCCGGGTCGGCGCGGGTGTCGGGGTTCAAGGTGGCCAGCCATTCGGCGGACGAAGCGCGGGCGGCGACATTGTTGGCGGCGGCGAAGCCCAGGTTGTCGCCCATGGCCTCGACCCGGAACCGGGCGTCCGGCAGGCGCAGGGACGCGATGGAGCCGTCGGAGGAGGCGTTGTCGAGGATCACCGCCTCGAAGTCGGTGAAGGTCTGAGCGGCCAGGGCGTCGACGCAGGGCTGCAGGTACTCGCCCGACTGATAGGCCACGATGGCGACGGTCACCGTCGGGCCGCCGGGAGATGCCTGTTCCGCCATGGGCACCGTCTAGCGCATTTCGGGCTGATGTCATCCCGGCCGCCTCTTCCTCCTCATCCTGAGGCGCCCGCGTAGCGGGCCTCGAAGGACGTGGCCAAGGGCGGTGCGGTTGAAGGTCCTTCGAGGCTCGCCTCGCGGCGAGCACCTCAGGATGAGGAAGAGAAAGGGCGTCTTCCGGCCAAGGTCGATGAAGCGGGAATGAACGACCCCCTCCGGGTCCGTTCAGGGCCGGGGGCCTAAAACGGGATCATCGAAACACTCCTAGAGAGGGAGCCAGAGCCATGAACCGCTTCACCAAGATCGCTTCCGCCGCCGCCATCGCCGCCGCCCTGACCGTGCCCGCCACCGGCGCCCTGGCGGCCAGCAAGACCGAGAACGCCCTGATCGGCGGCGCCCTCGGCGCCCTGGCCGGGGCCCTGATCGGCAACGGCGACACCGGCGCCGTCGTCGGCGGCGCGGCCGTCGGCGCCCTGGTCGGCGTCGCCACCGACAAGCCCGACCGCCGCTACGGCCGTCAGGGCTTCCGGTCGAACTACCAGACCAGCTACCGCGCCCAGCCGGCCTATCGCGGCTACAACCAGCAGCCGGCCTACCGGACCAACTACGCCCCGGCCTACCGGACCAACTACGCCCCGGCTTACCGCAACAACGGCTACGCGCCGGCCGGCTACCGCTACGGCTACTAAGTCCAAGACCCTCCGGCCGCGCGTCCCTGCGGCCGGAGGACTTCTTGACCAAAGGCGGGCGCGCCCTATAGGTGCGCCCGTCCGCGCGACTGGCGACTTGAGGTGGGAAACCACCGGGGAACGCGGACCTCAGCTACGCCGCGCGCCTGGGCATTTTCTCGAACTCGCAGAGGAGATGCGCCTTGCCCGCAGCGCCGGAATTTCCCCCCGCCCCCGACCGCGTCTCCATCAAGCGCGCCCTGATCTCGGTTTCCGACAAGACCGGCCTGGTCGAGGCCGCCCGCGCCCTCGTGGACGCCGGGGTGGAGCTGATCTCCACCGGCGGCACCAAGGCGGCGATCGCCGCGGCCGGCCTGCCGGTCAAGGACGTCTCCGACCTGACCGGCTTTCCCGAGATGATGGACGGGCGGGTCAAGACCTTGCACCCCATCGTCCACGGCGGCCTGCTCGGGGTGCGCGACGCCCCCTCCCACGCCGAGGCGATGAGCGCCCACGGCATCGGCGGCATCGACCTGTTGTACGTGAACCTCTACCCGTTCGAGGCCACCGCCGCCTCGGGGGCGACCTACGACACCTGCGTCGAGAACATCGACATCGGCGGCCCGGCGATGATCCGTTCGGCAGCGAAGAATCACGGCTATGTCGCCGTCTGCACCGAGCCGTCGGACCTGGCCCAGGTGATCGCCGCCCTTCGCGCCGGCGGCACGGACCTGGCGCTTCGCAAGACCCTCGCCGCCCGGGCCTTCGCCCGCACCGCGGCCTACGACGCCGCCATCTCGACCTGGTTCGCCGAGCAGCTGGTCGACGGGGCGCCGGAGCGCAAGACGATCTCGGGCCGGCTGGTCCAGACCATGCGCTACGGCGAGAACCCGCACCAGAAGGCGGCCTTCTACGCCTACCCGAACCCGCGCGCGGGCGTGGCCACCGCCCGCCAGCACCAGGGCAAGGAACTCAGCTACAACAACATCAACGACACCGACGCGGCCTATGAACTGGTCGCCGAGTTCGATCCGTCCGAGGGGCCGGCCGTCGCCATCATCAAGCACGCCAACCCCTGCGGCGTGGCGCTGGGCGCATCGCTGGAGGAAGCCTATCGCCGGGCGCTGCAGTGCGACCCGGTCTCCGCCTTCGGCGGTATCGTGGCGGTGAACCGTCGCCTCGACGCGGCGGCCGCGCGGGCCATGGTCGAGATCTTCACCGAGGTGGTGATCGCCCCCGACGCCGACGACGAGGCCATCGCGGTCTTCGCCGCCAAGAAGAACCTGCGCCTTCTCACCACCGGCGGCCTGCCCGACCCGGCGGCCAAGGGAGAAACCTTCCGCTCGGTGGCCGGCGGCTTCCTGGTGCAGGACCGCGACGCGGCGCGCATCGCCGCCGCCGACCTGAAGATCGTCACCAAGCGCCAGCCGACGGACGCCGAGGTGCGCGACATGCTGTTCGCCTTCCGCATCGCCAAGCACGTCAAGTCGAACGCCATCGTCTACGCCCGGGACGGCCAGACCGCCGGCATCGGCGCGGGCCAGATGAACCGCAAGGACTCGGCGCGGATCGCCGCCCTGCGCGCCGGCGAGGCGGCCGAGATGGCCGGCTTGCCGCAGTCGCTGGCGCAAGGCTCGGCCTGCGCGTCGGACGCCTTCTTCCCCTTCCCCGACGGCCTGATCCAGGCGGCCGAGGCGGGCGCGACGGCCTTCATCCAGCCCGGCGGTTCGGTCAAGGACGACGAAGTGATCGCCGCCGCCGACGCGCGGGGCCTGGCCATGGCCTTCACCGGCGTGCGGGTGTTCCGCCACTAGGCGGGTGCGGCCGGCTTTGGGCCGCTACCCGGCCGCCACTTCCCGTACCGCCGAATGGGCCAGCGCCAGCCGAGCGAAGGTCCAGGCCTCGCCGCCGGATTCGATCTCGTCGAGCATGGCGCGCGCCCGCTCGACGGCGGCCCGGCGCGGTTCGGACCAGGCTGCGATGGCCTGCTGCGGATCGGCGTCGCCCTTGGCCTTGTTCATGACGGCGCGGGCGATGGCGGCCTGTTCGCCGACCATGTCGACGATCAGCTGACGGGCGGCGCGGCGCTCATAGCCGTCGACGGCGGTCAGGCCCGCCGCCGCGCCGCGCAGACGGTCGAAGCCGAACACGGCGCCCACGGTGTTGAACAGGCGCGCGGCCGGCTCCGGCGCCCAGCCCGCTTCCGAGGCCAGGTCGGCGATCTCCACGGCCGAACGCAGGGCGCCGAGGGCGGCGACCGCCGCCGCCAGCGCTTCGGGCGCGCCGGCGGCGACGAACTCGGCGGCGCGCGCCTCGACGGCCAGGCGGTCGTAGTCGGCCAGCAGGGCCGGGCCGGCCGTGTGCAGAGCGTCCACCGCCTCGCGATAGCCGTCGATCATGGCTTGGACTGGCTCCGGCCCCTTCGCGGCGGCCCGGCGCGCCAGCCAGTAGGTCTGGGCCCGCAGCTCCTGGGCCACGGCCTGGAACAGGGCCATCTGCGTCGCGGCCGGGACCTTGAGGTCAAGGGCCGCCACCTCGGCCCACAGGGCGTTTAGCCGGAACATCTTGCGCGCCGCCTCGAAGGCGGTGGCCAGGACGGCCGCATCGCAGCCAAGGGCCGACTGAACCCGGGTGGCGAAGGTCGGGCCGACCATGTCGACCATGGCGTTGGCGAGCCCGGTCGAGACGATCTCCCGGCGCAGCCGGTGGCGCTTCATCTCCGGCTCGAACCTGGCCAGGGCGTCCGGGAAGTAGGCCTTCAGGGTCGCCTCGAAATAGGGATCGTCGGGGGCCGGCCCGGCGACGATCTCGGCCGACAGCTCCAGCTTGGCGTAGGCCAGCAGCACCGCCAGTTCCGGGCGGGTCAGGCCCTTGCCGGCGCCCTTCAGTTCGATCAGGGCCGCGGGCCCCGGCAGGCCTTCCACCTTGCGGTCCAGCCGCCCGGTCGCCACCAGCTCGGCCATGAAGCGGGCGTGGCCGTCGAGCTCGGTCGCGGCCTCCGCCTCCTGCAGGGAGAGCGCGAGGGTCTGGGCGTAGTTGTGGGCCAGGACGTGGGCGGCGATGTCGTCGGTCATGCCGGCGAGCAGCTTGTCGCGGTCCTTGGCCTTCAGGGTCCCGGCCTTGATGGCCTGGCCGGTGAGGATCTTGATGTTCACCTCATGGTCGGAGGTGTCGACCCCGGCGGAGTTGTCGATCGCGTCGGTGTTGATGCGCCCGCCGCTGCGCGCGAAGGCTATGCGGCCCGCCTGGGTGAAGCCGAGGTTGGCGCCTTCGCCGACCACCTTGACCCTGAGCTCGGTTCCGTCGATCCGCACGGGGTCGTTGGCCTTGTCGGCCACGTCGGCGTGGCTCTCGCCCGGCGCCTTCACATAGGTGCCGACGCCGCCGAGGTAGAGAAGCTCGGCGGGCGTCTTGAGGACGGCTCGGATCAGGTCGGCGGGGGCCAGCGTCTCGTCATCGACCCCGAGCAGGGCGCGGACTTCCGGCGAGAGGGGAACGGTCTTGGCGCTGCGGGGGAAGATGCCGCCGCCTGGCGACAGGAGCCCGGCGTCATAGTCGGCCCAGGATGAGCGCGGCAGGGCGAACAGGCGGCTGCGCTCGGCCCAGCTGGCCCGCGGGTCCGGGTCGGGATCGAGGAAGATGTGGCGGTGGTCGAAGGCGGCGACCAGCTTCGTCGCCCTGGACAACAGCATGCCGTTGCCGAACACGTCGCCGGACATGTCGCCGACGCCGATGCAGGTGAAGGGCTCGGTCTGGATGTCCTTGCCCATCTCGCGGAAGTGCCGCTTGACCGCCTCCCACGCACCGCGGGCGGTGATGCCCATGGCCTTGTGGTCGTAGCCCTTGGACCCCCCGGACGCGAAGGCGTCGTCGAGCCAGAAGCCGTAGTCCTGGGCCACGCCGTTGGCGATGTCGGAGAAGGTGGCGGTGCCCTTGTCGGCGGCCACCACGAGATAGGGGTCGTCGCCGTCGTGGATGACCACGCCCTGCGGGTGGATCACCTCGCCGTCGGCGCCCAGGTTGTCGGTGAGATCGAGCACGCCGAAGAGAAAGGCCTTGTAGGCCTCGACCGCCTCGGCGCGCACGGCGTCGGGCCCGCCCTGCCGCGGGAGCTGCTTGGGGTAGAAGCCGCCCTTGGCGCCGACGGGCACGATCACCGCGTTCTTGACCTGCTGGGCCTTCACCAGTCCCAGCACCTCGGTGCGGAAGTCGTCGCGGCGGTCCGACCAGCGCAGGCCGCCCCGGGCCACGGGGCCGAAGCGGGTGTGCACCCCATCGACCCGGCGGCTGGCCACGAAAACCTCGCGATAGGGCTTGGGGTCAGGCAGGGACTCGACCTCGCGACTGGCGATCTTGAAGCTGATGTAGGGCTTCGGCGCGCCGCCTTCGCCGAGCTGGAAGTAGTTGGTGCGGGTCATGGCCTGCACCGCATCGGCCAGGCGGCGCAGGACCCGGTCGTCGTCGAGGCTCGCGACCTGCTGCAGGGCGGCCTCGATCTCGGCATGGACGGCGGCCGACTGTTCGCGCCGCGTTTCCAGGTCGGCGTGGACCGCCGGGTCGAACTTGACGCGGAAAAGGTCGAGGATCAGCCGCGCCACCCCGGGGTGGTGGCGCAGGGCCGCTTCCTGGACCGCCTGGGTCGGGTCGAGGCCCGACTGCTGGCGCCAACGGGCCAGGGCCCGGATCAGGGCGGCTTCGCGCCAGGAGACGCCGAGCTCGATAACCAGGCGGTTGAAGCCGTCGCTTTCGGCCAAGCCGGTCCAAACCGCGATGAAGGCGGCCTCGAAGGCGGCTTGGATGTCGTCGAAGGCCAGCGGGCGGCCGTAGGCGTCTTCCAGCAGGTATTCGTGGACCCAGACATCGGGGCCGCCGCCGCCCGGACGGGTGGCGAAGCCCACCTCCTCCAGGGCCCGCAGGCCCATGTGCTCGACGATGGGCAGCACATCCGACAGGGGCGCGGCCCCGCCGGGCACGTAGAGCTTGAAGCGCAAGCGGGTGTCGGCGTCGTCGGCAAGGCGGAATGGGCGCACGCGCAGGGGCTCGCCTTCGCCCCGCGCCACGGCGTCGATGACGGGAAGGTCGGCGAGGGCCTCCGCCGCGCCGTAGTGGTCGCGGTAGCCGATGGGGAAGGTCTGGCGGTGGCGGGCCAGGGTCGCCGCCACCTCGCCGGGAGGCGCGCCGGCGCCGCGGATGGCCGCCTCGAAGCGATCGGTCCAGCCGCGCAGGGCCTCCGCGATTTCGGCTTCGAGGGCCGGAAGGTCCGGCTCGGGGTGCTCGCCGGCGTCGAGGCCGACGATGACGTGGATACGCGCCAGGGCCTCGTCGGCGAAGCGGGGATAGATCGCCGACACCCGCCCGTTCCAGGCGCGGGCCAGGATGTCGGCGGCCTTCCGCGGCGTGTCGGCGTGATAGCGGTCGCGGGGCACGAACAGCAGAACCGACTCGAAGCGGCCGAAGGGGTCCTTCCACTCGAACAGCCGCACACGGGGCCGGTCGTACAGGTGCAGCACGCCCATGACGGTGCGTAGCAGGCTGTCCTCGTCGATCTGGAACAGCTCGTCGCGGGGATAGGTCTCGAGGATGTGACGCAGGCGCCGCTCGGCATGGGTGCTGTTGAGGTCGCCGGCGCGAGCCTGAACCTGCTCGATCTTGCGCCGGACCAGGGGCAGGGCGCGGGCCTGCTCCTCATAGGCTTCGACGGTGAACAGGCCGACGAAGCGGACCTCGCCGATCGGCGCGCCGTCGGGCGCGTAGCGGCGTACCCCGATATAGTCGAGGTGAACGCGGCGGTGGACCTTCGAAACAAGGTTCGACTTGGCGACCGTGACGGCGGGCGCGGCCGCCAGATAGGCCCTGGTGTCGGCGACCAGGAAGGCGGGCTCGCTCTCCCGGCGCAGCACGTCCAGCTTGGGGTCGCGCAGCACGCCGAGGCCCTCGGCGGCGTCGAAGGTGGGCTCCTCACAGAGATAGTCGCCCTTGGCGTCGCGAGGGTAGTCGTAGCTGCGCGCGCCGAGGAAGACGAAGCGGTCGGCGGTGAGCCAGCGCAGGAAGGCCAGGTGCTCGTCCAGGCCGTAGGGTTGGGGCGGGACCGGCGCTTCGCCGAGGTCGAAGATGGCTCGGCGCATCAGGGCGGTCATGGCCGGGAAGTCGTCCACCGCCGCGTGCACGTCGGCCAGGGTCGCGGCCACGGCCTTACGGATGTCGTCGCGTCGGTCCTCGCCCACCGGCGACAGGGCGACCATGATCAGGGACTGCGGCCTGTCGCGGCCGGGCACGGCGACGACGGGGTGGATCATCGCCCGGATCTCAAGCCCGTGGGCGGCCAGTTCGCCCATGATGCTGTCGACCAGGAACGGCCCGTCGTCCTGGGCGACCTCAAGCAGGTCGAGGGGGGCGGGCCGGCCGTCAGCGTGGACGGCCCGGTGCAGCTTCACGCCGGGCTTGGGCCCCTTGCGGGTTTCCGCGCTGGTCCAGAAGGCGGCCAAGGCCGCCGCCAGATCCTGGGTGGTGAGGCCGGGCAGGTCGCCGGATTCCATATGGCCCGTGGCCTGGAGGACGAAGTCCGCCGCCGGGGGCGACAGGGCCTTCACCCCCAGCGCGGCGGCGAAGGCCTCCGACAGGGCCTTGAAGGGAAAGGCGACCGGGATCGCAGACGCGTCCATCAAAGAGCTCCTCGCTCACGTGTCGCGGGAGGCTAGACCCGGATCGTTAACCCTTTCCCGCCGGCCCGAAAACAGGCGCGGAAACGCCCCCGGACGGGGGGACATCCGGGGGCGCGGGTTCCGCCGGGGGTGAACCGGGGAACATCTTGCGGCCCGCCCTTCGGCTTCATGGGGACGGGGAAGGGGGCGAACCGCAGACTGTCGGACGAGGGGTGCGCCCGACCGGACTGAAATAGGATTGAGGGCGGGCGGTTCCAGGCGGATGCGCTTCACAGTTGCGTGACGAACGATTTTTCTCACTCCGCCTCAGCCGGCCGCGGATTCGAGCCCGCCGGAGGCCTCGTCCGGCCCGGGAAGGCGCGGCGGCGGGGTCAGGATCGGCTGCGCGTCGGGCTCCCCGTCCCCCGACAGCAGGATCGCGATCCAACGGGTGCCGGGAAACTGCGCCAGGACGATGATGCCCATGACGGTGAGCGGCGTGGACAGGAACATCCCCACCACGCCCCAGATCGCGCCCCAGAAGGCCAGGCTGAGCAGCACCACCACCGGATCGATGTTCAGGCTGTCGCGCTGCATCCGCGGCAGGACGACGTTGCCGACCACGAAGAGGATGATCTGCAGGCCGGCGAACAGCACCCCGGCGGGCCATAGGGTGGGGAACTGCACCAGGGCGAACAAGGCCGGCAGGACGCCGGCGATGAAGCCCCCGATCACCGGAATGTAGCAGACGATGAAGATCAGGAAGGCCCAGAACAGGGCGCTCTCCAGGTTGAGGACGGCCATCAGGGCCCAGGCCAGGACGGCGATCAGAGCGCCGGTGACGGTCTGGATCCACAGGTATCGCTCCACCCCGTTGCGGATGCGCACGAAGACCTGGGTGGCGTGCTCGCGGTCGGCCTCGACCGGATAGAGGGCCTCGACCTTCTTGGCGAAGCCGGCCCGGCTGGCGATCAGGAAGCCGAAATAGATCAGCACATAGGCGGCGGTGCCCCCGAAGGCCTGCAAGGCGCTGGCGACGTTGCCCAGATAGCGGATGGGGTTCAGCTGGTTGATCAGCTGCTGCACGGTGGGCGGCACGCTGATGCGAAAGAAGTGCGCCACCTGGGCGATCATCACGTTCAGGCGCGGGGCGGCGTCGAACAGCTCGGCCCCGAAGCCTGCGGCGTTGGCGGCCACCGCATAGACGATCAGGCCGAAGCTCACCGCGCTGATCGCCAGGGCCACCGGCAGGGCGGCCCATTCGGGCAGGAAGGGCGCGTATTTGGCCAGGGTGCGGGCGAACCCGTCGACCATCACCATCAGGAACATGGCGAGCGCCAGGGGGGTGAGGATGCCCCGCAGCCAGTAAAGGGCGTAGGCGGTCGCGATCACGGCGATGATCACCGTGGCCGTGCGCGTCACGCCCTGCTTCTGAACCATTGATTCGTCCCCAACGCCCAAGCTTCCCCTCAACGTATGACGCCGTGCAAGGCTCCCCGCCTGCGTCTAGAAGGGCCCGCATGTCCGACCCCTCCGACAAGCCCGAACATTCGCCCCAGGCGCCGCCCCAGCACCCGCCCATGCGCAGCTTCGGCCGCATCCGCGGCCGCACCATCAAGCCCCGCCAGGCGGCGCTGATGGACACCCTGCTGCCCAAGATCGCCATCGACCTGGCGGCGCCCCCGCTCGGGCCCCGCACCTGGCTGGAGATCGGCTTCGGCGGCGGCGAACACATGGCGGCGCAGGCGGCGATGAACCCCGAGGTTCGGATGCTCGGCGCCGAGCCGTTCCTGAACGGGGCCGCCAGCGCCCTGCGCCACATCGACGAGCGGGGGCTGACCAATGTGCGCCTGCATGTGGGCGACGCCCGCGACCTGCTCGCGGCCCTGCCGGACGCCAGCGTGGAGCGGATCTTCGTGCTGTTCCCCGATCCCTGGCCCAAGGCGCGCCATCAGAAGCGGCGGCTGGTCCAATCGGAGACGGCGGCGCAGTTCGCGCGGGTGCTGGGCCCCGGCGGACGCCTGCGCTTCGCCACCGACGTAGAGTCCTACGCCGACTGGGCCCTGGCGGTGCTGCTGGCCGAGCCGGGCCTGCGCTGGACGGCCCAGCGCGCCGACGACTGGCGCCTGCCGCCGGCCGACCATGTCGCCACGCGGTACGAGGAAAAGCGGCTGGGCGACATCGACCCGGTGTTCTTCGACTTCGAGCGGATTTGAGCCTTCTCCCCCAAGGGAGAGACGGCCTTCATTTGCCTCAGACGGCGCTGACCGCCACCGCCAGCGCCTTGCCGACGTCGTCGTGGCTGAAAGGCTTTTGCAGGGTGGGGCGCGAGCGCCAGGCGTCGGGCAGGCCGCCGGCGCCGTAGCCGGTGGCGAAGACGAAGGGCGTGCCCTGGGCCGCCAAGGCCTCGGCCACCGGGAAGATCGGCTCGCCGCCGAGGTTCACGTCGAGGATGGCGGCGTCGAACACCACCGCCGCGTCGGCGATCATCTCCAGGGCCTGGGAGATGCGGCTGGCGGCGCCGGCCACCTCGCAGCCATGGTCGGCCAGCATGTCCTCCAGCAGCATGGAGACCAGGGCTTCGTCCTCGACCACGAGGACTCGCAGGCCCTGCAGCTTCTCGGCCGGGTCACTCATCTCAGCTAACGCTCCGCGCAAAACGGCGATCATTTTCGTTGGTCTGGAGCACGGCCGCAAGGGCGCCTGCAAAGGGGCTGACAATGCGGGAGCGGCGGTCTATATGAAAGCTCACATCGATCGATCAGCGTTGGATGACGCTTATCGGCGGCGGCCCCCGGGCCCGCCGCTTTTTTATTGGCCTGAAACCGTTGCGCGCAAAGACCCCTGAAGACCGCGGTATCCTGGAGTTGCTCGATCCCGTGGCCGAGGCCGCCGGGTTCGACATCGTCCGCCTGCGGCTGATGGGCGGCGCGGCCTCGGGCCGGACCCTGCAGATCATGGCCGAGCGCGCCTCGGACGGCGACATGGTGGTCGAGGATTGCGCCACCCTGAGCCGCGCCCTGTCGGTGGTGCTCGACGCCGCCGACCCGATCGCGGGCGACTATCGCCTGGAAGTGTCGTCGCCCGGCGTCGACCGGCCCCTGACCCGGCTGAAGGATTTCGAGGCCTATGAGGGCTTCGAGGCCCGCATCGAGCTCGACCGCCTCGCCGAGAACCGCAAACGCTTCAAGGGCGTCCTGGCGGGGATCGAGGGCGACGACATCCTGATTGACCTCGAAGGCGAGGAAGAGACCGCCCAGATCCCGTTCGCGTGGGTCTACGACGCCAAGCTGGTCCTGAACGACAAACTCTTGAAACACGGCGCGGAAATCCGCGCCGCCCGACTAGAAACCGAAGCCCCCGACGAGGAGGAGGAAGCCTGATGGCCATCACCGGAATCAGCGCCAACCGGCTCGAACTGCTGCAGATCGCCGACGCGGTCGCCCGCGAGAAGGCCATCGACAAGGAGATCGTCATCGAGGCGATCGAAGAGGCGATCACCAAGGGCGCCCGCTCCAAGTACGGGGCCGAGAACGACGTCCGCGCCAAGATCGATCAGCGGACCGGCGAGCTCACCCTGACCCGCCACGTCGAGGTGGTGCCCGACGATTTCGTCATGGAAGGCGAGATCGGCAAGCAGACCCTGTCGGACGCCCTGCGCCGCGACCGCGATGCGGTGGTCGGCAAGGTCTATACCGAGATCCTGCCCCCGTTCGAGTTCGGCCGGGTGCAGACCCAGATGGCCCGCCAGGTCGTGACCCATAAGGTTCGCGAAGCCGAGCGCGAGCGCCAGTTCGAGGAGTTCAAGGACCGCACCGGCGAGGTCGTCAACGGCACGGTCAAGCGGGTCGAGTACGGCAACACCATCGTCGACCTGGGCCGCGGCGAAGGCATCATGCGCCGCGATCAGTCGATCCCGCGCGAGAACTTCAACATCGGCGACCGTATCCGCTGCTACATCTACGACGTGCGGCGCGAGACCAAGGGCCCGCAGATCATGCTGTCCCGGGCCCACCCCGGCTTCATGGCCAAGCTGTTCGCCCAGGAAGTGCCGGAGGTCTACGACGGGGTCATCGAGATCCGCGCCGTGGCCCGCGACCCGGGCAGCCGCGCCAAGATGGCCGTGCTCTCCAACGAAAGCTCCATCGATCCTGTGGGCGCCTGCGTCGGCATGCGCGGCTCGCGCGTGCAGGCGGTGGTGGCCGAGTTGCAGGGCGAGAAGATCGACATCATTCAGTGGAGCCCGGACGAGCCCACCTTCATCGTCAACGCCCTGGCCCCGGCCGAGGTGAGCAAGGTGGTGCTGGACGAGGAGGAGGAGCGCGTCGAGGTGGTGGTGCCCGACGAGCAGCTGTCGCTCGCCATCGGCCGCCGCGGCCAGAACGTGCGCCTGGCCTCCCAGCTGACCGGCTGGCAGATCGACATCATGACCGAGAGCCAGGAGAGCGAGCGCCGCCAGCGCGAATTCTCCGAGCGGACCGCCCTGTTCCAGGAAGCCCTGGACGTGGACGAGGTCATCGCCCAACTGCTGGTCACCGAGGGCTTCGCCGCCGTCGAGGACATCGCCTATGTCGAGGAAGAGGAACTCGCCGAGATCGAGGGCTTCGACGAGGACACCGCCGTCGAGCTGCAGACCCGCGCCCGCGAGTTCCTGGAGCGCGAGGCGGCCGAGCTGGACGCCAAGCGCCGCGAACTGGGCGTCGAGGACGGCGTGCTGGAAGTCGAGGGGGTGACCCTGCCCATGGCCGTGTCGCTGGGCGAGGCGGGCGTGAAGACGGTCGAGGACCTGGCCGACCTGGCCACGGACGAGATCCGCGGCTCGTTCGAGAGCCGCAACGGCGAGCGCGTGCGGGTTCCGGGCGCGCTGGAGAGCTTCAACCTGTCCACCGAGGACGCCGAGCGCCTGATCCTCAAGGCCCGCGTCGCCGCGGGCTGGATCGAAGCCGCCGACCTCGAGCCGCCGGCCGAGGAAGAGGCTGAAGGCGAAGAGGGCGACGTCGAAGCGGAAGCCGAGGGCGAGCCCGAAGCCGCCGCCGAGCCGGAAGCGGAAGCCAAGCCGGAATAGGCGTAATTCCCTTCTCCCCTCGGGGAGAAGGTGGCCTCCGTCAGGAGGTCGGATGAGGGGGCGTCTCCGAAAGGAGCGCCCCTTTTCTGTGCCGACAGCCCTGAACCGTCCCTATCCCTCGGCGGGCGTCGAGACCCTTTCCCCGAGGGGGAGGCTACTTCTGTCCCGTGCTGCCGAATCCGCCCGCGCCACGGTCGGTGTCGTCGAGGGTTTCGGCCTCGACCCAGGCGGCGCGGGTGACGGGGGCGATCAGCATCTGGGCGATGCGTTCGCCGCGCCGGATCTCGAAGGCGTCGTCGCCGTGATTGATCAGGATGACCTGCACCTCGCCGCGATAGTCGTGGTCGATGGTGCCCGGCGAATTCAGGCAGGTGACCCCGTGCTTGGCGGCGAGGCCGGAGCGCGGCCGCACCTGGGCCTCATAGCCCTCCGGCAGGGCGATGGCGAAGCCGGTGGGGATCATGGTCCGCCGCCCCGGCATCAGCACGACGGGAAGATCGGCGGCCACCGCCGCGTGCAGGTCCATGCCCGCGGCCCCGGCGGTCTGGTAGCTCGGCAGGGGCAGCCCTTCGGCGTGCGGCAGGCGGCGGATACGCACATCGACGGTCATGGAAAGGCTCCAGTCAATATTGATCAAGTCAGGGCGGCGGCGATCCGCTGCGCCAGTTTTCGCGCCACCTCGCCCTTGTCGGCGGTCGGCCAGGGCTCGACCCCCTCGGCGGTGACGAGGGAGACGGTGTTCTGCGTCCCGCCCATGACCCCGGGCAGGGTGACGTCGTTGGCGACGATCCAGTCGCAGCCCTTGGCGACCAGCTTGGCCTTCGCATTGGCCAGGGTGTCGTTGGTCTCGGCGGCGAAGCCCACCACCAGCCGGGGCCGCCCCGGGCCCCTGGCGATGGCGGCCAGGATGTCGGGGTTTTCGACCAGCCTGAGCGGTTCGGGCGCGCGCCCGGCCTTCTTCAGCTTGGAGGCGGCGGCGGCCTCGGGGCGCCAGTCGGCCACGGCGGCGACGAAGACGGCGGCGTCGGCGGGCAGGGCGGCCTCGCAGGCGGCCATCATCTGCTGGGCCGTCTCGACATCGACGCGGGTCACGCCCGGCGGGGCGGCGAGGGCGGTCGGCCCGGAGACGAGGGTGGTCTCGGCGCCCAGGCGGGCAAGCGCCTCGGCGATGGCGTAGCCCTGGCGGCCCGACGAGCGATTGGTCAGGTAGCGCACGGGGTCGATCGGCTCGACCGTCGGGCCGGCGGTGACCAGCACCCGCTTGCCCGCGAGCGGCCGGGCGGCCGGGCCGTCGAGGGCGGCCAGGATGGCGGCGAGGATCGCCGGCGGCTCGGCCATGCGCCCGGGCCCATATTCCCCACAGGCCATCTCGCCTTCGTCCGGGCCGACGAACAGCACGCCGTCGGCGTCCAGCTGGGCCCGGTTACGGACGGTGGCGGGGTGCAGCCACATGCGCACGTTCATCGCCGGCGCCATCAGCACCGGCTTGTCGGTGGCGAGCAGGGTGGTGGAGGCCAGGTCGCCGGCCAAGCCGGACGCCGCCTTGGCCATCAGGTCGGCGGTGGCCGGGACCACGACCACGAGGTCGGCCGAGCGCGACAGCTCGATATGACCCATCTGCGTCTCGTCGGTGAGCGAGAACAGGTCCTGGTGGACGGTCTGGCCGGTGAGGGCGGCCAGCGACAGGGGGGTGACGAACTCCGCGCCGGCCCGGGTCAGGATGGCGCGCACACCGACGCCGGCCTTGCGCAGCAGCCGCACCAGCTCCAGCGCCTTATAGGCGGCGACGCCGCCGCCGACGATGAGGAGCACGCGCTTGCCGGACGGGGCGGTCATGGGGCCATCCTTAGCTTCGCCGGGGGGACTCGACAAACGAACGATCTTGCGTTCTTTATTTGTTCCGGACTGGAACGGATGGAGGGCTGTCAGTGAAACGGTATTCATTCTGGCTCGCGACCGCGGGCGTGGTGCTCGGCCTGTCGGCCCTGGCCGGGTGCGACGACCGGCTGGCGATGCAGCCGGCGCGTGAGCACGGCACGCAGATGGCTTCGGCGGACGGGGCGGAGGCGGCCCCGGCCGTGGAGCGCACCCGCCGGGACGCCCGGCCGGAGCGCGAAGCGCGGGCTGAACGGGTCTCGGCGCCCGTACGCCTGGTGCAGGGCAAGCCGATGTGGGCGGACAACCGCAACTATTCGGCCGACGAGAACGTCCGCTATCAGTTCGAGCAGCACGGCGCGGAGCTGGACGCCCGCGACATCGACGACTTCGTGGCCAAGGTCCACCGCTTCGTGAACACCCCGCCGGACGGGGCCCTGACCCTGACCCGCGCCAATGGCGACAAGCTGCTGTTCGACGGCAAGTCCGGCCTGTTCGGGGTGGTGCGCAGCGACGGCGCGCCCCGCACGGTGTTCAAACCGGAGACCGGCAGGGCCTATTGGGACGAACAGGTCGCCAGCAACGGCGAGCGCCGCGCACGGCGGGCCAGCACGAACCGCGACGACCGGGGATAGTTCGCCTCGCCGCCCCGCGGGGTGAGCCGATTCAGCCCAGGGTCACGGCCAGGGCGGCGATGGCCGCCGCCAGGGCCAGGATGGCGAAGACCAGCGGGGCGCGGCTGGCCGGCTTGGCCACGACCACGGCCGGCGGGGCGTCGGCGAGGCGGGCGAGGCCCTGCAGGGCCTTCTGGCCGCTGGCCAGGAGGTCGCGGGCGCGGGCGAGCGGCGACAGCTCGCGGGTGATCCAGCGTTCGACGATCGGCTTGGCCGCTTCCCAGATGTCGTTGGCCGGATCGATGCGGCGGGCGACGCCCTCGACCGTGACCATGGTCTTCTGCAGCAGCACCAGCTCGGTGCGCAGGTGCATGTCGAACAGGCCGGTGATCTCGAACAGCTGGCCGAGCAGCCTGCCCATCGAGACCGCGTCGGACTGGCGGCCGACGATGGGCTCGCCGACGGCCCTCAAGGCCTGGGCGAAGTCGTCGATCCCGTGGCGGGCAGGGACGTAGCCGGCTTCGAAATGCACCTCGGCGATGCGGCGGTAGTCCCGGCGGATGAAGCCCCACAGGATCTCGGCCAGGAAGCGCCGCTCGGCGGGGCCCAGGCGCCCCACGATGCCGAAATCGACCGCATGCAGCCTGGCCGGCGCCTCGACGAACAGGTTTCCCTCGTGCAGGTCGGCGTGGAAGACCCCGTGGTCGAGGGCCTGGGCCAGGAAGGCGCGGATGACGTTGTTGGCCAGGGTCGGGCGGTCGAGGCCAGGCAGGTCCAGGCTGGCGGCGGCCGAGAGGGGCGAGCCTTGCACCCACTCCAGGGTCAGGACCCGCTTGCCGACCCCGTCCCACACTACGGCCGGCGCGGTCATATAGCCGTCCCGCGCCATGACCTCGCCCAGCTCGCTGGCGGCCGAGGCCTCCAGCCGCATGTCGAGCTCCATCTCCATCGCGCGGGCGACGGTGTCGACCAGGGCCCGGGGCTCCAGCCGCGACAGCTGGGGGGCCAAGCGCGCGAACAGGGCCGCGCCCAGGCGCATCGCCCCGAGGTCGGCGTAGACCCGCTTCTCGACCCCCGGGCGCAGCACCTTGACCGCCACCTTGCTCCCGTCGATCAGGCGGGCCGGATGGGCCTGGGCCAGGGATGCGGCGGCGACGGCCGGCTCGAATTCGGTGAACAGGGCGGCCAGCGGCCGGCCCAGCGAGGCCTCGACCTCGGCCTTGGCCTGCTCCAGCGGGAAGGCCGGCAGCCGGTCCTTGAGATGGCCGAGGTCGTCGGCGAACACGGTCCCGAAGATGTCGGCCCGCGTCGACAGCAGCTGGCCGAGCTTGATCGAGACGGGTCCCAGCTGTTCAAAGGCGGCGGCGAGGCGTTCCCCGGGCCGGCCCTTGCGCGCATTGGGGCCGGCGAACAGCCTCAGGAAACCGGCGGCGAGCCTGGCCGGCGGCGGCAGCAGCGGCGTGATCTCGCGGGGGATGAGGGCGTCATGGCGCGCCAGCACCCAGCCGGCGGCCGCCATGCGCGCGGCGGACGACAATGGGCCCGGCATCGGGGCGCCCGGCACGGGGGTCAGACCGCCCAGCCGTGGTGGAGGGCCGCGACGCCGCCGGTGAAATTGGTGTAGCCGGCCCGGCCGAACCCGGCCTGTTCGATCAGCTTCACGAAGGCCTGCTGGTCGGGGAAGCGGCGGATGCTCTCGACCAGGTACTGGTAGGACGCCCGGTCCTTGGCCACCCATTCGCCGATCTGCGGGATCACCTTGAAGGAATAGGCGTCATAGGCCTTGGCCAGCGCAGGGGCCGGCGGCTTGGAGAACTCCAGGCACAGGAACCGGCCGCCGGGCTTGAGCACCCGGCGCGCTTCGCGCAGGGCGGCCGAGATGTCGGTGACGTTGCGGATGCCGAAGCCGATCACATAGGCGTCGGCGGAGGCGTCGCGCAGGGGCAGGCGTTGGGCGTCGCCGACGGCCCAGGCGATGGCGGGGTCGAGGCCGCGCTGGCGCCCGGCGCCGATCATCTCGGCATTGTAGTCGATGACCAGTATGGACGGATCGCGGCCGCCGCGGCGCTTCTGGGCGCCCCTCGCCAGTTTGGCCAGGCGCATGGCGATGTCGCCGGTGCCGCCGGCGCAGTCGACGATGGTCTCGCCGGGCTGGGGGTTCAGCCGGGCGGCGGTCATGTCCTTCCACACGCGGTGGACGCCGCCGCTCATCAGGTCGTTCATCAGGTCGTAGCGGCTGGCCACCCGGTCGAACACACCGCGGACAAGGCGGGGTTTTTCCTCGGGCTCGACGTCCCGGAAGCCGAATGTGGCGCGCGCTTGGGTCATGGCCGGCAGACTTAGAGGAAAACCGGCGGCGAGGCACGCCCCGGCGCGCGGACGGGTGGGGGACGGCGCACGCCCCCACCCGCGCCGGCCCGGCTCAGAACCGGTAGCCGACCCCCGCCGAGAGGACCCAGGGGTCGAGATGGACCTTGGACACCAGGGCGCCGCCATTGATTGACGCGTCCGTCTTGAAGAAGACCTTCTTGGCGTCGAGGTTGAGGCTCCACTTGCCCTGCAGGGCCACGTCGACCCCGGCCTGGAGCGCGGTTCCGAAGCCGTCGTCCAGATCGAGGCTGAAGCCGTTCCGGTCCCTGCCGCTGTGGAAGAGCATGTAGTTCACCCCAGCGCCCACATAGGGGCTGACCCGGCCCTGCGGGGCGAAGTGGTATTGCAGGGTCACGACCGGCGGCAGGACCCAGGTGCGATGCACGGCCACGTCGGTGGCGGGGCCGACGGCGCGGACGGTGTGGCGGGTGGTCCCGGCGATCGCCTCGACGGCGATGTTGTCGGTGAGGAAATAGGTCAGGCCGAGGGTGGGCGCCCAGCTGTCGCCGACATCCACGTTCAGGCCGGCCGGCGCTCCGGCGGCGGTGCGGATGGCGTCGTCGCCCTGGGGCCCGACGTTGGTGACCCGCAGGTTCAGGATCACCGCGCCCTTCTGCTTGGGCTGAAAGGTCTGGGCCTGGCTCTGGGCCTGGGCGGCGCCGGCGAAGGCCGTGGCGGCGACGGCGGCCAGGCCGAGCAAGGCAGTGCGGTAGTTCATGATCATTCCTCTGGGGCGCGCCGTTGCGCCCGCGACTCCCGGGCGCGCCGATGCGCCCATGGCCAAGCTTTCACTCGCCCGCGCCGCAGGGTTTGAGCCGGCTCAAACTGTTGATGGATCATCGGCCGGTGTGGCGCCGATGCCGCGACGGTGGCCTTTGCGCCCCGGCCGTCCTATCTGGCGTCCATGCCCGAGCTTCCCGAGGTCGAGACCGTCCGCCGTGGCCTGGCCCCGCACCTCGAAGGGGCGCGCCTGTCGCGGGTTGATCAGCGGCGGCCGGATCTGCGGTTTCCCCTGCCGGAGCGGTTCGTGCAGCGGTTGGAGGGCGCGACGGTCGAGGCCCTGGAGCGGCGGGCGAAATACCTGCTGGCGAGGCTCGACACCGGCGAGACCCTGGTCGTGCACCTGGGGATGACCGGCCGCTTCATGGTCGACGGCCCCGATCCGTCGCAGCCGGGCAAATTCCATCGCGAGGCGGGCGAGGACCCCAAACATACCCATGTGGTGTTCGAGACTGAGGGCGGGGCGCGCCTGGCCTTCAACGACGCCCGGCGGTTCGGCTTCATGGACCTGATCGCGACCAAGGACCTGCCCGCCCACCCCTGGTTCGCCGGCATGGGCCCCGAGCCGCTCGGCCCCGATTTCGACGACAAGACTTTGGCCAAGGCGTTCACGGCCAGGAAGCAGAACGTGAAGGTCACCCTGCTCGACCAGAAGGTGGTGGCGGGGCTTGGCAACATCTACGTCTGCGAGGCTCTGCACCGGGCGAAGGTCGGACCAGAGCGTTCGGCGGGGTCGATCAAGCCCAAGGAACTGTCCAGGCTGGTCGCCGCCATCCGCGCGGTGCTGGAGGACGCCATCCGGGCGGGCGGCTCGACCTTGCGGGACTATCGCCACACCGACGGAGAGCTGGGTTATTTCCAGCACGACTTCCGCGTCTATGACCGGGAGGGCGACCCGTGCCCCACGGCGGCCTGCCCCGGGGCGATCCGCCGGATCGTCCAGGCCGGCCGCTCCACCTTCTTCTGCCCGGCTTGCCAGAGATGAAGCTGCTCCGTCTTTTCACCCTCGTCCTCGCCGGCCTGGCCGTCTCACTGCCGGCGGCGGCCGAGCCGCCGGTGTGGCGAATCAAGCGGGGCGGGGCGGAAGTGACCCTGTTCGGCTCGGTCCACCTGCTCAACCCCGGCCAGGCGTGGCAGACGCCGCGGCTGCGCGAGGATCTCGCCAGGGCCGGCCAGGTCTGGTTCGAGATTCCCCTCGACGCGGAGGCCCGCGCCGCCGCCGGCCCCTTGACCCAGGCCAAGAGCCGGCTGCCCGCCGGCAAGACCCTGTCGTCCTACCTGTCGCCCAAGGGCCGCGAGCGCTTGGCGCGGGTAGCGGGCAAGCTCGGCCTGCCGCCGGCGGCGCTCGAGCCGCTGCGGCCCTGGTTCGTGGAGACGACCCTGACCATCGTGCACCTGCAGTCGCGAGGCGCGACCCAGGGCGACGGGGTGGAGGAGACCCTGGCGGCCCAGGCGCCGGCGGACGCCCAGCGCCGAGCGTTCGAGACCATGGAAGAGCAGATCGGCTGGCTTGCCGGCGCCTCGGCCAAGGAACAGGCCGCTTCCCTGGAGGAGACCCTGCGCCAGATCGAGGAGGAGCCCGAGGCCTTCGACCGGCTGCAGCAGGCCTGGGTGGATGGCGATACGGCCACCATCGTGCGCGAAGGGGTCGAGCCCCTACGCACCGTCACGCCCAAGCTGTACAGGCGGCTGGTGGTGGACCGGAACCGGCGCTGGGTCGAACAGATAGAGCGCTTGCTCAAAACGCCCGATCGGGCATTCATCGTGGTGGGCGTGGGCCATCTGGTCGGACCGGACAGCGTGCCGGCCATGCTCCGCCGCCGCGGCGTCGCCGTGGAGGGACCGTGAAGGACGAAAAGACGGTGAAACGCGAGACGAACGGGACTGTCAGGTCGCCGAAAGCGCCCAAGGCGCCGAAAGGGGGCGGGCGTCAGGTGCGCGCCGCGGCCATGGGGCTGGCCGTGGTGGGCGTGGGCCTGCTGGCCATGGCCCTGTGGTCGGCGGCGGATCGGGCGGAGGCGGCCACCGCCACGGCCGGGCGGGGCACGATGTTCTCCACCTATATCGACGACCTGCCGATCATGCCGGGGCTGAACGAGAACGACGAGGGCTACGCCTTCGACCTGTTCCAGGGCGGCCGGCTAGCCGAGGCCCGGCTGGGGGGCGAGGCCGAGGCGACCGTGGTGCGCGGCTTCTACGCCGCCACCCTGACCCAGCTGGGCTGGCGCGCGTCGGAGACCGAGCCCTATGTCTATCACCGCGGTCGCGAGCGCCTGATCTTCCTGGTCGAGGCCCGCCGGCCCCGCAAGGGCCAGCGGACCGCCAAGGGGCTGGAGGCGGTTTTCGTGATCACCCCTGACACCCGGGGCCCGGCCCCGCTGAGCGCACGATAATGACCGAACCCTACACCTGCCTGCTTCTGGAACGGGATGGTCCGGTCGCCATCGTGCGGCTGAACCGGCCGGAGGCGCTCAATGCACTGTCCGACACCCTGATGAATGAGCTATCGGCGGCCATCGACAGTCTGGAGGCCGACGAGGCGATCGCCTGTATCGTGCTGACCGGTTCGGAAAAGGCCTTCGCCGCCGGCGCCGACATCCGGGAAATGGCCGGCCAGGGTTACGCCGAGGCCTACCGGGGGAATTTCATCACCCGCAACTGGGAGCGGGTGGTCCATTGCCGCAAGCCGGTGATCGCGGCCGTGGCCGGCTATGCGCTCGGCGGCGGCTGCGAGCTGGCTATGATGTGCGACTTCATCCTGGCGGCCGACAACGCCCGTTTCGGCCAGCCCGAGATCAACCTCGGCATCGTCCCCGGCGCCGGGGGGACGCAGCGCCTGACCCGCGCGCTCGGCAAGGCCAAGGCCATGGAGATGGTGCTCACGGGGCGGATGATCGACGCGGCGGAGGCCGAACGCTGCGGATTGGCCTCGCGGGTCGTCCCCCTGGCCGAACTGCTGCCCGAAGCGATCAAGGCGGGCCGGACCATCGCCGGCCTGTCGCCCATGGCCGTGGCCATGGCCAAGGAGCTGGTAGGCGCCGCGTTCGAGACCCCGTTGGCGCAGGGGATCGCCCTGGAACGGCGGATGTTCCAGTCCCTGTTCGGGCTGGAGGACCAGAAGGAGGGCATGGCGGCCTTCCTGGAGAAACGCAAACCCGTGTTCAAGGGCCGGTAGCCGCCAGGCTCAGGCGGCGCCCCAGCGCGCTGTCGCCAGGGCCCGGCGGATATCGTCCAAGGCCAGGGACGGGGCCGCGGACGGGGCGGGGGCCTGCGCGCCCCGGCGGGGCTGGCCGAAGCCGAACATGGCGAAGGCGGCGTCGGCGAAGGCCTTCTCGATCGCCTGTTCGCTGGCGATCAACCGGTCGGCCGCAGCCCCGGTCAGTGTCGGCTTGTCCATACGGGCCTCCATCACAGGTCGGTCACCGGTAAACGAAACCTTAACCGTAAGGCCATGTGTAAGGGCGCCGCTGCGCCGCCTTGTCGCGGCTGGGCGCGCGAAAAACCAAACCGCATCCGAAGCTTGCGAAGCGAAACATTAGGACTACCGCGCCTAGGGTCGGGGTTCGGCGCAGGTTGGCGCCAGTGGTGTGTGGGACTGCAGGTGAGCGTCGATCCCCAAAACGGTGGGCCGCAGCGCCATGCGCCGATGCGCCCCGGCATCTCGCTGCAGAGCCGCATCACGGTGGTGGCGATGATCACCGCGGTGGCCGTGCTCCTGGCCGCCTGCGCCGCCTTCATCGCCGAGCAGTGGCGCACCGCCCAGGCCTATAACCACACTCAGCAGGTCGCCGTGACCACCGTCGTCTCGGCCGGCCCTACCCTGGCGGCGGCGCTCCGCGATCCATCGACCGCCGAAGCCCGATTCGCCCGCCTGCCCGCGGCCTATCCGGCCATTACCGCCGCCTACCTCCTCGACCTTGAGGGGCGGCAGGTCGCGCGGTTCGGTCCCACCGACCGGGCGACCGCCGCGATCGGTCGGAACGAAGCCAGCGCCGTGGTGCGGCAGGATGGTCGGCCGGTCGGCCGGTTCATCACCTACACCCGCCCGCCGTCGATCTGGGCGACCCTGCCGCGCTACCTGTCGCTCACGGCCGCCCTGTTCTTCGCCGCCACGGGCCTGGCCCTGTTCCTCGGCCGCTGGCTGGCGGGACGGGTGACCGAACCGGTCGACCGGCTGTCGCAGGTGATGCGGGCGGTGGCCGACAGCGGCGATTTCGCCCAGCGGGTGGAGCGTTCGGAGGACGACGAACTGGGGCGGCTCACCGATCGGTTCAACGACCTCCTGGCCAGGCTGCATGACAACGACCAGGCCCTGCGCCGCACCCTGTTCGAGCTGGTCGACGCCCGGGACACCGCCGAATCCGCCAACCGGCTGAAGTCGCAGTTCCTGGCCAATATGAGCCACGAGATCCGCACCCCTTTGAACGGCCTCCTGGCCATGACCCAGGTGATGGCGCTGGACGACATCGGCGCGGTGCAGCGCGAGCGGCTGGAGGTGATCCGCCAGTCGGGCGAGGCCCTGCTGGCCATCCTCAACGACGTGCTCGACGTCTCCAAGATCGAGGCCGGCAAGCTGGAGCTGGATGTCGCGGACTTCGACGCCGAGGCGGTGTTCCGGGGCGCCGAAGCGGCCTTTTCCCCGGTGGCGCATAAGAAGGGCCTGGCGCTGGAGCTGGACATCCGTCCCGAGGCCATGGGCCGGCGCCGCGGCGACGCGGCCCGCCTGCGCCAGATTTTCGACAACCTGGTCGCCAACGCCCTGAAGTTCACCGAAGCGGGCGCCGTGCGGGTCACCGTGGACGGCTTGGGCCCGGGCGGCGCCGAGGGGCTGCGGGTGGCGGTGGCCGACACCGGCATCGGCATCGCCGCTGAGGCGATACCCCAGCTGTTCCAGACATTCACCCAGGCCGACAGCTCCACCACCCGCCGCTTCGGGGGCACGGGGCTAGGGCTGGCGATCTGCCAGGAGTTGGCTGAGCTGATGGGCGGCCGTATCGGCCTTGAGAGCCGCCCGGGCGAGGGCTCAACCTTCACCGCCGACCTGCCCCTGCCCCGCGCGGCGGCGCAGACCGCCGAGCCCGTGGCGCCCGAGCCGGCCGACACCGCGGCCGACGCCCGTCCCCTGCGGGTCCTGGCGGCCGAGGACAACCCGACCAACCAGCTGGTGCTGACCACCGTGATGGACATCTTCGGGGTAAGCTTGACCATGGTCGGCGATGGTCGCCAGGCCATCGAGGCGTGGCGCGAAGGCGACTTCGACCTGATCCTGATGGACATCCAGATGCCGCAGATGGACGGCGTGACGGCCACCCGGGCCATCCGCACCGCAGAGGCCGAAACGGGCCGGGCGCGCATTCCGATCATCGCCCTGTCGGCCAACGCCATGACCCATCAGGTCAAGGAATACCTCCAGGCGGGCTTCGACCTGCACGTGCCCAAGCCCATCGAGCTGCCCAGGCTGCAGGCCGCCATGGCGCAGGCCGTGGCCGCCGGCGCGGAAGCGGCCGGACGGGCCGCGGCCTGAGAGTCGCCTTCGCCATCAGGGTTTAGCCGCGGTTTACGATCTTTGCCGTAAGGTTGCGGCGTTGCATAAGCCCTCAGGGCCCAAAAGGACCGGCATGACGCGTATCCTCCTCGCCGAAGACGACGATAGCCTGCGCGGGTTCCTGGCCCGGGCGCTTGAAAAGGCAGGCTACGACGTGCGCTCCTGCGCCGACGGGGAAGCCGCCATAGAGGCCCTGGACGACGGCCCCTATGACCTGCTGCTCACCGACATCGTCATGCCGGGGGTGGACGGGATCGAGGTGGCGCGGGAAGCCGCCCAACGCCAGCCGGCCGTGCGCATCATGTTCATTACCGGCTTCGCCGCCGTGGCCCTGTCGGCGGGCGCCCGCGCGCCCGAGGGTTCGAAGGTGCTGCAGAAGCCCGTGCATCTGAGAGAGATCGTTTCCGAGGTCGAACGGATGATCGCCGCCTAAGCTTGCTCTTCGGGATCGGGGTGTATTATACCCCCCGTCCCGAGGCGGATGCGTAGCTCAGCGGGAGAGCACCTCGTTGACATCGAGGGGGTCACTGGTTCAATCCCAGTCGCGTCCACCATCTCCCTTCTCCTCAGTCCATCCATCGATCACACGCCCTGGCGGCGTGCGTTCACGTGCGTCGGAGCGTCTCTCATCGGGAGATGACCATGAGACGCCACATCCTCACCGGGGCTCCGGGCTCCGGTAAGACGACCCTGATCGAGGGTCTGGCCGCGCGCGGCTTCGCCACCGTGGCCGAAGCGGCGACCGACGTGATCGCGGTGGAGCAGGCGCAAGGGACGCTCGAGCCGTGGACCCGGCCGGCGTTCATCGAGACCATAGCCAGGCTGCAGCTCGCCCGGCGGGCGGAGGCGGACGGGCGGGGGTTCGGGCCGCAGTTCCACGACCGTTCGCTGGTTTGCACCCACGCCCTGGCGATGTTCCTCGGCTTCGAGGTTCCGCCGATGCTGTCCGAGGCCATAACCCGGGCGCGGGAGGCGCAGGCGTTCGAACCACCCGTCTTCCTCGTCGAGACCCTGGGCTTCGTCACCCCGACGGCCGCCCGCAGGATCGGCCTGGCCGAGGCCCTGCGCTTCGAGGCCGTGCATGTGGAGAGCTATCGCCGCTTCGGCTACGCCCTCACGCGCGTGCCGCCTGGGCCGGTGGAGGAGCGGCTGGGGTTCATCCTGCGCCGAGCCGTCGCGTCGTAACGGTCCCCTTACCCCCTTCGCCTAGCTTGGGCGGGCGGAGGATCGGATGATCAAGCTCTTCATCGGCGCGCTGGTCGTCGCAGAACTAGTGATGGTGGCGGGAAGCTTGCCCAAGGGGGCGTCGGCGGGGCCGCTGGTCGGGCCGCCCGCGCCGGTCGACGCCAAGTGGGCCAGGGCCATGGCCCGCAAGGCCGAGCAGGAGGCCCGCGACGAGGCCCGCAAGTCCAGCCGTCGCCAGGCCCTGAACGCCTGCCTCGGCCCCAATCGCGAAAGCTTCAGCCCCAGCCGCTACGAGATCAAGGCCAAGGCCTGCGAGGCTCGGCTGGCGGGCGCGACCGCGGCGGCCCAGGCAGAGCCGTCCGCGCCGTTCGACTATCCCAAGCCGAGCGCGCCGCCCGCGCCGATCGCCGTCGAAGCGCCGGCGCCCGCAACCGCCGGCTAAGCTCTGGCCCGGCGTTTGCTGGGAGACCCGCGACGGGACCGCCAGCGTCCCGATCCGAGGAGCCCATGGCCTACGCCCTTGACCGTTCGCGCGACGCCATCTTCGTCGAGCGCCTGCACGCCAAGACCCTGGCGCGGGGCCTGGCCTGGAGCCGGACCGAGCACGACGGCCGCTACGCCGTGCGGCTCGGCGACTATGTGGTGGAGATCGGCGAGGGGGCGGCCACGGCCTATGGGCCCGAGATCCTGCTGTGCGGCCCCGACGGACGGGCCCTGGAGCTGATCACCCCGGAGATGCTGGACGGCCCTGACCCGCGTGCCGCCGAGGCCCGGCGCGAAGCGTTCGAAGAAACCTATGAGGCGGCGCGGCGCATGGCCCTGGGGGTCGACGCGGCGATCGACAGCCTGATCACGGTGTTGAGGTAGCCCGAAAGGCGAGGCCGCCGCAGGGGCTACACCGCCTCCTCCAGCCCCATGTCCAGGCCCTGTTCTCGGACCTTGCGGTAGAGGGTGGAGCGGCCGATGCCGAGGCGTTTGGCGACCTCGGTCATGTGGCCGGCGTAGATCTCGATAGCGAGCTGGATCAGGTCGCGCTCGATGTCCTCCAGCGTGCGCAGGTGGCCCTTGTCGTCGAGGATGCGCACGGGCGAATCCGATGGCTGCTCGGCCTGGAGCTGGGCGGCGCTAGGCAGGCCGGCGCCGGCGATCGGGTCTGATCCGCCGGACAGCGCCGGCAGCGTCGCCGACAGTTCGGGCGGCATCGGGGCCTTGAGGCCCGAGATGGCCGGGAAGTCGTGCGGGGTCAGGTAGGGGCCGTCGGCGAGGACAATGGCGCGATAGACCGCGTTCTCCAGCTGGCGGACGTTGCCCGGCCACTCGTGGGCCTGAAGCAGGGCGAGCGCTTCGGCGGTGGCGCCGACCACCCGCTTGCCCTCTTCGACGTTGAAGCGGCGCACGAAGGCCTCGACCAGGGCCGGCACGTCCTCGCGGCGTTCGCGCAGGGAGGGGGCCTCGATGGGGAAGACGTTCAGGCGATAGTAGAGGTCCTCACGGAAGCGGCCCTCGTTCACGGCGCCGAGCAGGTCGCGGTTGGTGGCCGAGACGATGCGCACGTCGACTTTCACCGGCCGCTTGGAGCCGACCGGGTCGATCTCGCTCTCCTGCAGGGCCCGGAGCAGCTTGACCTGGATGTCTAGGGGAAGCTCGCCCACCTCGTCGAGGAAGAGGGTGCCGCCCGAGGCTTCCTGGAATTTGCCGAGGTGCTTGTCGGAAGCGCCGGTGAAACTGCCCTTCTCGTGGCCGAACAGGATGCTCTCGACCAGGTTCTCGGGCAGGGCGCCGCAGTTGACGGCCACGAAGGGCTTGCCGGCGCGCTCGGAGCCGGTGGTCCCGGTCTTGTGCTTCTTGAGGCGGTCGACCTCGGTGGTCAGGGCGCCCATCTGCAGGGCGTTCCTCACCGAGACGATGATCCGTTCCGGGCTCGCCGGCTTGACGAAGAAGTCGGTGGCCCCGGCCTGCATGGCCTTGACCACGGTGTCGACGCCCCCCGAAGCGGTCAGGACCACCACCGGGGCGGTGACGCCGCGGGCGCGGGCCTCCTTCAAGAGCTCCAGCCCGCCCATGCCGGGCATGACCAAGTCGAGGATCATCACGTCGGGGACAAGGCCGCTGGTCAGGCGGTCCAGGGCGGCGTCCCCCCCGTCGGCCTGGGCGACCGCGAACCCTTCGCGCTCCAGCACCGCCTGGATCAGGCGCCGTTGGGTCGGGTCGTCGTCGACGATCAGGACGGTCTTGGCCATCAGGCTACCCACATCATCGCCCGGCTTCTCGGGCTCTAGTTTCCGGACGGTTATGACCCAAGGCGCGTGAAGGTTCGGTTTAAGCCGCGGCGGGTTTTTTTGATCGTTGCCCCCAGGCGCCTTGCGGGCCATATCCACCGGCGATGACCGTGCACGCCCCTCCGCCCGCCCCTGCCGCCGACGATCTTCCCGAGTGGCGGCTGGACGATCTCTACGCCGGCCGCCGCGATCCGCGCCTCGAAGAGGATCTGGAGCTGGCCACCCTGGCGGCCGCTGAACTGGCCCGGCTGAAGGGACAGTTCGTGGCGGCCCGCGCTCAGCCGGATCGGCTAGGCCTGCTGCTCGGCCAGGGGCTGGCCCTGTACGAGCGCATGACCAACCTGAACTATTCGGTCGCCGGCTACGCCGCCCTGGCGGCGTCCACGGCGCGGGACGACCCGGCCTGGGCCAAGTTCGAGGCCGATCTGCGCGCCCGGCTGGCGGCGATCTGGGCCGAGACCCTGTTCCTCACCCTAGAGCTGAACCAGATCGAGGAATGGGAGGTCGAGGGCGCCTTCAAGTCGAGCGCCGACGCCGCCCGCTGGCGGCCGTGGATCCGGCGCGTGCGGCTGATGCGCGAACATGAGCTCAGCCCCGACCTCGAGCGCCTGCTGATGGACCGCGAGCCGGCGGTGCAGAACTGGAGCCGGCTCTACGACGAGACCCTGTCGCGGATGCGCATCGAGGCGGAGGCGGGCGAAGCCCTGACCCTGGCCGAGGCGCTGAACCGGCTGTCGGACTCCGATCCGGCCCGCCGCGAGGCCGCGGCCCACGGCCTGGCCCGAACCCTGGAGGCCGAGACCCCGATCCTGGGCCTGTGCCTGAACACCCTGGCCTTCGAAAAGCAGGTCGAGGACCGTTGGCGGCGCTACCCCAGCCCCGCGTCCCGCCGCCACCTGCTCAACGAGGTCGACGCCGAGGCGGTGGACGCCCTCGAGGCGGCGGTGGTGGAGGCCTATCCGCGCCTGTCGCACCGCTATTACGCCTTGAAAGCCAAGGCGCTCGGCAAGACGACCCTCGACTACTGGGACCGCAACGCCCCCCTCGATCAGGCCGCGCCGCGCCGCTACGACTGGGCCCAGGCCAAGGAACTGGTGCTGGAGTCCTTCACCCAGCTGGCCCCGGCCTTCTCGGACCGGGCCCGCCGCTTCTTCGACAAGCCGTGGATCGACGCCCGGCCCCGCCCCGGCAAGTCGTCGGGGGCCTATTCGCATCCACTGACCGCCGATCGCCACCCCTATGTCTTCCTCAACTTCATGGGCGAGCGACGCGATGTCCTGACCCTGGCCCATGAGCTGGGCCACGCGGTGCACCAGACCCTGGCCGCCCCGCTGGGGACTCTGCTGGCCGACACGCCCCTGACCCTGGCCGAGACCGCCTCGATCTTCGGCGAAGGCCTGGTGTTCGAGCGGCTGCTGGCCGAGGCGGGCCCGGTGGAGCGCCGGGCGCTGCTGGCCGGCAAGATCGAGGACGGGCTCAATACGGTGGTCCGCCAGATCGCCTTCCACCGTTTCGAGACCCGCTTCCACGCCGCCCGCGTCCACGGCGAGCTGTCGGCCGAGCAGATCGGCGGCCTATGGCTGGAGGTTCAGGGCGAGAGCCTGGGGCCGGCGGTGAAGCTGAACGGCGGCTATGAGCACTACTGGGCCTATGTCAGCCACTTCGTGCATGCGCCTTTCTATGTCTACGCCTACGCCTTCGGCGATCTGCTCGTGTCGGCCCTGATGGAAAAGCGGCGCGAGGATCCTGTCGCCTTCGCCCCGCTCTATGAGGCCCTGCTCGCCGCCGGCGGGTCGAAGACCTACACCGAGGCGCTCAGCCCCTTTGGCCTCGACCCGCGCCAACAGAGCTTCTGGGCCCAGGGCTGCGCCCGGCTGGAGCGGCTGGTCGACGAGTTCGAGGCGCTGGGGTGAATACCCCCTATATGTCATCCCGGACGGCCGATTAGGCAGAGCCGGGATGACAGGTTGAACTGATGGCCCCCGACGATCCCCCCGACCCCGAACGCGACCGCCTCTCCGGGCGGGTGGCGCGCTTCGCCCAAGTGGGCGCGGGCCTCGCCGGCGCCGGGGCGGCCTATGGCGCCAACCGCCTGTTCTCCGGCGACCAGGCCGACGCCCGCAACGCCAAGGCCCTGAAGGCGGCGCTGGGCGGGCTGAAGGGGCCGCTGATGAAGGCGGCTCAGATGTTCGCCACCGTGCCGGACCTGCTGCCGCCCGAGTTCGCCGCCGAGCTTTCCGAACTGCAGACCAACGCCCCCTCGATGGGCCGGGGCTTCGTGCGACGGCGGATGGCCGCCGAGCTGGGCCCCGACTGGGCCGGGCGGTTCGCCAGCTTCGAGCTCGACGCCGTGGCCGCCGCGTCCCTGGGCCAGGTGCACAAGGCGGTCAGCCACGCGGGCGAGCCCCTGGCGGTGAAGCTGCAGTACCCCGAGATGCAGAGCGCGGTCGAAAGCGACGTCGGCCAGCTCAAGACCCTGCTCGCCCTGTTCAAGCGGGCCGAACGGGCCATCGACCCGAGCGAGGCCATAGAGGAGATCGCCGCGCGCCTGCGCGAGGAGCTCGACTATGTCCGCGAGGCCAAGCACATGGCCCTGTATCAGCGCTATTTCGAAGGCCGTGACGATATCGCCGTGCCGCAGCCGCACCCGGAGCTGTCGACCCGGCGCCTCCTGGCCATGGGCTGGCTGGAGGGGCGGGGGCTGCTGAACTTCATCGACACGCCGCTCGAGGTGCGCAATGGCGTCGCCCGGCTGCTGTTCGAGGCCTGGTGGGGGCCGATGACCCACATCGGCGTCATCCACGGCGACCCGCACCTGGGCAACTACACCTTCGCGGACGCCGGCGGCCGGCTCAACCTGCTCGACTTCGGCTGCGTGCGCATCTTCCCGCCCAAGTTCGTCGGCGGGGTGGTGCGGCTGTACCGGGCCCTGCTGGACGACGACCGCGAGCAGCAGATGGAAGCCTATCGCACCTGGGGCTTCGCCAATCTGAGCGACGACCTCGTCGACGTGCTGAACGTCTGGGCCCGGTTCATCTATGGTCCCCTGCTGGACGACCGGGTGCGCACCGTGGCCGACGGGGTGGCGCCCGGCCAGTACGGCCGTCGCGAGGCGTTCCGGGTGCGCCAGGCGTTGAAGGAGAAGGGGCCGGTGACCATTCCCCGGGAGTTCGTGTTCATGGACCGCGCCGCCATCGGGCTGGGCGCGGCCTTCCTGCACCTGGGGGCGGAGCTGAACTGGCGCGCCCTGTTCGAGGCCTCGCTGGAAGGCTTCACCGAAGCCGGCCTCGCCGAACGCCAGGCCGTGGCGCTCCAACAGGCGGGCCTGGCATGAGGTTCTCCGCCGTCGAGATCACCCCTCCGGGCCGGCCCCTGATCGGCGCCGTGGCGCCGCCGGGCTCAAAGTCGATCACCAATCGGGCCCTGCTGCTGGCGGGCCTGGCCAAGGGGACCAGCCGCCTGACCGGCGCCCTGAAGAGCGACGACACCCGCTGGATGGCCCAGGCCCTGCGCCAGATGGGCGTCGGCGTCGAGGAGCCGGACGAGACGACCTTCGTGGTGACCGGGACCGGGACGCTGAAGCCCCCCGCCGAGCCGCTCTTTCTCGGCAACGCCGGCACGGCCATGCGCTTCCTGACCGCCGCCGCCGCCCTGGTGGACGGGCCGGTGACGCTGGACGGCGACGCCCACATGAGGAAGCGGCCGATCGCGCCGCTGATCGACGCCCTGCGCGCGCTCGATGTTGAGGCGCAGGCCCCGAGCGGCTGCCCCCCCGTGACGGTGAACGGCCGCGGCGGGTTCGACGGCGGCCGGGTCGAGGTCGACGCGTCCCTGTCCAGCCAGTACGTCTCGGCGCTGCTGATCGCCGCCGGCTGCGCCCGGGCGCCCGTCGAGGTGGCGCTGAAGGGCAAGGATATCGGCGCCCGGGGCTACGTCGGCCTGACCCTGGCCGCCATGCGGCGCTTCGGGGCGCAGGTGGAGGTGCTGGAGGGCGAGAACGCCTGGCGCATCGCGCCCGGCGGCTATACGGCCGGTGATTTCGCCATCGAGCCGGACGCCTCGGCGGCGACCTACTTCTGGGCGGCCTCGGCCCTGACCGGCGGCCGGATCGACCTTGGCGTGGCCCCCATCGGCTTCACCCAGCCCGACGCCCGCGCCTACGACCTGATCCGCATGTTCCCCCGCCTGCCCTCGGTGATCGAGGGCTCGCAGTGCCAGGACGCGGTCCCGACCCTGGCGGTGCTGGCCGCGTTCAACGAGACCCCGGTGCGCTTCACCGGCATCGCCAACCTGAGGGTCAAGGAGTGCGACCGGGTGGCGGCGCTCGCCACCGAGCTGTCGCGGATGCGGCCGGGCCTGGGGGTGGAGGACGGGGACGACCTGGTGGTGGCGTCCGACCCGGCCCTGTCGCTCAAGGCCCCGGTGCGGATCGAGACCTACGACGACCACCGCATCGCCATGAGCTTCGCCCTGGCCGGCCTGCGCATCCCCGGCGTGACCATCCTGGACCCGGGGACGACGGCCAAGACCTATCCGGACTATTGGAGGGCGCTGGAGAGCCTGGGCGTGGGGCTGAGGTACGAAGCTTAGCGGCCGCACACCGCAAGTTAAGCATTAATCGCCATGCTCACGCCGACGCAAAAAGCGGGTGGGCGGGTCTTCTCCTCATGTTTCAGATCATCGGCATTGTCCTGCTGTTCGGACTGGTGTTCGGCAGCTTCCTGATGTCGGGCGGCAGCATGGGGGTGATCCTCCACGCCGCGCCGCACGAACTGATGGCCATCCTGGGCGCCGGCGTCGCCGCGTTCATGATCTCCAACAGCATGACGACGATCAAGGCCACCGCGGGCGGCATGGGCAAGGTGTTCGCCGGCCCCAAGTGGAAGGCGCAGGACTATACCGACCTGCTGTCCCTGCTGTTCCTGCTGACCAAGACGATGAAGTCCAAGGGCGTCATCGCCCTGGAAAGCCACATCGAGAACCCGCACGACAGCACGATCTTCGCCCGCTACCCGCGCCTGGGTAAGGACCATTTCGCCATCGACTTCATCTGCGACACCCTGCGGATGATGACCATGAACCTGGAGGATCCCCACCAGGTCGAGGACGCGATGGAAAAGCAGCTCGACAAGCACCACCATGAGGCCCTGGCGCCAGCCAGCGCCCTGCAGAACCTGGCCGACGCCCTGCCGGCCCTCGGGATCGTGGCCGCCGTGCTCGGCATCATCAAGACGATGGGCTCCATCACCGAGCCCCCGGAAGTGCTGGGCGAGATGATCGGCTCGGCCCTCGTCGGCACCTTCCTCGGCGTGTTCCTGGCCTATGGCCTGGTCGGTCCCTTCGCCACCCGGCTGAAGGAAGTGGTCGAGGCGGACGGCGCGCTCTACGCCATCATCCGCTCGGTGCTCGTCGCCCACCTCCATGGCAACGCCGCCCAGATCTCGGTGGAGATCGGCCGCGGCTCGGTGCCCAGTTCGGCCCAGCCCAGCTTCGCGAAGCTGGAAGAGGCGCTGGCGAACATTCCGGCCGAGGCGGCCTGAGTCCTCAACCATCTGTTAAGACTTCAGATCGCGGCTCCGGTTGGGTTGCGCCCGCATTCTGGTCTGTGGGCGCCGCACCCAAAACGACTTGCTTGTTGAGGAGAGCGCTGCATATTGCCAGCAGCGCTGGAAGCTTTCGCTCTTGCCGGCCGGTGGCGAACCACGCTAATCGGCCCCTGGGGCGCGAGTTTTCGTTTTCAATGCGCTCTAACCTCTTAAGGGGACCAGGGACATGACCTCCGAAACTCTGCGTAAGCTCCTCGTCGCCGGCGCCGCCGTCGCGGCTCTGAGCGTCGCGGCCTGCAACAAGCCGGCCGAGAACACCACCACCACCGTCGAAAACACCACCACGACCGAAGTGGCTCCGGCCGCTGACGCCAACATGGCCGTCGACGCCAACGCCGTCGCCGTGGAAAACACCACGACCACCGTGGAAAACACCACCACGAACGTCCAGTAAGCCTTCGCGCTTACGAGCTTTAAGGGCCGCCCTCACGGGCGGCCCTTTTTGCTTTTTACGGCCTGACGGCCGATCGGGAGCAGCCATGGCCGACGAGCCCCTGGACTGGTCCGAGGGCGCGCCGCGGTCGCGCCGCTTCGACGACATCTACTTCTCCGCCACGAACGGCCTGGCCGAGAGCCGAGCGGTGTTCCTGGAGGGCGCGGACCTGCCGGCCGCCTGGAAAGGACGGCGCGCCTTCACCGTGGGTGAGCTGGGCTTCGGCACCGGCCTGAACATCCTCGCCCTGGTCGACCTATGGGCCGGCACGCGGCCGCCCGAGGGCCGCCTGCACATGTTCTCCGTCGAAGGCTATCCGATGGGGCGCGACGATGCGGCGCGGGCCCTGGCGGCATGGCCAGAGCTGGCCGGCCTCGCCGAGGTTCTGCTGCGCCAGTGGCCGCAGCGGCGCGGCTTTCACCGCATCGACTTCCCGGGCCAGGGCGCCACCCTGGATCTGGCCATAGGCGAAGTCCAGCCGGCCCTGGAGGCCTGGGGCGGACGGGCGGACGCCTGGTTCCTCGACGGCTTCGCGCCGGCCCGCAATCCGCAGATGTGGAGCGCGGATATCCTGAGCCTGGTCGGCCGGCGCTCGGCGCCCGGCGCCCGCGCGGCGACCTTCACCGTCGCCGGCGCGGTCCGCAGGGGCCTGGAGGCCGCCGGCTTTTCGGTGAGCAAGCGCCCCGGCTTCGGGCGCAAGCGCGAGCGGCTGGAGGCGGTGCGGCCTGGCGCTTGCGACCCGCAGGAGCCGCCGCCGCGGGTGGCGGTGGTCGGGGCCGGCATCGCCGGCGCCGCCCTGGTCAGGGCCTTCCGCGCCCTGGGCGTCGAGCCCGTCGTCTACGAGGCCGACGCCCCTGGATCGGGGGCGTCCGGCAACCCGGCCGCCCTGGTCACGCCCCGCCTGGACGCAGGCCTGGGGCTGTGGGCGCAGATCGCCGCCCAGACCTTCGGCCGCGCCGTCCGCCTCTATGGACCGGAGGTGGTGATCGCCCGGGGCGTGATGCAATTGGCTCGGGAGCCGCGCGACGCGGACCGCTTCGCGCGGCTGGCGGCCTGGGATGGGTTCGACCCGGGCGCCCTGGTCGCCGGACCCGAGGGCCTGGAATTCCGCGATGGCCTGGTGGTCGAGCCGGCGTCGGTCCTGGAGACGTGGCTGAGGGGGGCTCGGGTCGTTCCGGGGCGCGTGGCCGCCTTGAAGCGGGACGAGGGGGTCTGGCGGCTCCTGGACGGGGATGGGGGGGCGCTGGGAGAAGCCGAGGTGGTGTGTCTCGCCGCCGGCCACCTGACCGCCGGCCTCGCCGACCTGGGGCTGCGACCCGTGCGCGGCCAGGCCTCGTGGGCGGACCTGACCTTCAGCGGCCGGCCGTCCGCCTGGGGCGGCTACGCCATCCCCACCCGCAACGGGATGCTGTTTGGCGCGACCCACGACCGCGGCGACCTCGCCACCGAGACGCGGCCCGAGGACCATGTCCGCAACCTGGAAATCCTGGCCAGGGGCCGGCCCGACCTAGCCCGGGCCCTGGAGGGCGCCGTCCTGCACGGCCGCGCCGGGGTCCGCGCCGCGACGCCGGACCATCTGCCCCTGGCCGGGGCGCTGGGCGAGGACCTGCACGTCCTGACCGGCCTGGGCGGGCGAGGCTTCACGACGGCGCCGCTTCTGGCAGAGCAGGTGGCGGCCGTGGCGCTCGGCGCGCCCCCGCCCCTGCCGCGCGCGCTGGCGGCCCTGCTCGATCCGAAACGATTTGGCCGGGGGCTTTAGCGATTCGGGCAGGCGCGGACCCGCGTCCTTCGAGACGCCGGATTATATCCGGCTTCTCAGGATGACTGGGGTGGGGAGTGCGCTGTCGCGTCAGGCGAAGCCCGCACGGACCCTGCTTAACGGGCGCTGACGGCCTCGCTCACCGCGGCGCTGGCGCCCGCGAAGGCGTTGGCCGCGGACTGGACCGCGCTGCGCGCCATGTCCTGGGCCGCGTCGGCGGCGCCGTAGATGAAGCCGTAGGTCGGATAGACGGTGCGGCCGAGGTCGCCCGAGGGGTCGTACCAGACCTTGACCTGGCTCCAGTCGCCATTGGCCGAGACGTCGACGACGGTGACGTCCTGTTCGACCTGGCCGCGCTTGCCGGCCAGAGGGGACCAGTTGGCGTGGGTGACCTGGACGATGCGGTCGGTGAGCACCTGGGTGACCACGGCGACGTGGCCGCGCCTCATGGCGCCGTAGGGCTTGAACACCAGGACCGCGCCGGAGTTTGGGGTGAAGCCCTTGGTGTATTTTCCGCTGGCCTGTTCCCACCAGGTCCAGGCGTCGCCGAAGATCTTCACGCCGGAGAAGAAGCGGGCGAACGGCGCGCACTGCCAAGACTCGGCGTGAGCCGTGCCGGTGGCGCTCGTCATGGCGAGGGCGGCCGCGAAAACGGCGACCGTCAGTCGCTTAAGCATGCAGAGTTCCCCACCCCGTTTCGGGAGACGCCATTCAATCATTCACCCAACAGGTGAAAAAGCGCTTACCAACTAGGCAAGCCGCGACACCTCGTCGCGGGAAGCGTCGCATTGCCGCCGCGGTGGTGACTGAAAGATGAACAGCTGGGCGGTGCGTTCAGACCTCGTCAACCCTCTGGAGCGAGGGTGCGGGGGGCATTAAGTAGCGGCGGCCGGATTCTGGCGGCTTGGCGCTCTGGAGTCGTTGAAGATGTCGAACGCCGAACGTCCCGGCGGCGGACCAAGGCCTGGCGGCCCTCAAGGCGGCGGGGGCGGCGGCCCTCCCGGCGGCGGAGCGCGCCCTGCCGGCGGCGGAGCCAAGCGCCGTGGCTGGAACGCCGTGTTCTACTGGAGCGCGGTGGTCGGCGTCTGGGGCGTCATCTTCCTGGTGGCCTTCCTGGCGGTGTTCGCGCGGGGGCTGCCCGACACCTCTCGGCTGTACGAAATCCAGCGGCAGCCCTCGATCTCCTACCTCGACCGCAACGGGGCGCTGATCGCCATGCGCGGCAGCCAGCAGGCGCCGCCGGCCGACCTCGACAAGCTGCCGGCCTATGTGCCCGCCGCCTTCGTCTCCATCGAAGATCGGCGCTTCTATTCCCACTTCGGCTTCGACCCCGTCGGCATGGTCCGCATGGTGGTGGTGAACATCCGCGAGGGCCGCTACGCCCAGGGCGGCTCGACCATCACCCAGCAGCTGGCCCGCAACCTGTTCCTCAGCCCCGCCCAGACCCTGCGCCGCAAGGTGCAGGAGCTGATGCTGGCGGTGTGGCTGGAATGGAAATTCTCCAAGAAGCAGATCCTCGCGCTGTATCTGAACCGGGTGAACTTCGGGGCCGGCGCCTAGCGGGCCGGCCGCCGCGCCACCGTCGTGCTCGACACCATGGTGCAGACCCGCGCCATCACCCCGGCCCAGCGCGACGAGGCCTTCGCCAACCCGGTGCGGGTCAGCCGCACCCTGTCCAGCCAGCACGCGCTCTATTTCATCGACTGGGTCGACGCCCAGACCCGGCTGCTGGTCGGCGACTCCGCCCAGACCCAGGACCTGATCGTCGAGACCACCCTCGACCTGCAGATGAACGCCAACGCCCAGAACGCAGCCAAGTCGGTGCTGGCCCGCAATGACAAGACCGGCGCGCGGCAGGCCGCGGTGGTCGCCCTCGACGGCGCAGGCCGGATTCGCGCCCTGGTCGGCGGACTGGACTATGGAGAGAGCCAGTTCAACCGGGCCGTCGACGCCAAGCGGCAGGCGGGGTCGGCGTTCAAGCCCTTCGTCTACCTGACCGCCATGGAGGCCGGCCGCACGCCCGACACCCCCGTCGTCGACGAGCCCTTCACCATCGGCACGTGGACGCCGCAGAACTACACCCAGAAGTACCTGGGCCCGATCAGCATGCAGAAGGCGGTCGAGGAATCGATCAACACCGTCGCCGCCCGGGTGGCCGACGAGGTCGGGCGCGACAATGTCGCCCGCACCGCCCACCGGCTGGGCATCCAGTCGCGGATCGGCCTGGACCCGTCGATGGCGCTCGGCGCGGTCGAGGTCAGCCCGCTGGAGTTGGCCCAGGCCTATGCGCCCTTCTCCAACGGCGGCCAGCTGGCCACCGCCTATGGCATCGAGCGGATACGCACCCCCGACGGCCGGGTGCTGTACGAGCATCACGCCGACCAGCGCACGGCGGTGATCGGCAATCCGCCCCTGACCTATATGAACCAGATGCTGCGCCAGGTGGTGACGTCCGGCACCGGGACGCGGGCCCGCATCCCCGGCTATGACCTGGCTGGCAAGAGCGGCACCACCAGCGACTACCGGGACGCTTGGTTCGTCGGCTACACCGGCGGCTTCGTCACCGCCGTCTGGGTGGGCAAGGACGACAACAGCCCCATGCGCCGGGTCACCGGCGGCACGGTGCCCGCCGAGGTCTGGCGCGCCTTCATGGTCCAGGCCCTGCCCAGGCTGCAGGTTCGCGCCATCCCGAATGGCCCCGCCGCGGCTCCGGGGGCGTTCAGCGACCCGATCGGCGACCTTTTGACCCGGGCGGGCGATGCGATCACCGGCGAGCCGGCCGCGGCGGAGGAGCCGGTCGCTCAGCCGCCCCTCGTGCAGCAGCAGCCCGCCCAGCCTCCGCCGCAGCCGGCGGGCCCGCCGGCGGAGTTCCCGCTGTTTTAGACGAGCCTGGCTAGCGCCCGACCGCGTGCAGCCTCGCCCCATGGGCTTTCAGCCAACCCTGCGCCTCCGCGTGCTCGCCGTAGAGCTCTCGGACCAGGGCCCAGAACCTTGGGCCGTGGTTGGGCTCCAGCAGGTGGGCGCATTCGTGGGCGGCGACATAGTCGGCCACGTCCGGCGGGGTCAGGATCAGGCGCCAGGCGTAGCGGATCTGGCCCGGCGCCCCCTTCAGGCCCGGCCGGCAGGATCCCCAACGGGCCCGCGCGTCCATGATGGCGATGGTCGGCAGCGGCTGGGCCAGGGCCCCGGCATGGACGGCGGTGCGTTCGGTGAGATGGGACAGGGCCTGCGCGCGCAGGGCCCGCTCTACGGCCCGGGCGTAGGCCTCGTCCTGGCCATAGGCCAGCAGGCGCGCCGGCTCTTCGTCCGTCGCCGGGATCAGCCGCGGCTTGATGCGCATGGCCGCCCGCTCCAGCCGGCAATGGGCGCCCAGCAGGGGAACCATGGCGCCGGGGGCGAAGCCGAGGGGCTGGGGCAGGCCGTCCAGGCGGGCGGCGATCCACTCGCGACGGGATTGGGCGAAGGCGGCGGCCTCGGCGAGGCGCCGGGCCGACGGCGCGGTGGCGACCACCTCGCGCCTAGCCGTGTCGAGGCGCAGGGAGACGCGGCGGGCGCGGGCGTGGACCGCCAGGCGGACCGGGCGGCCGGCCACCTCGATCAGGTCGCCCGCCGCCAGCTTCGGCTTACGCTTGAGGGAATCGAACATCCCGCCACCCTAACCCGGCGGGAGGTCCGGCCTAAGCGGCGTTGGCGGCCTTCAGGGCCTTGGGCGCCGCGGCGCCGGCGCCCACCGGGTCGTGCTCGGCGATGAAGTCGCGGATCCGCGGATAGATGCCCTCGCGGAAACGCCGGCCGTTGAACACGCCGTAGTGGCCGACGTCCGGCTGGACATAGTCCTGGCGCAGGGACTCCGGCAGGCCCGAACAGACCGCGTGGGCGGCCTGGGTCTGGCCGATTCCCGAGATATCGTCGTTCTCGCCCTCGATGGTCAGAAGGGCGATGTCGGTGATCACCTCGGGGCGCACCTTGCGGCCGCGGTGCTCGAGCAGGCCCTTGGGCAGCAGGTGCTGCTGGAACACGATGTCGATGGTCTGGAGATAGAACTCCTCGGTCAGGTCGAGGACCGACAGGTACTCATTGTAGAAGTCGAGGTGCTTCTCAGCCGCGTCGCCGTCGCCCTTCACCAGGTCCTGGAAGTAGTTCAGGTGGGCCTGCTGATGCTTTTCGGCGTTCTGGCTCATGAAGCTGTAGAGCTGGACGAAGCCGGGATAGACCCGCCGGCCCATTCCCGGGTGCGGGGCGGGCACCGTGTCGATCATATGCGACTGGAACCAGGTGAACGGCCGCTCCTCCGCCAGGTTGTTGGTGGCGGTGGGCGATAGGCGCGCGTCGATCGGCGAGCCCATGAAGGTCATCGAGGCCGGGCGGGCCTCGTCGCCGTCCTCGGCCATCAGGGCCGAGGCGGCCAGCACCGGCGGGCCCGGCTGGCATACCGCCACCACGTGGGCGCGCGGCCCGACCTGGGTCAGCATGGTGCGGACGTGGTCGATGTAGTCATGGAAGTCGAACCGACCATCTAGGACCGGCACCTCCCGGGCGTTGACCCAGTCGGTGATGTAGACCTCGTGGTCGGGCAGGAAGGCCTCGACCGTGCCCTGCAGCAGGGTGGCGTAGTGGCCCGACAGAGGCGCCACGATCAGGACGGTAGGGTCGAACTTGGTCTTGCCGGCGCGGCGCAGATCGGAGCGGTCGCGGGCGAAATGGATCAGGCGGCACCAGGGCGAGGACCACTCGACCACCGGCCGCACCCTGACCTGGGCGCCGTTGATGGTGGTCTCGCTGATGGTCCAGCGGGGTTTGCCGTAGCGGCGGGTCATGTTGGAGAACAGGTCGGCGCCGGCGTAGATGCGGCGGCCGAGCGTGCTGTTCGCCGCCGGATTGAGCGGCGAGCTCCACATGTCGCGGGTCATCCGGGCGGCTAGCCGCATGGGGGTGGCCGCGTAGTAACCGTACTCCTGGAGCGCATAGAGCATAGCGGTCGAACTCCTGCCGAAAGCAGGCGCATCTTAGCGCCTAGCCCTTAACAATGTCGCGACTTTGCTGCGGTTGCGAAAGGGGCGTTAAAACCTCGTCAACCGATTCCCATGGCCGAGCCGATTTCCAGCGCCATGCTGTCGACGCCCTGGGCGTCCGAGACCAGGCTGTGGAACTGGCCCTTGGGGTCCATCAGATAGACCGCCGAGGCGTGGTCCATCAGGTAGTCGGGGCCCGTCCCGTTCTTCTTGTAATAGACCTTATAGGCCTTCGCGACGGCGGCGATCTGCTCGGGCGTCCCGGTCAGGCCGACGATGGGCCTGGGGAAGGCTTCGCTGGACAGGTAGCTGCGCAGCTGGGCGGGGGTGTCGCGTTCGGGGTCGATGGTGATCAGCACCACCTGCAGGTCCTGGGCTTTGGGGCCCAGCCGGTCCTTGGCGACCTTCAGGGCGGTCAGGGTCGCCGGGCAGACGTCGGGACAATAGGTGTAGCCGAAGAAGACCGCGCTCCACTTGCCCGCCAGCACGCCCTCGTTCACCGCCCGGGCGTTCTGGTCGACCAGGCGGAACGGCCCGCCGACCGCCGCGGCGCCGGCGGCCGACTGCGGCGAGCGCGGCCTGGTCATGTCGCGGTAGAGGCCGACCGACAGGCCGATCGCCAGGACGATCGCCCCGACCAACAGCACGATGCGCGGCAGGGGCCAGGCCGGTCCGGCGCCCGGCTTTGCTTCCGTTCGGCGCGCCCCTCGTCCATGCTTAGGAGCGCGGGGCGTCTTTCCCGCGTTACGGTCATCTTGGCCCATCGAATGATCCCATGACCCTGGCGCCCCCCGCCCCTCGAAGTTCGGATAGGCCTCAGGCCAGCGCGTGGCAAGGCGGCGACGGCGACGGCGACGGCAATGTGCAGGGCCGGCTGTGGGAATGGGCCCAGGCCCGGCGAGGCCTGCGCCTGCGCACCCTGTTCATGCTGCGCTGGGCCGCCCTGGCCGGCCAGACCGCGGCAGTGCTCTGGGTTCAGTTCGTGCTGGGCTTCGACCTGCCGCTGGTGTGGTGCCTGGCGGTGATCCTGGTCAGCGCCTGGGCCAACCTCTCGGTCACCCTGGCCTGGCCCGGCTCGCGCCTGGCCGGCCGGCGCGAGGCTGTCGTGCAGCTGGGCTTCGACCTGATCCAGCTGTCGGTGCTGCTGGCCCTGACCGGCGGCCTGCAGAATCCCTTCTCCCTACTGCTGATCGCCCCGGTGACCGTGGCCGCGGCGACCCTGGGCGCCCGCGACGCGGCGGCCCTGTGCCTGATGGCCATCGGCGCGGCGGTGGTCCTGTCCCTGTGGTCCCTGCCCCTGCCGTGGACGGCGGGGGCGCCCCTGGTCCTGCCGCCCCTCTATGGCGCGGGCCTGCTGGCCTCCGTGGTGGTAGGCATCGTCTTCACCGCCGCCTACGCCTGGCAGGCCTCGGCGGAGGCCGCCCGCATGGAGCTGGCGCTGGCCGCCACCCAGGCCGTTCTGGCCCGCGAGCAACGGCTGTCGGCGCTTGGGGGCCTGGCCGCGGCGGCGGCGCACGAGCTCGGCACGCCGCTGGCCACGATCCAGGTGGTGGCCAAGGAGATGGGCCGCGGCCTGCCCCCCGGCACGCCGTTCCACGAGGACGTGCAGCTCCTGGTCTCCCAGGCCGAGCGCTGCCGCGAAATCCTCAGGAAGCTATCCCGCGCGCCCGAGACCGGCGATGAGCATCACTCGCGGATGAGCCTGTCGCAGCTGCTCGACGAGGTGTCCGAGCCGCACCGGGGCGAGATCCTGGTCAACGCCGAGGTGACCTGCGCGCCCGGCGCCCCGATCCTGGAGGTGAGGCGCCTGCCCGAGGTGATGCACGCCCTCACGGCCTTCGTGGAGAACGCCGTCGACTTCGCCGAATCGGCGGTCGAGCTGACCGCCTACTACGACGCCGACCGGCTGGAGATCGAGGTGCGCGACGACGGGCCGGGCTTCTCCGCCGATGTGATCGCCAAACTGGGCGAACCCTATGTCACCACCCGCAGCCAGGGCGAGGGCTCGCGCTCGCACCACCACGGCATGGGCCTGGGCTTCTTCATCGCCAAGACCCTGTTGGAGCGGACCGGCGCCCAGGTCGAGTTCCGAAACGCCAAGAGCGGAGGGGCCGTGGTGGCGGCCCGCTGGCGACGCGAGCGGATCGAGGCGACGAGCGCCGGGCCAGACGGGCCTTGATGCGCCGCCCCACTCCTGCGACATCTTGCCTCACAAGCGTGAATCCGAGCGAGGACCACCGATGACAGATTTCTCAGCCGCCATCGCCGCCCTGCCGGACCGCACCCTCCTCGTGCTCGACGACGACGCGCCTCTGCGCACCCGGCTCGGCCGGGCGCTGGAATCGCGCGGATTCGAGACCACCCTGGTCGGATCGGTCGAGGAGGCGGTACAGGCGGTGAAGGCCCACCCCCCGGCCTTCGCGGTGCTCGACATGCGGCTGGAGGACGGCAACGGCCTGCAAGTGGTCGAAGCGATCCACGCCGAGCGCCCTGATGCGCGGGTGATCATGCTGACCGGCTACGGCAATATCGCCACCGCCGTGGCGGCGGTGAAGGCCGGGGCGGTCGACTACCTGCCCAAGCCGGCCGATGCCGACGACGTGGCCCGCGCCCTCCTGGCCGCCCGCGACGGCTCGGCCCCGGCCCCGCCCGAAAACCCGATGTCGGCCGACCGAGTGCGCTGGGAGCACATCCAGCGCATCTACGAACTGTGCAACCACAACATCTCCGAGACCGCGCGGCGCCTGAACATGCACCGCCGCACCCTCCAGCGGATCCTGGCCAAGCGCGCACCGCGCTAATCGGGCGGGGCGATGCTCTGGCCGTCTCAGGCGGCGGCGCGGCCCCTCATCCGGCTGCTGCGCAGCCACCTTCTCCCCCGAGGGGAGAAGGTCATTCATCCCACCACCGCCGGTTCGGGCAGTCCTGCCGCTCGCATGGCGGCGAGCCTTGCGAAGCCCAGGATCAGCGCCCTTCGCCGCGCCGGCGCCAGCGGGGTGATAGGGCTTTCGGTCAGGACCGCGCCGCCGAAGCCGTCGGCGACGATAAGGCCGGGACCCTGCGCCAGGATCTCGCGGGGGAATTCCGGGGCGACGGCGAAATAGAACCGGTCGCAGTAGGGGGCGTATTCGGCCCACTTGTGGTCGCACAGATAGTCCGGGACGCTGGATTTCACCTCGACGATGGCGAACTCCCCCTTGGGCGATACGGCCATGATGTCGGCGCGGCGGCCGTTGGGCAGGGGGACCTCGAACACCGGCGCCCAGCCCAGCGCCGCCACCAGCCGCGCCGCGCCGCGGGTGACGGCGAGGGTGGTCTGGGGGCGGGAGAAGACGGCGTCGGACATCGCCGCCATTGTTCCGCTTACGTTCCGGACGTCAAGCTTTGGCGGCCCGCCGCAGGGTCAGGTTCAAGCGTCCGCCGCCGGGGATCAGCGTCGACGAGCCGGCGATGACCCGGTCGACCCCGTGGAAGGCCATGCGCGCCTCTCCGCCCAGGACGCAGACGTCGCCTGACGACAGGCGGAAGGAGCCGGTGGGGTCGGTCCGCTTCGTCCCGCCCAGGCGAAACAGGGCGGTGTCGCCGAGCGAGATCGAGACGACGGGGGCGCTCCGCTCGGCTTCGTCCATGTCCCTGTGCAGGCCCATGCGCGCGCCGTCGCGATACAGGTTGATCAAGCACGCGTCGGGCGCGACATCCGCGCCGGAATAGGCGCGCCACAGCGCCAGCAGGCTCTGCGGCATGGCCGGCCATGGCCTGCCGGTGTCGGGGTGGGCGGCCTGGTAGCGATAGCCGCGGGCGTCGGCGAACCAGCCCAGGTCCCCGAGGTTGGAATTGAGCACGGACATGGTCTTGCCCCCCGCCAGGGCGTGCCGATAGAGCGGCGCGTCCTCGAGCAGGGCCATGACCTCGGCGACCAGGGCGGCCTGGTCGTCCCGGGCGAGGGCCTCGGGATAGAGCGCAAAGCCTGCGGGCGGGTGGAAGGCCATGCGACCCATCTGGGGCGTCGGCGCGGGAAGCGAAAGGCCGTAGCCGGGCGGGTGCGAGAAACCGTCCTGGCCCGGCCGCGTCGCTCTGGCGCGCGGCCGTGGACTTCCATAAGAAAAAGCGCGGCAGCGCGCCCGCCTTGCGCCGGGTCAATGCCCTTGCGGGGCGGCGCGTGGTCACCATATGCGCCAAAAGCATGGTTCGCGCACTTCGATGCGGGCCGGCGAGTGTTCGTTAGGCCGTCTCGGCGGCCGGCTTTTAGTTTTGGACCAAGGTTGGGGACGGACCCGGCGCGGCGCTTCGAAGAAGGCCGATGCGTTCGTCCGCCATGAAGGAGTTTGACCGCACCATGTCGAAAATCATCGGTATCGACCTCGGCACCACCAATAGCTGCGTCGCCATCATGGACGGCAAGACGCCGAAGGTGATCGAGAACGCCGAGGGCGCGCGCACCACCCCCTCGGTGGTCGGAATCATGGAAGACGGCGAACGGGTCGTCGGCCAGCCGGCCAAGCGCCAGGCGGTGACCAACCCCGCCAACACCTTCTTCGCCATCAAGCGCCTGATCGGCCGCCAGTACGACGATCCGGTGGTGGCCAAGGACAAGGACATGGTGCCCTACGAGATCGTCAAGGGCCCCAACGGCGACGCCTGGGTGCGCAGCCACGGCAAGGACTACAGCCCGCAGCAAATCTCGGCCTTCATCCTCGGCAAGATGAAGGAGTCCGCCGAGGCCTTCCTCGGCGAGAAGGTCGAGAAGGCGGTCATCACCGTTCCGGCCTACTTCAACGACGCCCAGCGTCAGGCCACCAAGGACGCCGGCCGCATCGCCGGCCTGGAAGTGCTGCGCATCATCAACGAGCCGACCGCGGCGGCCCTGGCCTACGGGCTCGAGAAGAGCGACGGCAAGAAGATCGCCGTCTACGACCTCGGCGGCGGCACCTTCGACATCTCGATCCTCGAGATCGGCGACGGCGTGTTCGAGGTGAAGGCCACCAACGGGGACACCTTCCTCGGCGGCGAGGACTTCGACCTGCGGATCGTCGACTACCTGGCCGACGAGTTCAAAAAGGAAAACGGCGTCGACCTGCGCAAGGACAAGCTGGCGCTGCAGCGGCTGAAGGAAGCCGCCGAGAACGCCAAGAAGGAGCTGTCCTCCACGGCGCAGTACGAGGTGAACCTGCCCTTCATCTCGGTGAACGCCAACGGGCCGCTCCACCTGACCCTCAAGATGACCCGGGCCAAGCTCGAGTCGCTGGTCGAGGATCTGGTGGCCAAGACCATCGGCCCCTGCGAGCGGGCGCTGAAGGATAGCGGCTACAAGCTGTCCGAGATCGACGAGGTGGTCCTGGTCGGCGGCATGACCCGCATGCCCAAGGTCCAGGAGGCCGTGAAGGCCTTCTTCGGCCGCGAGCCGCACAAGGGCGTGAATCCCGACGAGGTCGTGGCCCTGGGCGCCGCGGTCCAGGCCGGGGTGCTGCAAGGCGACGTCAAGGACGTGCTGCTGCTCGACGTGACCCCCCTGACCCTGGGCATCGAGACCCTGGGCGGCGTGTTCACCCCGCTGATCGAGCGCAACACCACCATCCCGACCAAGCGCAGCCAGACCTTCTCCACGGCCGACGACAACCAGTCGGCGGTGACCATCCGGGTGTTCCAGGGCGAACGGCCGATGGCGCACGACAACAAGATGCTGGGCCAGTTCGACCTCGTCGGCCTGCCCCCGGCGCCGCGCGGCGTGCCGCAGGTCGAGGTGACCTTCGACATCGACGCCAACGGCATCGTCCACGTGACCGCCAAGGACAAGGCGACCTCCAAGGAGCAGTCGATCCGCATCCAGGCCAACGGCGGCCTGTCGGACGAGGACATCCAGAAGATGGTCCACGAGGCCGAGGCCAATGCGGACGAGGACAAGAAGCGCAAATCCCTCGTCGAGGCCCGTAACCAGGCCGACGCCCTGCTGCACCAGACCGAGAAGTCGCTGGCCGACTTCGGCGACAAGGTGGGCGAGGCCGAAAAGGGCGCGATCGAGACCGCGGTGGCCGACCTGAAGTCGGTCAAGGACGGCGAGGACGTCGAGGCCATCCAGGCCAAGACCCAGGCGCTGATCCAGGCGTCGATGAAGCTCGGCGAGGCCATGTACCAGGCCCAGCAAGGGGCCGCCCCGGGCGAAGCGGCCGACGACGCCCAGGAGGGCGTGGTCGACGCGGAGTTCGAGGAAGTGTCCGACGACAAGAAGTCGGCGTAATCGCCAGGGGGTCTCATGCGGCGAACCGCGCCGCGTGGGACCCCGCTAGTCTCTGTTATGCGTAGCCGCTTCCCGCGCTTGCCGCGGGATGGGGGCGGGCCCGGGATGGGCGCAATTTGAGGTCCACGCTTCGATGGCGCGCGACTATTATGAACTGCTCGGAGTCTCTCGGACCTGCACCGAGACCGAGATGAAGACGGCCTTCCGCAAGCTGGCGATGGAGACCCATCCCGACCGGAATCCGGGCGATGCTGCGGCCGAGATCCGCTTCAAGGAAATCAACGAGGCCTATTCGATCCTCTCCGACGCCCAGAAGCGTGCGGCCTACGACCGCTTCGGCGAGGCCGGCGTCAACGGCATGAACGGCCGCGGCGGCGGCTTCCACGGCGACGCGGGCGACATCTTCGCCGAGGTGTTCGGCGAGATGTTCGGCGGCGGCCGGCGCAACACCGGCCCGGCCCGCGGCCAGGACCTGCGCTACGACCTGGAGATCAGCCTGGAGCAGGCCTACGCCGGCGCCGAGGTCGAGATCGTGGTGCCCTCGACGGTGTCCTGCGAGACCTGCGACGGCTCGGGCGCCAAGCCCGGCACCTCGCCCACCGCCTGCGGCGCCTGCGGCGGCGCCGGCCGCATCCGCACCGCCCAGGGCTTCTTCGCCGTCGAACGCACCTGCCCTCGCTGTTCTGGCGCCGGCCGGGTCGTCTCCGACCCCTGCCGCGCCTGCCATGGCGCCGGCCAGGTACGGCGCGAGCGCAAGCTGCAGGTCCGCATCCCCGCTGGCGTCGACGACGGCGCCCGCATCCGCCTGGCGGGGGAGGGCGACGCGGGCGCCCGCGGCGGCCCCCGCGGCGACCTCTACATCTTCCTGTCGGTCTCGCCGCACGAGCTGTTCGACCGCGACGGCCTGGATCTGCTCTGCACCGTGCCGGTCAAGATGTGCGAAGCCGCGCTCGGCGGTGAGATCGAGGCCCCGTGCCTGGCGGGTCTTGCCGGCGACGGCGACTGCCGGATCAAGGTCAAGATCCCGGAAGGCTCCCAGACCGGCCGCACCGTGCGCATCAAGGGGCGCGGCATGCCGGCCCTGCGCGGCCGCGACAAGGGCGACCTAGTGGTCGAGCTCTATGTCGAGACCCCCACCAACCTGTCGGCCCGTCAGAAAGAGCTGATGCGCGAGCTGCAGGAAAGCTGCGGCGAGGATCACCATCCCCGCCACGCCGGCTTCTTCAACAAGGCTCGCCGCTTCTGGGACGGGCTGACCGGCGAGCGGGAAGAGGCCTAGGCGCCAAGGCCCGCCCGATCGGGCGGGACGGGGACAGTGGTAGCCATACCCCTCCCGAGGCGGCATATCTGGGCGCGACCTTCGCCGGAGCCGCCCCATGACCGAACCCGTCAAGCTCGCCGTCGCCGGAGCGCTCGGCCGCATGGGCCATGCGGTGGTCAAGGCCGCCCATGACCGCCCACAGATCGAGGTCGTCGCCCGCTTCGACCGCGACCTGGCCCTGTCCGGCGAGCCTGGCCTCGTCGATCGGGCTCGGGCCCTGTCCCTCGCCGAGGTGGTCGTCGACTTCACCAGCGGCGCGGCCTCGGCCGAACTGGCGGGGCTGGCGGCGGCGCGGGGCGGACCGGCCCTGGTCATCGGCTCCACCGGCTTCACCGCCGACGACGACGCGGCGATCATCGAGGCGGCCCGGCGCGTGGCCATCGTCCGCTCGGGCAACTTCTCCCTCGGCGTCAACGTCCTGCTGGGGCTGGTGGCTCAGGCGGCCAGGGCCCTGGGGCCGGCGGCCTATGACATCGAGGTGACCGAGGCGCATCATCGCCGCAAGGTCGATGCCCCGTCGGGCACGGCGCTGATGTTGGGCGAGGCGGCGGCCCAGGGCCGGGGGGTGGCGCTGGAGGATTCGGCGGTGCGCACCCGGGACGGGGTGACCGGGCCTCGCCCCGACGGCGCCATCGGCTTTTCGGTGATCCGCGGCGGCGGGATCGTGGGGGAGCACAGCGTGATGTTCTGCGCCGAGGATGAGATCCTCACCCTGTCGCACTCGGCCCGCGACCGCTCCCTGTTCGCCCGCGGCGCGGTGGAGGCGGCCCTTTGGGTCCGTGGCAGGCCGCCCGGCCTCTACGACATGCGGGACGTGCTCGGCTTCAGATGAACCGCCCATTGCCATGAACAGGTCAGGCGGCCTCGCACGTCTGGACGCCACCGCCCAGCTGAAGGCGCTGGAGACGCGCCGGCTGTCGGCCGCCGAACTGCTGGAGGCCAGCGTGGCCACCGCCGACGCCGCCAAGTCCCTCAACGCGGTGGTGCGGCGCGACCTCGATCGGGCCCGGCAGAAGGCCCGGAGCATCGACGAGCGCCGCCACGCGGGCGAGACCGCCGAGGCCCTGGGCCTGCTGGCCGGCCTGCCGATGACGGTGAAGGACACCCTGGACGTGGACGGCATGGCCGCCACCGCCGGGACCAAGGCTCTGCAGGGCCGGGCCGCCGGCGACGCGGCGGCGGTGGGCCGGGTGCGCACCGAGGGCGCGGTGATCTGGGGCAAGACCAACACCCCGGCCCTGGCTGACGATTTCCAGACCTCGAACGCCCTTTACGGGACCACCCGCAACCCGTGGGACGAGGCCCTTACCCCCGGCGGGTCGTCCGGCGGCGCGGCGGCGGCCCTGGCGGCGGGCGTCACGCCGCTGGAGATCGGCTCGGACCTGGCCGGGTCGTTGCGGATTCCGGCCAGCTTCTGCGGGGTCTTCGCCCACAAGCCGACCTATGGCCTCGTTTCCCAGCGCGGCCATACGCCGCCGGCGCCCGGCACGGCCGCCGAGCCGGACCTGAACGTCATCGGGCCCATGGCCCGCTCGGCGCGGGACCTGCGCCTGTTGCTGTCGATCATGGCCCAGGCGCCCATGCCGGCGAAGGCCGCACCCGTGGCCCTGCCGGACCTGAAGGTCGGCCTGTGGCTGGAGGAGCCGGCCTTCGCCCTCGACGCCGAGGTGGGGGCGGTCGTCGAGGCCTTCGCCGGCGCCCTGGGCGCCGCCGGGACCTCGGTCCTGCGGATCGAGAGCCCCGTGGACCCCGAGCGCCTGCTCGATACCTTCGCGGTCCTGATGTACGCCGCCAGCGACGAGGGCCGCGAGGCCCTGTGGCTGCGCCCCGCCGCCAAGCTGGCGCGGGGTTTGGGCGCGACGCGGACCTCCTGGGCCGGAACCCTGCTGGCCCGCACCGTCCGCCACCGGGAGTGGATGCGATCGAACGAGGCGCGGGCGCGGATGGGTCTGGCCATGGCCGCCGCCTTCTCGCGCTACGACGTGATCGTCGCCCCGGCCGCCCCCTGCACGGCCTTTCCCCATGACCCGAAGAGCCGCAGGCGGCGCAAGGTCCGCCGGGCCGACGGCCGCAGCTTTCCCTATGGGGCGTTGATGGACTGGTCGGCCCTGGCCTCGGCCTGCGGCCTGCCGGCGACGGTGGTCCCGGCCGGGCTCAGCGCCGGCGGCCTGCCCGTGGGGGTGCAGATCATCGGCCCGCGCGGGGCCGACTCCAAGACCCTGGCCGTGGCCCAGGCCATCGAGGAGAACCTCGGCGGCTTCACCTCGCCGCCGGGCTAGACGCCGCTCATCGTCAAGACGATCTTTACGCCGTGGCCCTACTGTCCGGGGCAGTTCACCCCCGACGTCGAGACGGCCCGTGTTCAACGCCGACCCCAAGATCATGCAACGCCTCGCCGCCAATATGCAGCGGGTGCTGGTGATCGACTTCAACGCTGGGTCCGCCAAGCTGGCGGGGGAGCTGATGAAGGAGATCGGCGCGCGCCAGATCGTCGGCGCATCGAAGACCGACCGGGCCCTGGCCATCGCCCAGGATTTCGACCCCCATCTCATCCTGACCGAGCTGAACGGTCCTGGGCTCGACGGCCTGGAGTTCACCCGCCAGCTGCGCCGCAGCCCGTTCGCCTGCCGTAAGGTCCCGGTGATCGTGATGACGGCCGAGGCCACCGCGGCCTCGATCACCGGGGCGCGCAACGCCGGCATGCACGAGTTCCTGCGCAAGCCCTACACCGCCGGCGACCTGTTCAAGCGGGTCGAGAACGTGATCCTGAAGCCGCGCCCGTGGATCGAGGCGGTGATGTACGTCGGCCCCGATCGCCGTCGCTTCAACAGCGGCGAGTTCACCGGCGCCCGCAAGCGGCGGTCCGACGGCGGCGCGCCCGCCGAAATGCTCGCCAGGGCCGGCTGAGCGCGCCAGCGCCGTCAGCGAGGCGCTTCTTGTTCCCATAGGCCGACGTCATCCGACATAGTGGGCCCCATCCGACTTGCGCCGGCAGGGGCCCATGGACTACGCCACGACCTATGACGGATACTGGCTACGCCCCGACAGGTTCGGCGAGTCCAGCTTTCCCGACCCTCGGCCCATCGCCCGCAACATCATAGGCGCCCTCGGAGCGGGCTCGTTCCTGGACATCGGCTGTGGGATGGGCGACCTGGTCCAGGCGCTTATGCTCGACGGCATGGACGCGCAGGGGGTCGACGTCTCGGCGGTAGCGGTAGCCGAAGCTTCGCGCCGCGCCCCCGGCCGGTTCCACGTCGGCTCGGTCCTGGCCCTGCCCTTTCCGGATGCGAGCTTCGACAACGTCGTCTCTACCGACTGTCTTGAGCATCTGGCGCCTGAGGATGTAGCCGCCGCCCTGCGCGAAATGAGACGGGTCGCCCGCAGGGGGGCCTACTTGGTGATCGCCACCCGGCCGGACCGCGAGCGGGCGTGGCATCTAACCGTCCGGGATCGCCGGTTCTGGGAAAGCGCCGCCTTGGAAGCAGGCTTCCGGCGTCATCCGGCGGCGTTGCGAGTCACGCCCTATGGCGCCCTGGACCGGGAGGTCGGCGAGACCACCCTCGCGCTCGAGGCGATGCCCCCCGGCGTGGCCGAGGCGTGGCCCCTGGAGGCGCTTTCCGCCGATCGTGAACTCCACATGGACATGCTGCGCGAGCCGGGCTCGCGCTCCGACGCCCACCTGATGCGCTATCACTGGGCGGCAAGGTTCGCGCGAGCGGGCGATCGGATCCTGGATGCCGCCTGCGGCATGGGTTACGGGGCCTGGTTGCTGGCCAGCCAGACCGAAGCAGCCGAAGTGCTCGGGTTGGATATCGACGAGGCCGGCATCGCCTATGCTCGCCAGGCGTTCAGCGGGCTGGACAAGCTCCGGTTCGAGATCGCCGGCCTGCCTGAAGGGCTCGCCCGCCTCTCCGAGAACAGCTTTGACCTGATCACCTCGTTCGAGACGCTGGAGCATGTGGTCGATCCGGCGGCTCTGCTCGAGGCTTTCGCCCGCCTACTGGCCCCGGGGGGACGGGTGCTCGTAAGCGTACCGAACGACTGGTCCGACGAAACCGGGCGCGACCCGAACCCATACCATTTCGACGTGTACGACTGGCCGAAGCTCAAGGCCCTCGTCGAAAGGGACTTCCTGCTCGACCGGGCGGCGACGCAGACGGCGGACCGGGCGAAGCTGAACGGCGCCTGGTCGCGCCAGGGGAGGGTGTGGGAAGAGTTCGATCCGGTGCTGGGCGTCCCGCCAAGGCCCGCCGAATGGCTGATAGCGGCAGGCCAGAAGCGGTTCGCCGGCCCCGGCCTGCCGCCCTGGGACAGGGCGGCCCGCGTCGCGGGCCAGCCGTCCAGCGCGCCGCCCGTCGATTTCGCGGGGATGCTCGACAATCCCTGGCTGGTTCGCGGCCTTGTCGACCGGGGCACGCGGCTTAACGCGCCCGGAGCGCTGGCGGCGGTCTGCGCTGAGTTGGCCATCAAGGGGGAGCCGCACGACGCCGCCGCCGCGGTGACCGTCCTGGGCTATCGCCTGCTTGAAGATCCAAAGGCGAGCAGCAGCGCCGTCCGGTCGCACCTCGACTCCATTTCGGCGCGGCTGCGCGTGCTTGAGCCGGGCGGGGGGCCTCACGCCTTACGTTGGCGCGTGTCCCTTTGCTTCGTGGCGGCCCGCCTGGCCCAGAAGATCGGCGACCTCGATGCGGCGGAAGCCTGGTTCGAGCGGGTGCTGTCCGAAGATGCGGCGCGCTTCGGACCTACTCTCTTCACCAAGACCACCGAAGCCTGCCATCGCCTGGGCTGGTTGAAGCGGGCGAAGGGCGACCTGACCGGCGCAGGTTCGGCCTGGGCGCGCGGCCTGGAAGAGGCGGAACGCATGCTCGCCCTACCGGTTCGCGACGCCTTCGGTCCCCAGGGCACCCGTTTCGCCTTCGTCTTCGACGAATATTCGGCCGTCTGCGAGACGGCCAACCTATGCGCCATGGCCTTGGAGCGACTGGAGACCGACCCGCAGAATGCCTTGCGGCAGTCGGAAGTGCTCAGCCGGCCCCGCCGACGCGTCGAGCTGCTGTCGGAGGAGCTCCGCCTGACGCGGGCCCGAGGCGCTTCTCCAGAGCCTGTGGCGGGCGCTCAGTTCTGGACGGTCCGCGAACTGCTGCGGACCAACAAGTGGTGCCGGCCTCCCGAACCCGCCAATCCGCACCTGCATCTACACCCCACCGCGCTTGGCCATGAGGATCAGCCGGAGGCGATCATGCAGGCGCCGCTTCCCAAGAACGCGCGGCACGTGTTCATCGTCGCCGAGGCCATCAGCCCAGCCAGTCCCGGCGTGGTCGTGATGATCGGCGGCGCGAACGCGCCCGACGCGTCGATGCTGAGGCTGGAGCTCGCGGCGAGGGAGCCGCAGGTGCTGCGCCTGGACGCGGCTGACCTGCGGGAGGCTCACGGCGGCGAAATCCGGGTCACGGTCGCGACCCGGGCGCTAGCGCGCAGCATCTCCTCCTCAGGCGTGCGCGTCACCTGGCTCGGTGTCGCCTGAAGCCCCTCACGCCTCCATCAGGTTGCGTTCCACCGCGGCGGTCCGCATCGCCTTCTGCAGCTTCTCGAAGGCGCGGACCTCGATCTGGCGCACCCGCTCGCGGCTGACCCCGTACTCGCCGGCCAGTTCCTCCAGCGTGGTGGGGTCGTCCTTGAGCCGGCGCTGGGTCAGGATGTGCTTCTCCCGGTCGGAGAGCCCCTCCATCGCCTCGGCCAGCAGCTCCTGGCGCAGGCCGCGCTCCTCGTTCTCGGCGACCGTGGTCTCCTGACTGACCGAGACGTCGTCGACCAGCCAGTCCTGCCATTCGCTCTCGCTGTCGGAACGCAGCGGGGAGTTCAGCGACGAATCCGGGCCGGAAAGGCGCCGGTTCATCGAGATGACCTCGTCGTTGGTCACGCCCAGCTTGGTGGCGATCTGGGCCACGTGGTCCGGGTGCAGGTCGCCCTCTTCCAGGGCGCTGATCTCGGACTTGGCCTTGCGCAGGTTGAAGAACAGCTTCTTCTGCGCCGCCGTCGTGCCCATCTTCACCAGCGACCAGGAGCGCAGGATGTATTCCTGGATCGAGGCGCGGATCCACCACATGGCGTAGGTCGCCAGCCGGAAGCCCTTGTCGGGTTCGAACTTCTTGACCGCCTGCATCAGGCCGACGTTGCCCTCGGACACGACCTCGCCGATCGGCAGGCCGTAGCCGCGGTAGCCCATGGCGATCTTGGCCACGAGGCGAAGGTGCGAGGTGACGAGCCGATGGGCGGCCTCGGTGTCCTCGTGCTCGCGCCAGCGCTTGGCGAGCATGAACTCCTCGTCCTTGGTCAGCATCGGGAACTTGCGGATCTCGGTCAGGTACCGAGACAGACCGCCTTCCGGCGAGATGACCGCCAGAGAATTCGTAGCCATGAAACCATTTCCCCTACGCGCCAGTCAGCAGTGTCGGGGGCGTCGCCATTCTCCTGAAAAAGCAGGGCTTGATCAGGCCGTGGAAGCGCGGCGTCCTCGTGCGCGTTGCAACTGCGACATATAGGCGAGGGTTGCGTTCCTTTTAAGGCTCCGCTCGAAAAAACCGAGCGTGGAGCTCGGAGTCCAGGCGGGCGAGGTCGGGGGGCAGGCCAGTCTCGAAGTGCAGCCGCTCGCCGGTGATCGGGTGGACGAAGCCGAGCACCGCCGCGTGCAGGGCCTGCCGCGACAGCCCCGCCGCCGCCATGGCCTCGCGCACGGGCAGGGCGGGCTGACCCGAGCCGTAGGTGGGGTCGCCGAGGCACGGCGCGCCCTTGGAGGCCAGGTGGACACGAATCTGGTGGGTGCGGCCGGTCTCCAGTCGGCAGGCGACCTTGCCGGCCAGGGGCCTTTTGTCCGGGCCGAACACCGTCCGGGTCTCATAGTGGGTGGTCGCCTCGCGCCCTCCGGTCTTCAGCACCGCCATCTTCTTGCGGTCGGTCGTCGAGCGGCCGAGACGGGTGGTGATCGTCCCCTGGCGCGGATCAGGAACGCCCCGTGTGAAGGCGAGGTAGAGGCGCTCGATGTCGTGGCGCTCGAACAGGGCCGACAGGCCCTGGTGGGCGGCGTCGGTCTTGGCCGCGACCATGACCCCCGAGGTGTCCTTGTCCAGCCGGTGCACGATCCCCGGCCGCGCCACCCCGCCGATGCCGGACAGGCTGGCCCCGCAGTGAGCGAGCAGGGCGTTGACCAGGGTCCCGTCGGGCGTGCCCGGCGCCGGGTGGGCGGCCATGCCGGCGGGTTTGTCGACGACGATGAGGTAGGCGTCCTCGTAGAGCACGACGAGGGGGATGGGCTGGGCCACGGGCTCGGCCGGGGCCGGGGGCGGCACCAGCACGAGATAGCCGCCGGCCCGCGCCCTGGCCGAGGCGTCGGTGAGCACGCTCCCGTCCAGGCTGACGGCTCCTTCGGCCATCAGGGCCTGCAATCGGGCCCGAGACAGGGTGGGAGCCGCCGCCGCCAGCGCCTTGTCCAGGCGTTCGCCGGCGGCTTCGGGCGCGATGGTGACGACGAGGGGCTCGCCGGGTTCGCCGTCGTCTTCTGGTTCGGTCATCATCTCTCGTCATCGCCCGGCCTGTCCGGGCGACCCAAGCGAGGCGTCAGGATCGGGCACGTCGCTTGGGTCCCCCGGATCGCCTTGCGGGCGACCGGAGGATGACCGATAGCGGGATCAGCTCTTGCCCTCGACCTCTTCCTCGCGGCCGGTGATCGAGCCGTCCTGGAACAGGTATTCGCGCAGCTCCTTGTCGAAGGTCGCGTCCTTGCGGCGGATCCATTCCAGGACCATGGCCGCGTGCTCGGTCTCCTCGCGGGCGTTGTGCAGCAGGATCGCCTTCAGTTCGGGGTCCTGGGTGTCGTCGGCGCGCTGGCGATACCAGTCGACGGCCTCCAGCTCCTCCATCAGCGAGGTGATGGCGTAGTGGAGCTCCAGGGTCTCGCGGGACAGGGACTCTCTGGGAACGTGAAGGACTTCGCTCGACATGGTGCGCTGGTCTCCTAGCGGTGGGTTTGGGGGGGATCGGCGTCTTCCCGCAACGTCCCGTCCGGCGTGACGATCCGGTAGAAGCACGAGCGGAAGCCGACATGGCAGGCGCCGCCGTCGCCTTGGGGCCGGACCTTGATCCAGATGGCGTCCTGGTCGCAGTCGATGCGGATTTCTTCGACAAGCTGCAGCTGGCCTGAGGTCTCGCCCTTTTTCCAAAGGGCCCCCCGCGAGCGGCTGAAGTAGTGGGCGACCCGGGTCTCGACGGTCAGCGCCAGGGCCTCGGCGTTCATCCAGGCGAACATCAAGACCTCGCCGGTGTCGGCGTGGGTGGCGACGGCGGCGACCAGGCCGGCGGCGTCGAACCGGGGGGCCAGCACCGCGCCGCGTTCCAGCGCGTCCTTCGAGGGGGCGGTGGGGAAGGGGGCGTTCATGAGCCGCATATGGCGCCCTTGTGGCCTGTCACGCTAGCCTCAGGGCCGCATGAACCTGAAGGACCGTATCAAGAGCCGGGTGGAAGCCATGGACCGGCTCGTGCGCCCCTGGGCGGAGCGGTCGCGCTGGCGCGCCTACGCCTACGAGTTCCTGCTGTTCGGCCTGAAGCAGGCCTGGGCCTGCCTCTTCGGAGGCCTGATGCTGGCCCTCCTCGTCGGCACCCACCTGGTCTGGCCGGAGCACGCGCCGCTCGCCCGTTACGACTTCCTGGTGCTGGCGGCGCTCGGCATCCAGGTCGCCCTTCTGGCCACGGGCCTGGAGCGGCGGGACGAGGCGGTGGTGATCGCGATCTTCCACATCGTCGGCACGGGCATGGAGCTGTTCAAGACCGCCCAGGGTTCGTGGATCTATCCCGAGCCCAGCCTGTTGCGGCTCGGCGGCGTGCCCCTGTTCTCAGGCTTCATGTACGCCTGCGTCGGCAGCTACATCGCCAGGGCCATGCGGCTCTTCGAGATCCGCTTCGAGCGCTATCCGCCCCTGTGGGGGCCGTGGGTCCTGGCCGTGCTGTCCTATGTGAACTTCTTCAGCCACCATTATGCGCCCGACATCCGGTGGGGCCTGTTCGCCCTTTCGGCGGCGCTGTTCGGTCGGGCCTGGTTCCAGTTCACCCCGGACCGGACGCCACGGCGGATGCCGATGCTGCTGGGCTTCCTGCTGGTGGCGATCTTCATCTGGTTCGCCGAGAACCTCGGGACCTTCGCCAGCGCCTGGATCTATCCCGCGCAGAAGGACGGCTGGACCCTGGTGCCGCTGACCAAGCTCGGCTCATGGTACTTGCTGATGATGCTGAGCTTCGTCCTCGTGACCCTGGTGCATCGGCCGGAGCGCGCCGAGACCGCGGCCAAAGACGTCGCATGAGGCCAGGGTTGTTTTCGCAGCCGCGAAAGCGTACTTCCCCGCCCTTCAACGTAGGAGATGCGAGATGGGTTACCGGGTGGCCGTTGTCGGCGCCACGGGCAACGTGGGCCGTGAGATGATGAATATCCTCGAGGAACTGAAGTTCCCCGTGGATGAGATCTTCGCCGTGGCCTCGCGCAAATCCATTGGCGTCGAAGTCTCCTACGGCGAGAAGATTCTCAAGTGCCAGTCGATCGACCAGTTCGACTTCTCCAAGGTCGACATCGTGCTGATGTCGGCCGGCGGCGCCGTGTCGAAGGAATGGTCCGAGAAGATCGGCAAGCTCGGGCCAGTGGTGATCGACAACTCGTCGCACTTCCGGATGGACCCGGACGTGCCGCTGATCGTGCCGGAGGTGAACCCCGACGCGGTGGCGGGCTTCCGCAAGAAGAACATCATCGCCAACCCGAACTGCTCGACCGCGCAGCTGGTGGTGGCCCTCAAGCCCCTCCACGATGCGGCGAAGATCACGCGCGTGGTGGTGTCGACCTACCAGTCCGTCTCCGGGGCCGGCAAGGAAGGCATGGACGAGCTGTGGAACCAGACCAAGGGGGTCTTCGTCCTCGGCGCGCCCGATCCGGTGAAGTTCACCAAGCAGATCGCCTTCAACGTGATCCCGCACATCGACGTCTTCATGGACGACGGGTTCACCAAGGAAGAGTGGAAGATGACCGTCGAGACCCAGAAGATCCTGGATCCGGCGATCAAGCTGGTCGCCACCTGCGTGCGCGTGCCGGTGTTCATCGGCCACTCCGAGGCGGTGAACATCGAGTTCGAGCGTCCTCTGGACGAGGACGAGGCGCGCGACATCCTGCGCGACGCGCCTGGCGTGCTGGTCATCGATAAGCGCGAGAACGGCGGCTACATCACGCCCAAGGAGAGCCAGGGCGAGCACGCGGTCTACGTCTCGCGCATCCGCAACGACCCGACCGTCGAGCACGGCCTGGTGCTGTGGTGCGTATCGGACAACCTGCGCAAGGGCGCGGCCCTCAACGCCGTCCAGATCGCCCAGCTGCTGCACGAGCGCGGCCTGCTGGAACGCGCCGAAGCCTGAGACTGACGCCGCGGGCGGGCAAGGCCCGCCCGCGGCCCTTACCGTCTCGGCGAGGCTGAGAACCGCCGATGACGACGACCATCCCTCCCAAGACGGACAAGCTCGCGCTCGCCGCGGCCATCGGCTGCTTCGTCAGCTGGGGCGTGTTCCCCTTCCTGTTCCAGGCCGCGGGGCGGGCCGGCGCCACCTCCTGGGAGGTCGTGGGCTGGCGGGTCGTCGCGGCCCTGCCGTGCCTGTTCGTGATGGTCGTCGCCACCGGCCAGCTCAAGGCGCTGAAGACCCTGATGCGCCAGCCTCGGCTGGTCGGGCCGCTGGTCTTCACCGGCCTGCTGATCGGGGCCAACTGGGGCGTCTACACCTGGGCCGTCCAGAACGGCCAGACCCTGGCGACGAGCTTCGGCTACTACCTCAACCCGCTGCTCAACATGCTGGTCGGGGCCTGGCTGTTCCGCGAGCGGCTGAGCCTGACGGCCTGGATCGCCATCGCGCTCGCCACCGTCGGCGTGGCCCTGCAAGGCGCGGCCACCGGCGGCCTGCCGTGGATCGCCCTCTTCATCGGCGGGACCTTCTGCATCTACGGGGCGGTGCGCAAACAGGTGCCGGTGGAGGCCCAGACCGGGCTCTTCGTCGAGACCCTGGTGCTGTTCCTGCCTTCGGTCGGCTTCGTGGGCTGGGAGCTGGTCCACGGGGTCGGGGCCTTCGGCCACAGCGCGCTGGCCACCACCCTGATGCTGCTGATCGGCCTGTTGTCGACCCTGCCGCTGATCGCCTTCTCGTTCGCGGCGCGCCGGCTGCCGCTCAGCGTGCTGGGCTTCCTGCAGTTCATTCAGCCGACCCTGCTGTTCTTCGTCGGCGCGGTGCAGGGCGAGCCGGTGACGGCGATGAGGCTCGCGTCGTTCGGCTTCATCTGGGCCGGGGTGGCGGTGTTCATCGTCGACCTGGTGCGGCGTCACCGCGAACGAGCTTAGGGCGTCAGCGCCTCGCCCCGCAGCAACCGCGGCAGATCGCCAAGCGCGCCGCCGGCTTCCTGCATGAACAGGCGGCGCAGCGGCGCGGCGCGGCCCATCAGTTTCATACCGGCGCCGCGGACGGCGCGGCTGACCGGGTCGGTCGGCCCGAACAGGCGGATGACGAGGTCGGTGGCCATGCCCATGCCGGCGGTGTCGAAGCGGCGCCAGCGGGCGTAGCGGTCCAGCACCACGGCCCCGCCCCAGTCCTCGCCGAGCCGGGCGGCGTCGGCGACCACCTCGGCCAGGGCGGCGGCGTCCTTCAGCCCCATGTTCAGCCCCTGGCCGGCGATGGGATGCATCACATGGGCGGCGTCGCCGACCAGGGCGGTCCGCTCGGCGACGATCTTCTCCACCGCGGTCAGGGCGAGGGGATAGCGGAAGCGCGGACCGATCAGGCGGGGCGCGCCCAGGGCGTCGCCGAAGCGGCGGGCGAGGTGGGCTTCGAACGCCTCGGGGGAAGCCTCGACCAGGGCCTTGGCCTGGGCGCGGGGCTCGTTCCACACCAGGCTGGCGCGGTTCTCGGTCAGGGGCAGAATGGCCAGGGCCGCGCCGCCCATGAAATATTCGTGCGCCACCCCCTCGTGCGGATGCGCCAGGGCCACGGTGGCCACCACACCGTCCTGGGCGTAGCGCCAGCCGGTGGTGCGCAGGCCGGCCGCCTCGCGCACCGGCGAGACGCGGCCTTCGGCGCCGACCACCAGGGGCGCGGTCAAGACGCGGCCGTCCGCCAGCCGGACCCGGGCCAGACGGGCGTCCGTCTCGACGCTCTCGACGCGGGCGGGGGCGAAGACGTCGACGCCGGCCGCCTCAACCGCCTGACCGACGGCGGCGCGGATGTGGCGGTTCTCGATCATCCAGGCCAGGGGCTCGCCGTCGTTGCGGTCGGCGATCTCGGCGCTGTCGAAACGCAGGAAGGTCGGCGAGGGCGACCGGGCCGACGCGCCGGGGGCCGGACCGTCGGTGACCATGATCGACCGCAGCGGCTGGGCGTGCGGCTCCAGGGCGCCCGCCACACCCAGGGCCCGCCACTGGCGGAAATTGGCGTAGGCGATGGCCGAGGCCCGGCCGTCGAAATCGGGGGCGGTGCGGGTCTCCAGGGTCTGGATATCGACCACGGCGACCCGGAAGCCGGCCTGGGTCAGTCCCAGGGCCAGGGTCGCCCCGGCCATGCCGGCGCCGGCGATGACGACGTCGAACTCATGCTCCGCGCTCATAAAGCGACTTGTCCTATGTGCGCTCCCGGCCGTCCAGAGCGCGCCGTCGTAAACGCCCCTTAACCCTCTTGGCGTCAGGAATGCCCAGATCTGTTTTCGAGTGGAGACGCTGATGGCCGGAGCGGCGGTCCAGGGCAGGACGACGAGGCAGGCGCCGGCCAAGCCGGCGGCGGCGGCGCGGCTGTGGGCCAGCCTGCTGTGGGGCCTGCGCGCGGCGTGGGACAGCGACATCGCCTGCCGCCTGCGCGGCGGCGTGACCGCGGCGTTCGGCACGGCCCTGATCGTCAGCTTCGCGACCTATGACTCCATGGACCCCAGCGGCAACGTCGCCTCGGCCGGTCCGACGCGGAACATCCTGGGCGGCTTCGGCGCCGGCCTGGCCGACGCCGGCCTGCAGTCGTTTGGCCTGGCCGCCTGGATCGCGGCCCTGGCCATGGTGGTGGCCGGCCTGCACCGGGCCGCCGCCCGCGACCCGCGCGGAACCCGCGCCCCTCTGCGGATCAAGGCCCTCGCCGCGACCGTGGGCGTGCTGCTGCTCGCCGGCGCCCTGGCCGGCCCCCAGCCCCCCGCGGCCTGGCCGATGGCCCGCGGCCTCGGCGGTTTCTGGGGCGACGGGGCGCTCAACGTCCTGGCCGGCCTGACCCAGGCTGTTGGCCTCCCGGCCGGACGCAGCCTGGCTGCCGTGGTGCTGGGCCTGGGCGCCCTCGGCGCCCTGGTCTTCGCCGTGGGGCTCAGCCGCCGCGACTTCGTACTCGCCGGAGACTGGCTGGCCTGGAGCGGCCGGGCCATGGCCGATCTGGCGGCCGCCCGCTTCGCCCGGCTCCCGGCGCCCGAGGATGACGACGAAGACAAGCCGGCGCCCAAGGTGCGCCGCCGCGCCGCCGCGCCGGTCGAGGACGCGCCTGTCGCTGCGGACGATGACGACGACATCCTGCCGGCGAAGACCGAGCCCAAGCTCGCCATCAACACGCCCAAGGCCGCGCCCAAGCCCTCCGGCCGCGAAGCCCGCGAGAGCCAGGCGGCCTTCGACTTCGTGCATCCGGGCGGCTTCCACCTGCCCGAGCTGGCGATGCTGTCCAAGCCCAAGCCGCGGGCCTCGACCATCGATGAGGGCGCCCTGCGCCAGAACGCCCGCCTGCTGGAGAACGTGCTGGCCGAGTTCGGGGTCAAGGGCACGATCGACCAGATCCGCCCCGGTCCCGTCGTCACCCTCTATGAGCTGGCGCCCGCCGCCGGGGTGAAGTCGAGCCGGGTCATGTCCCTGTCCGACGACATCGCCCGCTCGATGAGCGCCCGCGCCTGCCGCGTCTCGGTGGTGCAGGGCCGCAACGCCATCGGGATCGAACTGCCCAACGCCCGGCGGGAGACGGTCTATCTGCGCGACCTGCTGTCCTCGGCCGAATACGAGAAGTCCGGGTGGGGCCTGCCCATGGCTCTGGGCGAGACCATCCAGGGCGAGCCCTATGTGGCTGATCTCGCCAAGATGCCCCACCTGCTGATCGCCGGCACCACCGGCTCGGGCAAGTCGGTCGGGGTCAACGCCATGATCCTGTCGATCCTGTACCGGCTGCCGCCGGACCAGTGCCGCTTCATCATGATCGACCCGAAGATGCTGGAGCTCAGCGTCTACGACGGCATCCCCCACCTGCTGGCCCCGGTGGTCACCGATCCCAAGAAGGCGATCGTGGCCCTGAAGTGGACGGTGCGGGAGATGGAGAACCGCTACCGGCTGATGTCCAAGATCGGCGTGCGCAACGTCTCCGGCTACAACGAGAAGGCCCGCGAGGCCGCCGCCAAGGGCGAGCACTTCGAGCGCACGGTGCAGACCGGCTTCGACGACGCCGGCCGTCCGGTCTACGAGAGCGAAAAGCTCAACCCCGAGCCCATGCCCTATCTCGTCGTGGTCATCGACGAGGTGGCCGACCTGATGATGGTGGCCGGCAAGGACATCGAGGGCGCCGTGCAGCGCCTGGCCCAGATGGCCAGAGCCGCCGGCATCCACCTGATCATGGCCACCCAGCGCCCGTCGGTGGACGTGATCACCGGCACCATCAAGGCCAACTTCCCAACCCGGATCAGCTTCCAGGTCACCTCCAAGATCGACGCCCGCACCATCCTGGGCGAGCAGGGCGCCGAACAGCTGCTGGGCCAGGGCGACATGCTCTACATGGCCGGCGGCGGGCGGGTGACCCGCCTGCACGGCCCCTTCGTCTCCGACGGCGAGGTGGAGGCGGTGGCCGCCTTCCTGCGCCAGCAGGGCGAGCCGCAATACCTTGAAGAGGTCACCGCGGCCCCGGACGAAGACGAAGAAGGCGGCTTCGGCGAAGGCGGCGAGGGCGGCTCCGGCGACGACCTCTACGACCAGGCGGTGGCGGTGGTGACCCGCGACCGCAAGGCCTCGACCAGCTATATCCAGCGCCGCCTGCAGATCGGCTACAACCGCGCCGCCTCCCTGATCGAGAAGATGGAGAAGGAAGGGGTGGTCTCGGCCGCCAACCACGCCGGCAAGCGGGACATCCTGGCCGGGCCGCCGCCGCCGCTCTGATCCAACCTCATGCCGCCGCCCAGCTTCGGTCGCGCGACATGAACCGCAGTTCACTCCACGGCCGCATTGCGGCCAAGCCTGCGCCTTCCTCGGACCGCTTGCGCAGGTTAGGCGTTGAGGCTGGACGTCTCGAAGGAGCCCCGATGGATCGCCGCACCCTGCTGGCCGCCGGCCTCAGCCTCGCTTTCGCGCCCGCCGCCTTGGCTCAGGTCCAGGCCCTGCCCTTGAAGGACCGCCAGCTGGTGGCCCAGGCGGCCGCCTATCTGCAGGCGATGAAGATGGCCAAGGGCCGCTTCACCCAGACCTCCAGCCGCGGTTCATCCTCGTCGGGCACGCTCTATCTGAACCGCCCGGGCAAGGCCCGGTTCGAGTACGATCCGCCGGCCGAGATGCTGATCGTCTCCGACGGCCGCAACGTCTCGATCTACGATCGCCGCCTGAAGACCTTCGACCGCGCTCCTATTGGCGCCACGCCGCTGGGCATCTTCCTGGCGCGCCGCATCAGCCTGGAGGAGGAGGTCAAGGTCACCCGCCTGACCCGCTCCGAAGGCGGCTTCGCCATCACCGTCATGGACGCCCGCGGCCAGGCCGACGGCCGGTTGGTCCTGGAGTTCAACGCCGACCCCATCTCCCTGGCCGGATGGACGGTGATCGATGGCCAGGGGGTGCAGACCAAGGTGCGGCTCAGGGACATGCAGCCCACGAGCGGACTGGACCCTGCCCTCTTCGTCCTGACCGACCCGCGGCCAAAAGGTTAACTGTCACACCAAAGACACAGGCAAGAATCTTTCGAAGATAACTTGCTGTTTCCGCGGCGGGTGGCATATTTGGTACGTATCGGGCGCAGGCTCACGCCAGCGCCCATTCCCCGCCGTCGGACTCATCCCCTCCCGGCGTCGGCGCAATACAGACCCTCGCCCGGCTGCTCATGCAGTCGGGCGTTTTTCTTTTGGGGTTGGGCGGCTGCTCACGCAGTCGGGCGTTTTCTTTATGGGTTGGCTCGGACGCGCGACCCAAACCAGGAGAGTTCGATGCATCTGAGGGTCGCGACCTGGAACGTCAATTCGGTGCGGCTGCGCGCCGAGCAGGTGGCCCGCTTCGTCGACGAGCACGCCCCGGATGTCATCTGCATGCAGGAGATCAAGTGCCGCGAGGGCGAGTTCCCCGCCGAGGCCTTCGCGGCGATGGGCCTGCCGCACCTGCGTATCAAGGGCCAGAAGGGCTGGCACGGGGTGGCCATCGCCTCGCGCCTGCCGATCGAGGACGCCCCGCCCCTCGACGTCTGCCGCGAGGGGCACGCCCGCTGCGTCTCGGCGATGGTGGCCGGGGTCGAGATCCTCAACTTCTACATCCCGGCCGGCGGCGACACGCCCGACCGGGCGCTGAACCCCAAGTTCGACCACAAGCTCGACTTCTACGAGAAACTGGCCGCGGAGATGGGCCGGCGCGACCCTAAGGCGCCGCTGCTGCTGACCGGCGATCTCAATGTGGCGCCCGGCGAGCACGACGTGTGGAACCACAAGTACATGTCCAAGATCGTCAGCCACACGCCGATCGAGCTCGAGGCCATGGCGGCGCTGAAGGATTCGCTCGGCTTCACCGACCTGGTGCGCGAGGCGATCCCGGATCCGGCCAAGCTGTTCTCTTGGTGGAGCTACCGGGCGGCCGACTTCCGCGCCTCGAACCGCGGCCTGCGCCTCGATCACCTGTGGGCGTCCCCGGGCCTGATGCCGGCGGCGCGGCGGCTGGGGGCGGTCGGCTCGCGGGTGCACGACACGGTGCGCGAATGGGAACGGCCGTCGGACCACGCCCCGGTGAGCGTCGACCTGGCGCTTTGAACGCCGCTCAATCCCCGCGCGAACGGGGATGAGCGGGCGCCAGGGATTTCAGTCGGTGGTGTCGTCCACCTCGGCCTCGGGGCCGTTCTTCTTGATCGACTCGATGGCGGCCTTGGCCGAGGCCTTGGAGGCGTAGCCCTCGGTCGAGAACATCACCTCGGAATTGTACTTGAAGCGCACCCGGAACTCGCCGGCCTTGTCCTTGTAGATCTCGAACTTGTGGGCCATGGGCGGCCTCCTTCTAACAAATGAGGCGCCGACCTCATCACAGTTCGCCGCTCCGGGCTACTGCGCCGCCGGCGCCCTGACCCGCACCTTCGCCTCGGCCCCTCGCCCCTGGGCGTCGACCACTGTCAAGCGGTAGAAACCCGCCGCCTCCGGTCGCCACACCACGCGGCCGGTCCCGGGCTCGGGGGGCAGCGGCCGCCCGTCGGCGTACCAGCGCAGGCCCTCTCCCCGGGCGGCCAGGGCCAGGCCCCGCGACGACGGCCCCACGGCCTCGACCTGGATCTGCGCCCCGTCCGGCGGAAAGATCAGCCGGGGTCCCTCCGAGGCCTGCTCCAGGTCGGTCAGGCCCCGCGGCGCCTGCCGCGGCGCCAGAGGCCGGGCGGCCGAGCCTTCGGCCCGGACCGCGTCGAAGACGTCGAACAGCAGGGGCAGGGCCGCCTCGCGCCCGGTGAGGTTCCCGCCCCGGGCCCCGCCGTCGGGCCGGCCGGTCCACACGATGACGACGTAGCCGCCGCCCGCGCCGGCCGCCACCGCGTCGCGGAAGCCGTAGGAGGTGCCGGTCTTGAAGGCGAGCTTGGCGCCGCCGGTGATCAGGGCGGTGGGCGTGCGCCCCTGCGGCGGGGGGCTCTCGCGCAGGATGTCCAGCACCTGTTCGGCCGCATCCGCCGTGGTCAGGCGCGCGCCCGCCTGCTTCGGCCGGCGGTCGGCCTCGGCCTGGGTCCAGGCCAGGGGCTTGGCCACGCCCCCGTCGGCCAGGGCCGCGTAGAGGACGGCGAGGTCGCGCATCGATATGCCGGCGCCGCCCAGCGCCAAGGCGAGGCCCGGATCGACCGCCCCGGACCGGGGCCGCACCAGGGTGACGTCGGCCGCCTGCAGCCGCGCCTCGAACACCGCCGGCCCCACCCGCTCCAGGGTCGCCACCGCTGGCACATTGAGCGAGAAGGCCAGGGCCTCGCGGGCGGTGACCACGTCGTGGAACGTGCGGTCGAAGTTCTCGGGCTGGTAGCCGGCGAAGCGGATCGGCGCGTCCCGCATGCGGGTGTCTGGCGCCGCGACTCCCGCCTCGAAGGCGAAGGCGTAGATGAAGGGCTTCAGCGCCGAGCCGGGCGAGCGCAGGGCGCGGGTCATGTCCAGCCAGCCGCCCGGCCGGTCGCGCCCGGCCGACGCCACCGCCGCTCGCACCGCCCGGGTCTCGGTCTCCACCACCAGCACCGCCGCGGAGGTTCCCGGTCCTTGCCCGTCCGCGACTGCGGCGGCCAGGGCCTCCAGCCGGGTTTGCAGGGCCGCGTCGAGGGGGGTGGCGACCGAGGCCTCCCGCGTCGGCGCCAGGCGGGCGAGCTGGCCCGCCACCTGCCAGGCCACGGCGGGGAACGGCTGGCGGGTCTGGGGGATCGGTTCGGCCCGGGCCTCCTCGGCCTGGGCGGCGCTGACCAGGCCGCGGCGCTCCAGTCGGGCCAGGACGTCGTCCCGGGCCGCCCGGGCGTTGGCGGGGCGCCGGTCGGGACGCCGGGCCTCCGGGGACTGGGGCAGGGCGATCAGCAGGGCCTGTTCGCCCAGGGTTAGGCTCGACGGTTCATGGCCGAACCAGGCCAGGGACGCGGCCCGCACCCCCTCCAGGTTGCCGCCGTAGGGGGCCAGGGTCAGGTAGAGGGCCAGGACCTCGCGCTTGCTCAGCCGCAGCTCGAGCTGCAGCGCCCGCGCCGCGTCGGCCAGCTTGGCGCCCATGGTGCGGGCACGGGGCTCCAGGCGCCGCGCCGCCTGCATCGACAGGGTCGATCCGCCCGAGACGATCCGCCCGGCCGACAGGTCGCTCAGCCCCGCCCGCACGATGGCGATCGGATCGACCCCGGGGTGCAGCCAGAACCGCTCGTCCTCCAGCGCGATCAGGCGCCGGACGAACTCAGGGTCGGTCCGTTCCAGGTCCGCCCGCACCCGCCACCGCCCGTTCTCCACCGGCAGGGCCCTCAGCCACGCCCCGTTCCGGTCCAGCGCCACCGGCGACGACAGGGCCGCGCGGGCCATGTCGGGGGGAAAGACGGCGTCGAGGGCGAAGGCGACGACTTCCACGGCGAGGAGGGCGAGGAGGATGAGCGTCAAACGCCGTGCAGTTTGGCCTTGGCCTTCGACAAGCTGAGGATGAGACCAAGAACTCAGGCTTCGTGAAAGTCGCCTCATCCTGAGCCTGTCGAAGGCCAAGGCGTGGCGCCGCCCTTGGAAAGGGCAGGCAGGCTTTCAAAATCCCCACGGATCAGGGCTTCCTTCTTCGCGCGGCTCCAGCCTTTTAGCTGCCGCTCGAACGCAACGGCTTGCAGGGCGAGCGGATACTCCTCGCACCACACCAGTTCGACAGGCCGGCGGCGGTGGGTGAAGGCCGCTCGGTGTTTGCCGGACTGATGCTCGCTCACCCGGTTCGCGATGTCCTCGCCACGATGCGAGCCGACGTAATACAAGCCGTCCGCGCACCTCAACATGTAGACCCAGAACCTCATCGTCGTGCGGCTGCCTCGTCCTTCGACAAGCTCAGGATGAGGCAGACTTTATCACGACCCCGCCGCGATCTTCGTCCTCCCGGGGGCCGAGCGGGCGTTGACGGCGGGGCGGTACATGTCGCGGACCTCGGCGCCGGGGAAGAAGAACTCGCCGGGCGTCACGGCGCGGGCGACATAGGCCACGGCGTAGCCCTTGCGGCCCTCGACGGTCAGGGCCGCCACGTAGCGGTCGTCGCGGGCCTCCTGGACCTGGGTGGCCGACAGCTGGCCGAGGAACCGGAACGGGCCCTTCTGGGCGTCCTCCGGCCCCAGCACCGTCTCGACCTCGAAGCCGGCGGGCAGGGCGTCGTCGATCACCGTCATCATCGACCGCCCCTGACTCGACGTTCCCGACAGGCGGATCACGACCCGGGCGCCCTGGGTCAGGGCGCCCGGGTCGACCGCCCCACCGGAGAGGGTGAAGAGGCGTTTATCAACGTTGATTCCGTTGGCCGCCGCCCCCGGCGCGCTTTGCGAAACGCCGCGCACGGTCACCGTCCGCCACAGGCCGCCGGTTCCGCCGTTGACGAAGCGGGCCGAAGCCAGCTGGCCCACCGCCCAGCGGGTCCCGCTGAGGGGCCGCGCGCCCGTAGCCTGGATGCGCATGGCCCCGGCCGCCTTCAGCATGGCGTCGGCGGCGGCGAGCAGGCGCGCCTGCTCCTGGGTGTTGAGGCTGTCGACGTCGCGGACCGAGCCTTCCAGCCGGCCCTGCAGCTCGCGGGCGACGCCCAGCTCGCCGGCCTCGTAAGCCAGGGCGATGACCCCGGCCAGGTCGCGCAGCGGGCTCTGGTACCAATCCTGCTCGTCCTTGAAGCCGAGCGCGCGACTGGCCTGAACGAAGCTGTCGTGGGCCCGGGCCCGGTCGCCCATCAGGGCCAACCCGGCGCCGACATGGGCCCTGGCGAGCGGCGAGGGCTCGTCCTTCATCTGTACGTCGTGGAACCAGCGCAGCCGGGCAAGATCGCCCTGCTTGGCCTTGGCCAACACATAGAGGGCGTAGGCCGAGGCGCGGCTGCGCATGCGGGCGGTGGCCGCCGCCGAGGCCTGGGGCGTCGCCGCCCAGGTCTGCGGATACTCCAGCCGATAGTTGACCGAGGCGAAGCCCGAGGGCCGCGAGATCATCCGCATGGCGGCGATGGCCCGGGTCATGGCGTCGGCCGGCACCGCCGCGCCGCGGGCCCTGGCCTCGACCAGGAAGTCGGTGGTGTAGGCGCCCATCCAGGCGTCGGCCTCGGCGTCGCCCGGCCGCCACAGGCCGAACGCCCCGTCCACCCCTTGCCGGTCGAGCAGTCTGGACACCGTCCCATTGAGGGCGGTGGGGATCACCCGCAGCTTGGGATCGGCGCTCAGGGCCTGGGCGTACAGCAGGGGATAGGCGCCTGAGACCAGCTGCTCGGTGCAGCCGTAGGGGTAGCGGGACAGGCTCTCGGCGATGGGGCCGGGGTCGAAGCCGCGGAAGGGCGAGTAGGACACGGTCATGTTGACCGTTCCCGCCGCCAGGCCCGACAGCAGCGCCGGCGCTGGGGTGAAGCTCTGCCCCGGACCCTGCAGGGTGGTGGTGGTGCGGATCAGCGGCCCCCAGCCCAGGCGGGTCTGGAGGGGATAGTTCGATGTGGCGTTGAAGCCCGGCCCGGAAACCTTGAGGTCCACCCGGCCGATCCCGGCCGAGGCGGGGGCGTTGAGCGGCGTGCGCTCGACGACGCGCTGGCCGACCATGAGCTGGTAGAGCTTGCGGAAGGGCGCGGCGATGCCGCCGGAGCCGAAGATCTCGGCCACATAGGCGCCGGCGCGGCCTTCGAGGTTGTGCAGCTCCAGGGTCGCGAAGGCCCTGTCGCCCGGCGACAGGAAGCGCGGGGTGGCCAGCTCGGCCACCACCGGCAGGCGTACGGTCATGCTGGCCTGGCCGGCGCCCACCGCCTCGTCGGTCCAGGCCACCGCCATCAGGCGCAGCTCGCCGTTGAAGTCGGCGGCGGGCAGCCGCACCTCGGCCTTGCCGCCGGCCCCGGTCTGGACCACCCCCGACCACAGGGCCACGGTCTTGAACGGGGTGACGGTCAGGCCCTCGCCGCCGATCTCGTCGCCGCCGAAGGCGACCTTGCTTGCCGCGCCGAGGTTCGGATCGAGCAGGCGGCCGTAGTCGTCGCGGTAATCGAGGCTGAGGGCCCGCTTGCCGAAATACCACTTGGCCGGATCGGGGCTCTCCTGGCGGGTCAGGCGCAGGATGCCCTCGTCCACCGCCGCGACGGTGACATAGGCCTTGCCGCCGAGGCCGAGGCCCTGGACGGTCACCGGCACGACGATGGGCGCCTTGGAGTTGAGCTTGGCCGGGGTCCCCAGGGTCACGGTCAGCTTGCGCGACTTCGGATCGAGCGGAACGTAGACGAGGCCCAGGGCCCGGCGGGGCTTGGGCGTCGCGGCCGGGTCGCGGGGCTGGATCACCGACACCAGCACATAGGCCCCGCCGCCCCAGGCGGCCGAGGTCTTCAGCTTCACCGTCGTGCAGCCCTTGGGGACGGAGACGGTGCGGAAATCGATCAGCCGGTCGGTGGCGACCGCGACCTGCGCCTCGCCCGCGTAGGGCGCCTGGATGGTCACCTCGACCGTGTCGCCCTGGGCGTAGGCCTTGGTCCCGGCGCTGACCCGGGCGCTGTCCGGCGGCTCGGCCCCGGCGGCGGGCTCGCCCCAGCCGGAGGCGAGGCGGATCACGGTGCGCGCGCCGGTGGTCGGCTCCTCCAGCACCAGGCGGTAGTCGCCCCAGGGCAGGCGGCGGCTGAGGCGGGCCGGAGCCGCCGTCCCGACATTCACCGTCCCGCGCATGATCACCGCGTCGCGGCTGGTGCGGCGCCATTCCCAGCGGCCGTCCTTCTGGAACCAGTCGTAGTCCCAGTTCTCCGAGATCAGCGAATAGGCGACCTTCGAGGCCGCGATCCGCTGGCCGGCGGCGCTCACCGCCACGATGTCGAAGGTGGTGGTGGGCGCGTCGCCCGAGCCCGTGCTGGCGGTCTTGACGCCGAGGTAGAGCGGCTTGGTGCGCAGCTTGAGGGTCAGGCCCTCGCGCACGGGACGGCCGCCCGGCTCGAACACCGAGGCGGTGACGGCGGCGGCGAGGGGCGCGGCGGTGTCGCCGGCCTGGCTGGAATCGAAGGCCTGCACGGCCCGGCCCGAGCCGTCGGTGACGGTCTGGGCGAGTTCGACGAACTTCTCCTGGTAGAGGTTCTGCTCGTCGCCCCAGCGATAGCCGGCCAGCGCCGGGAACGGGTTGGGATCGGGGCGGATACGGGCCTCGCCCTGCACGTCGAGCCCGGCGCCGTCGGCGCCGTAGAGGAAGCGGGCCAGGATATCGACATTGCGCACCTCGCCGGGCCCGAGCGCGCGGCTGGCGTCGCCGACAGCGGTCACCGCCAGGCGCTGGGGCACGAAGTCCTCGACCCCGAACGACAGTTCGCCCACGGGCTCCTCGACGCCTTCGATCTCGATGGCCGCCCGCCAGCGGCCCCGCGGGGCGCCGGCCGGAATGGCCACGTCGCGGGCCACCGCGCCGTTGGCGGCCTTGTCGAAGGCGATGCGCTGGTACTCGACGCCGGAGGGCCGGCGGACCACCAGGGCGCCTTTCCTGTCCTTGACGGCCTTGGTCTCGTTGTCGCGGATCAGGCCGACGAGGTGGACCGTCTCGCCCGGGCGATAGACGCCCCGGTCGGCGTAGAGATAGGCGTCGATCCCGGCCTCGGCGGTGACGCTGCGCCCCCCCACCCCCTGGTTCGACAGGTCGACCGGCGAGCGGTCGAGGTCGAGGGCCGCGAAGTCGGCGTTCGGCCCATAGGCCATCAGCATGCGCGGCTTGGAGCCGTCTTCGCCCTTGAGCAGGGCCTTGGCGAAGCGCACCCGGCCAGAGCCGTCGGTGGTCGCCGACGCGAGGTCCTCGCCGTCCTTGGCCACCAGCGAGACCTTCACCCCGGAAAGGGTCTTGGCGGATTTGAGCGAGCGGACCACCACGTCGAGGCTGTCCGAGCCCGAATAGGCCATCAGCGCCATATCGGTGAACAGGATCCAGCGCCGGGCCTGGGCCGGATTGCCGTCGTCGGACTGGCCCTTGGCCTTCACGGCCCGGGCGCCCGAGGCGTCCTTGGCCCTCACCACATAGGCTCCGGCCCGCATCTCCTTCAGCACCGCGCCGAGGGGGAAGACGGTGACCATGCGGCGGGCGCCCTGTTGCGGCGCCACGGCCACCTCGCCCTTCCACACCACCCGGCCGTCCTCGCCCGCGGCGTCTTCGCCGTACTCGTAGTTGTAGTCGCCCTCCGGCGTGGGGTCGGGGGCCGCGATCTGCTTGCGCACGAGGTTGCGGTCCGGCACGCGGACGACCTCGATGGCCAGGCGCTGGACGTTGACCGTCTCGATGCCCAGGCCGTCAGCCTCTTCGCGCGGCAGGATCACCCCCTGGCCGGAGAAGCCGACGTAAGGGGGCTGTTCGCCGAAGGTGAAGTCGACGTCGGCGTTGGCGGCCAGGGTCTCGCCGGTGCGGGCCTTCAGCCCCTTCAGCAGGGTGACCCGGTGGCCGTAGAAGCCGCCGCCGCCGACGCACAGCTCGTCGCCGCGGGCGTTGACCGCTGGCGGCCGGTCGAGCTCCGGGGTGATCTGGACGAAGTCGCTGTAGGAAATCGAGCCGTCCAGCGGCCGGGTCATGCGCACGCAGGCCAGGGGCTCGGGACCGGTGGTGTCGACCCGGGTGGTCCATACCGCAAAGCCCGCCGGCTTGGCCGGGGTGGCGCGGGGGGCGTTCGCGTCACGGATCTTGCCGAAGAAGGGCCAGGCGAAGCCGGTCTGGGCTGGCTTGCCGCCCGCCGCCGGAGTGGGGGCCGGGGCCTTGGCCACCAGCCAGCCGCCCCCGAAGCCGACCAGCAGGGCGGCGGCCGCCGCGACTGCCGATGCGCGATTGAACGGCCCCATGCTTCGATCCCCACCCGTGCTCGGCGGTGATGTGGCCTGAGCCGCGGGGGCGGGTCAAATGGCGCCTATGTGAGGGCCCTTCCGCGCGTCGCCGTTTACTTCCCCATGTGCGCCACGAGCGCCCCGAGGATGTTGGTGTAGTCGTCGCTCCACGGCCGTGAGCCGCCGGGATCGGTCGCCGTCCAGCGCGGGTCGGCCTTGAAGCGGGCGAGGTCGGCTTCGGTGCGGGCCAGCATCATCACCCCGGACGGGGTCACCTCGGGCGAGGGGCCCATCTGGCGGGTCGGGGTGAACAGCTGCTGCAGGCTGGCGGCGCCGATCTCCCGGGCCACGGCGGCGGCGGGGCCGGTCAGCTCCAGGTTCCGGTTGGTGAGGTGGAGCAGCAGCACGCCGCCGGGGGCCAGCTTGTCGAGATAGCTGCGCATGGCTTCGACCGTCAGCAGGTGGGTAGGCACGGCGTCGGAGGAGAAGGCGTCGATCAGCAGCAGGTCGAAGGCGCCGGCCGGCTCCCGAGCCAGGGTCAGCCGGGCGTCGCCCAGGCGATAGTCGACGGCCCCGTGGGCGCAGGTGGTGAGATAGCTGAAAGACCCGGAATCGCGCGCCACGGCCAGCACCGCCGGGTCGATCTCGAAGAACCGCAGGGAGTCGCCGGGCCGGGTGAAGGCGGCGACCGCGCCGGCGCCGAGGCCCACCGTCCCGATGCGCAGGGGCGGGGCGCCCGGCGCGGTCAGGGCCGTGAACACCTGGCCTATGGGGGTATGGGGTGAATAGTAGCTCATCGGCTGGCACACGTTGGCGGGGGGCCGCATCTGGGCCCCGTGCACCGTGGTGCCGTTGAACAGCAGGCGCACCGGCCGCATGGCTGGGTCGACCATGTCGGTCACCTTGTGGACGCCGAAGAAGCTGCGGCGCAGGTCCACCACATTGAGGAAATCCGCGCCGAGTTCGCCGGCAAGCAGGGCGGCGGCCAGCAATCCGGCGAACATCGGGCCACGGTCGCGCAGCAGGAAGGCCGCCGACAGGGCGACGGCCAGGGCGGCGAAGGCGAAGGCCGACCCCGGCTCCGGCAGGTTGCCCAAGGCCAGGGCCACGGCCGCGGCGGCGAGGCCGCCGGCGAGGGCGGCGATTTCCCAGCGGCGCGGCCGCCCCGTCCCCCACGGCCGGGCCAGGCCGGCCAGGGCCAGGGCGATCGGATATTCCCACACGTAGTTGAAGAGCATGGGGGCGAGGAAGGCGTTGAAGCCGCCGCCGATCACCCCGCCCACCGACATCAGGAGATAGAATTCGGTGAGCTTCTCGGGGGCGGGCCGCCGCGCCGCCAGGGCTTGGTGGCAGACCAGGGCGGTCAGAAAGAAGGCCACGAGATGGACCGACAGCTGCAGCGGCCAGCTGCCCCCCGGGAACGGCAGCAGCACGACGCAGGCGCAGGCCGCCGGGGCCTGCCACAGGAGGGCCCGCTCGCGGTTGATCAGGGGCCGGGCCTGGAAGGCGATGACGAAGGTCAGCAGGTAGAGGCCGAGCGGCGCCACCCACAGGAAGGGCGCCGAGGCGACGTCGGTAGTGATGTGGCTGGTGGTCCCCAGCATCAGGCTGGACGGTACGGCGGCCAGGGCGACCCAGACCAGCCGGTCGCCCCAGGGGGTAGGGGCGGTCCTCACGACGGCCTTGACGGGCGCGTCGCCCCCCGTCCGGGCCACGAACAGGGCGAGGCCCCCGGCCAGAAGGACGAAGAGGCCGTACCCGCCGCTCCACAGGCCGCGCTGGGCCGAGAGGGTGAGCAGGGGCTCGACGATGGCGGGATAGGCCAGCAGGGCCAGCAGGCTGCCGAGGTTGGAGGCGGCGTAGAGGACATAGGGGTTCTGCTCGCCGCCGCGGGTGCGGGCGTACCAGGCCTGCAGCAGCGGGGCGGTGGCCGAAAGGGCCGCGAAGGGCGCGCCGATGGACAGGGTCAGCATGCCCATCAGCCACAGGGCGGGCATCCCCGCCGCCGGGGGCTCGCCCATGACGGCCGAAAGCCTGAGCGGCAGGGTCAGGGCGGCGGCGAGCAGCACCGCCACATGGATCACCGCCTGGGCCCGCACCGAGCGGATCCACCGCTGCAGGCCGTGGGCGTAGGCGTAGCCGACGAGAAGCGCGATCTGGAAGAAGGCCAAGCTGGTGTTCCACACCGCCGGGCTGCCGCCCAAAAGCGGCAGGATCAGCTTGCCCATCATGGGCTCGACCAGGAAGACCAGGGCCGCGCTCATGAACACGGCGCCGGCGAACAGGCCCGGCAGGGCGGCGGCGCGGGGCGCTGGGATGGCCATATCGGTCATGGGGGCTCGCGGCGACGCGGGTTCAGGCCGCCACCATCGCGGCCCCGCCTTGAGGTTTGGCTAACGGGGGCCCTCTACTGGCGAGTCTGGTCCGCCGTCATGAGCGCCGTCACGGCGGCGACCGCCGCGAGGGCGGCCTCCTTGACCTGCGCAGGCGTGAAGCCCGGCTTGTAGAGCGAACCGCCAAGGCCGAATCCGCGGGCGCCGGCGGCCCACCAGGCCGGCATCTCGTCCAGCCTGACTCCGCCGACCGGCTGGACCACCGCTTCGGCCGGCAATACCGCCTTGAGCGCCTTCAGATGGCGGGGGCCATAGGTCGACGCCGGGAACAGCTTCAGATAGCGCGCGCCCGCCGCCAGGGCGCAGAAGGCCTCGGTGGCGCTGGCGAAGCCCGGCATGGGGACCATGCCGCATTCAACGGCATGGCGGATCACCGCCGGGTCCGTGTTCGGCGAGACGATGAGCTTGCCGCCGGCCTGGGCCACGGCGTCCACGGCCCCGGGCCCCAGGACCGTGCCCGCGCCATAGACCACCCGCCCCGTCATCGCCTTGAGCCGCGCTATGCTGTCCAAGGGTTCGGGGGAATTGAGCGGCACTTCCAGCACGCGCACCCCGGCCGAATACAGGGCCTCGGCCACGGCCAGGATCTCGTCCGGTTTCACGCCGCGCAGGATGGCGATGATCGGCATCTGCGCCAGGGCTTCGTCCAGGGTCAACGTACCGACTCCATCTCGAACAGGGCGCCAAGCCCGGCCAGCACGGCGGCGTCGCCGTCATGGATTGAAACCGTCGCCCAGGCCGTTTCAAGCGCGCGCTGGTAGCGGCGGCAAAGATCGAGGTCGCCGAGCAGGACCACCGGCGTGCCGACGCCGGCTCCGAGCAGGGCGGGGGTGCCCGCCACATCGGCGCCGATCAGCAGGCCGGAGAGGTAGGACTTCACCTGCTCGGGCTTCATGGTCCCCCCAGCGACGCGGGCCCTGGCCGTGAACAGCCGCGAGGCCAGAGCCGTGCCGTCCCCGGCAGCCTTCTGTCCCTCGTCGAAGGCGGATTCGTCCTCGGGGGCGTCGTCATAGCCGGGCGGCGCGCGCAGGACGCTGTACTTGCGCAGCACGTCGAACAGCTCGCCGGTCATGGCGGTGACGAAACGCTCGATCCGGCCATCGACCAGCAGGACCCATTTGGTGTGGGTGCCGGGGTGGCAGACCAGGCGCTTGCCCCGCGATCGCTCGGGCGAGCCGGCGATCCATCCCAGGATCTGGACCTCTTCGCCGCGCATCACATCCAGGCCGCCGTCCGACCTCAGGCAGCACAGGCCGGGCACGATGAACACCGGCGGCCCCGAGGTGGAGATTCGTTTCAGCCCGCCGGCCAGCGTCTTCAGATCGGCGGGGCAAGGAAAGTAGTCCACTTGCCGCCAGCCCAGATTGGACCCGACCATCCCGCACAGGATGGCCGGCAGCCCCTCGGCGCCCAGCGCGGGCCGCACCGTGTCCTCGAACCGCTCCGCCGCCTCGCCGGGGGCCAGGCGGGAAACGCCGAGCGGGAACTCGCGATGAGCCTCGACCTGCCCGCCTGCCCCGACGACCCAGGCGCGAAGGTTGGTCGTGCCCCAGTCGACGGCGAGGAAACGGTTGGGCATGACGGGTTCCAGACGAGCGTAGGATGTATAACGCCGTGGCCTCCCTGCGGGATGCAGCCTGTCCGCTATCTTGCGGGTGGGGCGTGGGCGAGGCGCAGGAGGTTGGCCGAGCCGGGGGCGCCGAAGGGCGTGCCGGCCACGATCAGGATACGCTCGCCGGGCCGGGCGAGGCCCAGCTCCACGGCCAGGTGGACCGCCTCGGCGGTCATGTCCTCGAGGTTGTCGGGGTCGACGCCGATGCGGGGTTCGAGCCCCCACACCAGGGACAGCCGGCGCGCCACCCTCGGGTCGGGCGTCAGGGTGAGCACCGGCTGCAGCGGCCGCTCCCGGGCGAGGAGGCGGGCGGTCCAGCCGGTGGAGGTGAAGGAGACCAGGCAGGCGGTGGTGCCGGCCTCGGCCGCGCGCCGGGCGGCGGCCACCAGGATGTCGGCGTCCTGGTCGTCGGTGGGCTGCTGAGCGGCCATCAGGCCGGGCCAGTGCGGGTCGCGCTCCACCCGCTCGATGATGCGGTTCATCATCGTGACGGATTCGACGGGGAACAGGCCCGAGGCGCTCTCCCCCGACAGCATCAGGGCGTCGGCGCCCTCGTAGACCGCATTGGCCACGTCCGACGCCTCGGCGCGGGTGGGCGTGGCGTTGACCGTCATGGAATCGAGCATCTGGGTGGCGATGATCGCCGGCACCCCGCGCACCCGGGCGGCGCGCAAGATGGCCTTCTGGGCCACCGGCACCTCCTCAGGCTCCAGCTCGACGCCGAGGTCGCCGCGGGCCACCATCACCCCGTCGCAGAGGTCCAGGATGGCCTCGAGGTCCTCCAGCGCCTTGGGCTTCTCGATCTTGGCGAGGCAAGCGGCCCGGCCCTGCACGATCTTGCGCAGTTCGGCCATGTCGGCGGCCGACTGCACGAAGGACAGGGCGATCCAGTCGACGCCGATCCTCAGCGCGAAGGCCAGGTCCTCGTGGTCCTTGGGGGTCAGGGCCGGCATGGGGATCACCGCCCCCGGGAGGGCCAGGCCCTTGCGGTCGGACAGGCGCTCGCCCTGCACCACCTCGACCTCGGCCCAATCCTTGCCGCACTCGACCACCCGCAGCCGCACCTTGCCGTCGTCGACCAGCAACAGCACGCCGGGGCGCATGGCCGCGAACAGCTCCGGATGGGGCAGGTTGACCCGCGTCTCGTCGCCGGGGGCCTTGTCGAGGTCGAGGCGCAGGCGGTAGCCGGGCTGGACGGCGATCGCCCCGTCCTTGAACTTGCCCAGCCGCAGCTTGGGGCCCTGCAGGTCGGCCAGCACGCCGAGCGGCCGGCCGCACGCGACCTCGGCCTGGCGCACGGCGGCGCAGTTGGCGGCGTGGTCCTCGTGGCTGCCGTGGCTGAAGTTGAGCCGGAACACGTCGGCGCCGGCGACGGCCAGGGCCAGCACCATCTCGGGGGTGCGGCTGGCGGGGCCGAGCGTGGCCACGATGCGGGCGCGGCGTGAGCGGATCATCAGACGTTTCCTACCTACTGCATCGCGCGAGGTTTAGACCGAATCGGTTCGGCGGGACCATGGCTTGGCGCCGTGGCCGCGCGCATGTAGCTCGGCGCCATGACAACCGCTCCAGCGACCCGAGACGCGCTGTTCGCCTTCCTGGGCGCTCATGGGATCGCCCACATGACCTTTGAGCACCCGCCGGTGTTCCGGGTCGAGGAGGGGGCGCAGATCAAGGCGGCCATGCCGGGCGGCCATACCAAGAACCTGTTCCTGAAGGACGCCAAGGGCCAGCTTTGGCTGGTCAGCGCCCTGGGCGAGACGGCCATCGACCTCAAGGCCCTGCCGGCGGCCATCGGCTCGGCGCGCCTGTCCTTCGGCTCGGCCGAGCGGCTCTACGACGCGCTTGGGGTGACGCCCGGGTCGGTGACCGCCTTCGCCCTGATCAACGACCCGGATCACCGGGTCCGCTTCATGGTCGACGCGGCGCTGCTGGCCCATGAGACGGTCAATTTCCACCCGCTGTCCAACGACGCCACCACCGCCGTCAGCCGCGAAGGCTTCCTGGCCTTCCTGGCGGCCCTGGGGCGCGAGCCCCTCGTGGTCGATTTCGCCGGATTGTCACGCCGATGAGCCCGCCCCCGGATTGCGGGGGCGGCGCGCGGGGACCATGTTACGGACCTCAGGAACATCGAGGGACGGATCGGAATGCTGGGTAGCGCGGGCGCCGTGGATGCGGACGATCTGGTCAAGGAAGGCTCCGACGCGGGCTTCATGGCCGATGTGGTGGAAGAATCCCGCCGCAGGCCGGTGATCGTCGACTTCTGGGCCCCCTGGTGCGGCCCGTGCCGCCAGCTCACCCCGGTGATCGAAAAAGCGGTCCGCGCCGCCGGCGGCGCGGTCAAGCTGGTCAAGATCAACATTGACGAGAACCCCGGCGTCGCCGGGCAGCTGCGCGTGCAGTCGATCCCTGCGGTCTACGCCTTCTCGAACGGCCAGCCGGTGGACGGCTTCCTGGGCGCCCTGCCCGAGAGCGAGGTCAAGGCCTTCATCGGTCGCCTGACCGGCCCCGGCGACGAGGACGACGGCGAGGCCGACATGGAAGCCCTGCTGGCCGAGGGCGCCGCGGCCCTGGCCGAAGGCGACCTGGGCGGCGCCGGCCAGGCCTACGCCCAGGCCCTGACCCTCGACCCCAAGAACCTGAAGGCCATCGCGGGCCTGGCCCGCTGCTACCTGACCGGCGGCGACGCCGAGCGGGCCGGGGAAGTGGCCGCCATGGCGCCGGACGACGCCAAGGATCCGGACCTGGCCGCCGTGCGCGCCGCCCTGGCCCTGGCCGAACAGGCCGACGGCGAGACCGCGCCGTTCGAGCAGCGTCTGGCCGCCGACCCCGCCGACCATGAGGCGCGGCTGGAGCTGGCCAAGATCCTCGCCGGGCGCGGCGAGCTGCAGGCGGCCATGGACCACCTCCTGATCATCATCGAGAAGGACCGGGCCTGGAACGACGACGCGGCCCGCAAGCAACTCCTCACCGTGTTCGAAGCCGCCGGGCCTGCGTCCGAGATCGCCAAGAGCGGGCGGCGGCGGCTATCTTCGATCCTGTTCTCCTGAGCGCATTGGAGGGACCGATGGCTGCCTACCTCAAGGCGGCGGACCTGCCGCAGGTGATCCCGGTCTTCCCCCTCGACGGGGCGCTGCTGCTGCCGCACGGCATGCTGCCGCTGAACATCTTCGAGCCGCGCTACCTCAACATGATCGACGACGTGATGGCCGGCGACCGCATCATCGGCATGATCCAGACGCAAGGGGGCGCCCCCACCTTCGGCAATGACGGGGAGCCGGCAGCCCCGAGCCTGGCTCAGATCGGCTGCGCTGGCCGCATCACCAGCTACGCCGAGACCTCGGACGGCCGCTACCTGATCACCCTGACCGGGGTGTGCCGCTTCCGCCTGGGGGCGGAGCTGCCCGTGCGGGGGCCCTACCGCCAGGTTCGGGCCGACTTCGCGCCCTTCGAGGCGGACCTGCATCCCCTGGACGAGGAGGGCGACGTCGGCCGCGAGGAGGTGCTGGCCGCCCTGAAGGCCTATCTGGAGCGGCGCGGCCTGGATGTGGACTGGCGCATGGCCAAGGAGGCCCCGCTGGAGGCCCTGGTCAACAGCCTGGCCATGGCCCTGCCCTTCGAGCAGGGCGAGAAGCAGGCGCTGCTGGAGGCCCGCGACCTTGCGGCGCGGCGGGCGGCCCTGACCGCGCTCCTGCGCATCGATGCGGCCGCCGACGACGACAATCCATCCCAGCTGCAGTAAGGCTCCCGCCATGGCCGATTCCACGCAACTGCCCCGGACGGGAGACATCGATCCCCGCCTGCTCGAGGTCCTGGTCTGTCCGGTGACTCACGGTCCGCTCGAGTACGACCGCGACAAGAACGAGCTGGTGAGCCGCGGCGCGAACCTCGCCTATCCGATCCGCGACGGCGCCCCGATCATGCTGCCCGAGGAAGCGCGCCGCCTGGACGAGGCGCAATGAGCGCGCCGTGGCCGACCGAGCTGAAGGTCCGCCAGGGGGGGCGCAGGCTCGACGTGACCTTCGACACGGGTGAACGGTTCGAAATCCCCGCCGCCCTGCTGCGGGTGATGACCCCCGCCGCCGACGCGCGCGGGCACGGCGGCTTTGGCCTCAGCCCCCTGCCGATCGACGCGACCGGGGTCGCCATCAAGGCGCTGACTCCCATCGGCCGCTACGCCATGCGCATCGGCTTCGACGACGGCCACGACACCGGCCTGTTCACCTGGGAGATCCTGCACAGCATCGGCGCCGAACAGGCCCGCTTCGAAGCCGAGCACAGGGCGCTGATGGGCTGATCGGGATCGCCGGGGCCTGATCCTGAAAAACCTTCGCTTGGTATCGCGAAATCCACTATATCCGTCAGCAACACCGCCCGGCCGAAAGGCCGGGCGGAGCCGTTTCAGGGACGCGCCAGCCAAGCTGCTGAGGCGCGCCAATAGAGAAGGGGCCCGACGCCCATGAGCGACGTTCTGATGCCGAAGGCCACCGCCGTCTGGCTGGTGGACAACACGTCCCTGACCTTTGAGCAAATCGCCGACTTCGCCGGCCTGCACCCGCTGGAAGTAAACGGCATCGCCGACGGCGAGGTCGCCCGCGACATCCGCGGCGCCGATCCGATCGCTAACGGTCAGCTGTCCCGCGAAGAGCTCGACAAGGCCCAGGCCGATCCGAACTACCGCATGAAGGCCCTGGTCAGCCGCCATGCCGAACTGTTGAAGCCGAACAAGAAGGCGCCGCGTTATACCCCCGTGTCGCGCCGCCAGGACCGGCCGGACGCCATCGCCTGGTTCATCCGCAACCATCCGGAGATCGCCGACAGCCAGATCTCCAAGCTGCTCGGCACCACCAAGGCCACCATTGACCAGGTGCGCAACCGTCAGCACTGGAACGCGGCCAACATCAAGCCGGTCGATCCCGTGACCCTGGGCCTCGTCGGCCAGCTCGAACTCGACGAGGTCGTCCGCAAGGCGGCCGACAAGAAGAACAAGGACGACGCCAAGAAGGGTCTCGGCGAGGGCGCGACTCTGCTGCCCGCCAGCCAGACCGGCGTGGCCGAACAGTCCGACGACGACAACGACTAACGACGATAAAGGCCAGCCGCCGTCATCCTCCGGTCACGCGAAAGCGCGATCCGGGGATGACGGGCTATAATGGGGAAGGCTAGTGGGCCCGGGCGCCGCGGAGGACTTCGATCTCCTCCTTCAGGCGCAGTTTCTGGGTCTTGAGTTCTCGGACGCGGAGCGAGTCCGCGCTGGGGCGGCGGGCTTCTTCTTCTATGACCTTCTCGAGGTGTTGATGACGGGAGCCGAGTTCGCGGATACGTCCGTCGATCGCCATGGGTCGCGCCTCCTAGCTATAGGGACGAACCAGTAGAGCACCGGGTACGGATCGAGTCCCTTCACGGGCGCGTGAGGTTTGCGGCTCAGCTCGCATTCGCTTTACCCCAGGGCGCCGTTTGCTATTTTTCGCGGCGGCCCGGCCAGCGATGGAAATGCGGGCTTCTCCGGACAGGAACGGCATGAACGACGACGACCCCGGCGGCGACGCGGAAGAGAACGGCCTGCGGTCGCGGCTGGCCGCGCTCAAGGTGGAGCACCAGGACCTCGACGCGGCGGTGGAGGCCCTGGAGGCGCGCCCGCTGCCGGATATGATCCGCATCGCGCGGCTCAAGAAAAAGAAGCTTTCCCTCCGTGACGAGATCGTCCGGCTGGAGGACCAGCTGACCCCCGACATCATCGCCTGACCCGAGGGCCGATAGAGGCCTTCACCACGGCCTGTTTTCGGATACTCTCGGCGGCCCTCGGCTTGCCCAGGCGTGCGATCGGTCGATTCGCACGGGACCTCATCCGGACGACGATATGAAGCTCAGTATCGAGCGAGCGGCGCTCATGAAGGCTCTCGGCCACGTGCAGAGCGTGGTCGAGCGGCGCAACACCATTCCGATCCTGTCCAACGTGCTGCTGTCGGCGGACAACAACGGCCTGTCCCTGTCGGCCACCGACCTGGACATGGAGGTGGTGGATCACGCCGACGCCAACGTCAGCGTCCATGGTCAGATCACCGCCCCGGCTCAGACCCTGTACGAGATCGTCCGCAAGCTGCCCGACGGGGCCGAGGTGGAGCTGAAGTTCGCCGGCGAGGATCCGCGCCTGTCGGTGGCCGCCGGCCGCTCGCGCTTCAACCTGCCGGTGCTGCCGGCGGGTGACTTCCCGGTGATGTCGTCCGACGGCCTGGGCGGGCGCATCGTCCTCGACGCCGCCGCCCTGGCCCGGCTGATCGACAAGACCCGCTTCGCCATCTCCACCGAGGAGACCCGCTACTACCTCAACGGCCTCTACCTGCACACGGTGATGGAGGGAGGCGAGGCCCGCCTGCGCGCCGTGGCGACCGACGGCCACCGCCTGGCCCTGGCCGAGATGGCGGCCCCTGAAGGCGCGGTCGGCCTGCCGGGCGTGATCGTGCCCCGCAAGACCATCCAGGAGGCCCGCCGCCTGCTCGAAGACGCCACCGGCCCGGTGGAGCTGCAAGTCTCGGCCGCCAAGGTGCGGTTCGCCTTCGGCCAGGCCTCCCTGACCTCCAAGGTCATCGACGGCTCGTTCCCCGACTATGTCCGCGTCATCCCCAAGGACAACCAGAAGGTGGTGATGATCGACAACGCCCTGTTCGCCCAGGCCGTGGACCGGGTCGCCACCATCTCGGCCGAGAAGTCGCGATCGGTGAAGCTGGCGCTGGAGCCCGGCAAGCTCGTTCTGACCGTGCGCAACATGGAGGCCGGCCAGGCGGTCGAGGAGCTCGAGGTCGATTACGACGGCGACAGCTTCGAGATCGGCTTCAACGCCCGCTACCTGCTCGACGTCGCCGGCCCCCGCCTCCCCGACCCTGGTGCTCGATCCCGTGGACCGCGGCGTGCAGTACGTGCTGATGCCGCTGAGGGTGTGATTGGACGCGCTGCGCTATGAACCGTTCATCCCGGCGAAAGCCGGGACCCAGGTTTTTTAGCGATGTTCTACACCTACATCCTGGCCAGCCATCGGAATGGGACCCTCTACACCGGGTCCACCGATGACTTGGCAAAACGGATGTGGGAGCACAGGGAGAACGGCGGCTCCGGATTCACGCGCAAGCACGGCGTCCACATGCTTGTCTGGTATGAGGCGCATGACACGCGCGAAGCCGCGTTTCGCCGCGAACGGCGCATCAAGGAATGGAAGCGCGCGTGGAAGATCGAGATGATCGAGCGCTTCAACCCAGGTTGGCGGGACATGTCCGAAGGGCAGTGGCTCGGCTAAAACCTGGGTCCCGGCGTCCGCCGGGATGATCGGGTTTACTTGTGCTTAGTCGCCTCACCCACCTCACCCTCACCGACTTCCGCTCCTACGAACGCGCCGAGCTGTCCCTCGACGGGCGACCCGTCTTCCTGTTCGGGGCCAATGGGGCGGGCAAGACCAACCTGCTTGAAGCGGTGTCCTTCTTCGCGCCCGGCCGGGGCCTGCGCGGGGCCGGGGCGGCCGAGGTTGGTCGGCGGCTGCCGGGCGAGGCCCGGGGGCGGGCGTGGAGCGTGGCCGCGCGGGTCGAAACGGCCGACGGCGAGGTCCGGGTCGGCACGGGGGTGGAGCCCGAGGCGGTGCGCCGCACCGTGCGCATCGAGGGCGAGACCGTTCCGCCGGGGCGCCTGGGCGAGGTGATGCGCCTGGTCTGGCTGACCCCCCAGCAGGACCGGCTGTTCCTGGAGGGCGGCACGGCCCGGCGCCAGTTCCTCGACCGCCTGACCTTCGCCGCCGAGCCCGGCCATGCGGGGGTCGCCGCGGCCTACGAGAAGGCGATCCGCGAGCGTGGGCGGCTGCTCTCGGACGAGACCCCCGACCCGACCTGGCTCGACGCCCTGGAGGCGCAGGCCGCCAAGTCCGGCGCCGCCCTGGCGGCGGGGCGGGCCCGGACGCTGGCGGCCCTCCAGGCTGAAATCGACGGCCGCGCAACGCGTCCCTTCCCGCAGGCGCGGCTCAGCCTCACCGGCGACTGGGCGGATTCCGATGCGGAGACGGAGGCGAAACTGAGGGTCGCCCTGGCCCGGGCGCGACCCCGCGACGCCGCCGCCGGGCGGGCCCTGACCGGGCCCCATCGCACCGATCTGTCGGTGATCCACGCCGAAAAGGACCGCCCGGCCGGGGAATGCTCCACCGGAGAGCAGAAAGCGCTGATTTTGAACCTGGTTTTGGCTCAAGCAGCGCGACTTTCGCGTGCGAAATCCGATCCGAATCCTATATTGTTGCTGGACGAAGTCGCCGCGCATCTGGACGCCCATCGGCGGGCCGCGCTGTTCGACGAAATCACGGCGCTCGGGCTCCAGGCTTTCCTCACCGGAACCGACCGCGCGCTGTTCGAAGACCTGCAGGGACGGGCCCAAGGGGTGCGTGTCGACGCCTCCGCCCTCGCTCCCATCACGGACTGACTGGATGACTGACGAGACGCCGCACAACACTGGAGCCGAAGACTACGGCGCCAGCTCGATCAAGGTGCTCAAGGGGCTGGACGCGGTGCGCAAGCGCCCCGGCATGTACATCGGCGACACCGACGACGGCTCGGGCCTGCACCACATGGTCTATGAGGTGGTCGACAACGCCATCGACGAGGCCCTGGCCGGCTGGGCGACGCGGGTCGAGGTGATCCTCAACGCCGACGGCTCGGCCACGGTCACCGACGACGGGCGCGGCATCCCCACCGCCATCCACCCGGAAGAGGGCGTCTCGGCGGCCGAGGTCATCATGACCCAGCTGCACGCCGGCGGTAAGTTCGCCAACGACGAGGGCGGCTCGTACAAGGTCTCCGGCGGCCTGCACGGGGTGGGCGTCAGCGTCGTCAACGCCCTGTCCGACTTCCTCGACCTGAAGATCTGGCGCGAGGGCAAGGTCCACGAGATGCGCTTCCAGCGCGGCGACGCGGTGACCTCGCTGAAGGAGACCGGCGACGCGCCCCTGCGCGAGAACGGCCATCCGCTCACCGGCACCAGCGTTACTTTCTTCCCGTCGAAGGAGACCTTCTCGGCGATCGAGTTCGACCGCAAGACCCTCGAGCACCGGCTGCGCGAGCTGGCCTTCCTCAACTCGGGCGTGACGATCCGCTTCCGCGACCTGCGCGAGGCCGAGCCGTTCGAGGAGATCATGCATTACGACGGGGGCGTCGAGGCCTTCGTGCGCCACATCGACAAGTCGAAGACCCCGATCCTGAAGAGCCCGATCGTGGTCCGCGGCAAGCGCGAACAGGTCGAGATCGACCTCGCCCTGTGGTGGAACGACAGCTACCACGAGACCATGCTGTGCTTCACTAACAACATCCCCCAGCGGGATGGGGGCACGCACCTGGCCGCCTTCCGCGGGGCGCTGACCCGGGTGATCGGCGGGTATGTCGAGACCTCCGGCGCGGCCAAGCGCGAGAAGGTCGGCGTCTCCGGCGAGGACGCCCGCGAGGGGCTGACCTGCGTCCTGTCGGTCAAGCTGCCCGACCCCAAGTTCTCGTCCCAGACCAAGGACAAGCTGGTGTCGTCGGAAGTGCGCCCGGCCGTCGAAGGCCTGGTCGGCGAGATGCTGTCGCAATGGTTCGAGGAGCATCCGGCCGAAGCCCGCCAGATCGTCTCCAAGATCGTCGAGGCCGCCGCCGCGCGCGAGGCCGCCCGCAAGGCCCGCGAGCTGACCCGCCGCAAGTCGGCGCTCGATATCACCTCCCTGCCCGGCAAGCTGGCCGACTGCCAGGAACGCGACCCGGCCAAGTCCGAGCTGTTCATCGTCGAGGGCGATTCCGCCGGCGGCTCGGCCAAGCAGGGCCGCAACCGCGAGAACCAGGCGGTGCTGCCGCTCAGGGGCAAGGTGCTCAACGTCGAGCGCGCCCGCTTCGACAAGATGCTGGGCTCCGAGCAGATCGGCACCCTGATCATGGCGCTCGGGGCCGGGATCGGGCGCGACGAGTTCGACGCCAACAAGATCCGCTACCACAAGATCATCATCATGACGGACGCCGACGTCGACGGCGCCCACATCCGCACCCTGCTGTTGACCTTCTTCTACCGGCAGATGCCGGAGCTGATCGAGCGCGGCTACCTCTACATCGCCCAGCCGCCGCTCTACAAAGCGAGCAAGGGCAAGGCGTCGCGCTACCTCAAGGACGACGCCGAGTACGAATCCTACCTGTTCGACGAAGGCGTCGAGGGGGCCGAGCTCGACCTGCCGAACGGCGAGCGGCTGATGGGCGCGGATCTGCGCCGGCTGGTGGTCGAGAGCCGCCAGGCCAAGGCCTCGGTCGACCGCCTGGCCTCGCGCGCCCCGACCTTCGCCATCGAACAGGCCGCCCTGGCGGGGCTCCTGGGCGACAATCCCGATCCGGCCGCGGCCGCGAAGCGCCTCGACCTCTATGCCGAGGAAGGCGACGGGGACTGGAGCGGCGAGGCGGCGGCGGTCGGCGGCGGCTTCGTGTTCAGCCGCATCCGCCGCGGGGTCAACGAGCGCATCGTCCTCGACGACCTTCTGATCCACGCCGCCGACGGCCGGCGCCTGGCCGAGCGGGCCGCGGCCCTGGCCGACACCTTCGCCAGTCCCGCCACCTTCCGCCGCAAGGACAAGACGGCGACCGTGCGCGGGCCGATGGACCTGGTGGCCGCGATCATGGACGCGGGGCGCAAGGGCCTGTCGATCCAGCGCTACAAAGGCCTGGGCGAGATGAACGCCGAGCAGCTGTGGGAGACCACCCTCGACTACAACGCCCGCACCCTGCTGCAGGTGAAGGTCGCCCACGCCGACGACGCCGACGACATGTTCTCCCGCCTGATGGGCGACCTGGTCGAGCCCCGCCGCGAGTTCATCCAGGAAAACGCCCTGGACGCCGAGGTGGACGTCTAAAGTTTTTTCCCGATCACCCCGGCGAAAGCCGGGGCCCAGGCTTTTTCCTGACCCGTGTGCGACCGCTAAAACCTGGGTCCCGGCTTCCGCCGGGATGATCGGATAGACGCATGGCCCAGTTCGACGTGGTGGTGGTCGGCGCGGGCGCGGCGGGCATGATGTGCGCCATCGAGGCCGCCAAGCGCGGGCGCAGGGTGCTGGTGCTCGACCACGCCAAGGCGCCGGGGGAGAAGATCCGCATCTCCGGCGGCGGGCGCTGCAACTTCACCAACACCCGCACCACGGCGCAGAACTTCCTCTCCGCCAATCCGCGCTTCTGCATCTCGGCTTTGAGCCGCTACCGGCCCGCCGACTTCATCGCCCTGGTCGATGCGCACAAGATCGCCTGGCACGAGAAGACCCTCGGCCAGCTGTTCTGCGACGGCCCGGCCACCCAGATCGTCGACATGCTGACGGGCCTGATGAAACGGCACGGGGCGACCCTGCGGCTGGCGACGGCCGTGGATCGGGTGGAGAAGACGGAGGCTGGCTTCAGCCTCTCGGTCGGCGGCCAGGCCATCACCTGCGAGGCACTGGTGGTCGCCACCGGCGGCAAGTCGATCCCCAAGATGGGGGCGACCGGCTGGGGCTATGACGTGGCGCGCCAGTTCGGACTGGCGGTGACCGACACGCGGCCGGCGCTCGTGCCCCTGACCTTCGAGGTCGGGCTGCTGGAGCGACTGAAACCCCTGGCCGGGGTGGCCGTGGACGCCCGGGTGGCCAGCGGCAAGACCCGCTTCGACGAGGCCATGCTGTTCACCCACCGGGGGATCAGCGGCCCGGCCATCCTGCAGATCTCGTCCTATTGGCGCGAGGGCGGCGAGATCGTGGTCGACATGGCCCCGGGGACCGACGTCTACGACGCCCTGAAGGCGGCCAAGGGCGCGAACGGGCGCCAGGCGGTCCATACCGCCCTCAGCCTGCACGTGCCGCGCCGTCTGGCCGAACTGGTCGCGGCGGCCGAGGGCGTAAGAGGCAACCTCGCCGACACCCCGGACAAGGTGCTGCGGGCGGTGGCGACGGCGGTCAATGGCTGGCGGGTCAAGCCGGTGGGTTCCGAAGGCTATCGCACCGCCGAGGTGACCCTGGGCGGGGTCGACACCGCCCACCTCGACTCCCACACTCTGGCGGCCAAGGCCATTCCGGGCCTGTATTTCGTCGGCGAGGTGGTGGACGTGACAGGCTGGCTCGGCGGCTACAATTTCCAGTGGGCCTGGGCGAGCGGGTGGTGCGCGGGGCAGGTGGTCTAGACGAAGACCGGCTACATCGACTCCGCGATCAGCGCCGTGCGTTCGTCCGCGGTCAGCACGCGCCAGCGGTTCTCGGGCATGTCGCCCAGGGTCAGGGGGCCGATGCGGACGCGGAACAGGTCGACGACCTTCAGCTCGACCAGTTCGCACATGCGGCGGATCTGGCGGTTGCGGCCCTCGGTGAGGACGATCTTCAGCCGCTGGTCGCTGATCAGCTCGACTTCGGCCCGGCGCAGCTTGCGTCCGTCCAACTCCAGGCCGTGGCGCAGCAGGTCCATCTTCGCTTCCGTCAGCTCGCCCATCACCGCGACCCGGTACTCCTTGTCGAGCTTGGACTCCGGCCCGATCAGCGCCTTGGCCAGGACCCCGTCCTCCGACAGGATCAGCAGGCCTCGCGAATCCATGTCGAGGCGCCCGAGGGGGGCGAGCTTGTTGTCGAGGCCGGGGATGACCTTGCTCCAGCCCCACAGGGCCTGTTTGGTCAGCAGGCGCACAGCGGGGATCTGGCCGGGTTCCGGCTGGGATGAGACCACCCCGGCCGGCTTGTGGATCACGACGGTGAGGTGGTTCTCCAGGGTCTTCTGGGCGGCGTCGGCCAGGACCAGGGTCTGGCCGTGCTCGATCTTGCGGCCGACGTCGTCGACGCGCTGGCCGTCGATGGAGACCAGGCCGGCGGCGATCAGCGCCTCGGCCTCGCGGCGGGAGCAGACGCCGTTCTGGGCCAGCCATTTGTTGACCCGCTGCGGGTCGGCTTCGTCGTAGCGGCGGCTCCAGGCCATGGGTCTTCGCGGTCTTTCGGGAGGGGTCGCCCGTCTCTAGGCCACCGCGGCTCAAAGAACCACCAGTTGACGATCTCCGCCGCGCGCGGGCGCAATGGGATGTCGCGTATCGGGTGCAAACCGACCAGAAGCGTAGCGGGCGAAAAAACGAGGCATGAGATGGATCGACGCGGATTCCTGAGCGGCTCGATGACGGCCGGCGCCCTGGCGCTCGGCGGCTGCGCCACGGCGGGCACGGCCGCCGGCCCGGCGGGCCTGGCCTTCTACGACCGCCCACCGCCGCTCGCGCCTATCCGCGTGCACCCCGACCGCCTGTTCGACATCACCGTCTGCCTGCGCCCGTTCCGCGCCGCCGGGCCTCGCCTCGACGTGGAGCAGGTGGCGGGCAAGCGGGTGGTGCACAACTACGGGCACGGCGGCTCGGGCTGGTCCCTGTCATGGGGCTCGGCGGCCGTGGTGGTCCCCAAGGCGATGGAGGGGGGCCAGCGCGACATTGCGGTGATCGGCTGCGGGGCCCTGGGGCTGGCCGCCGCCCTGACCGCCCAGCGAGAGGGCGCCCGGGTCACCATCTACGCCAAGGAGCGCATGCCCTACATCCGCTCGGCCCGGGCTACCGGCACCTGGTCGCCGGACAGTCGCGTGGCCAAGGCCGCCGACGCCCCGACCGATTTCCCGGCCCTGTGGGAACAGATGACGCGGACCTCGTTCAAGGCGTACCGGGGGCTGCTGGGCCTGCCCGGCGAACCGGTCGAATGGACCGACCGCTACAACCTCTCCGACGAGAGCCCCGAGGCGGTGCGCGCCCGCCACCGGCGCGAAGACACCATGGGCTTCGCCGCCTACGGCAGCCGCGTCGCCGACCTGACGCCGCGCTCGATCATGATGCCGCCGGGCTCGACCCCGTTCCCGACGCGTTATGTCCAGCGCAACAGCGCCCTGCAGTTCAACATCGCCGCCCTGGGCCACGTCATGCTCAACGACTTCCTGCTGGCGGGGGGCAAGCTGGAGACGATGGAGTTCGATACGCCGGCGGACCTGGCGCGCCTGCCGCAGCCGGTGGTGATCAACTGCACCGGCTATGGCGCCCGCACCCTGTGGAAGGACGAGAGCATCATCCCCGTGCGCGGCCAGATCGCCTGGCTGATCCCGCAGCCGGAGGTGAAGTACGGCATCTCCTACCGCGACCTTACCGTCCTGCCGCGCACCGACGGCATCGTCATCCAGGGCACGGGCCCCACCGAGGCGGTCGGCTGGAACGACGCCAACGAGACCCCCGACCGCGCCGAGGCCGAGCGCGAACTGGCCAAGGTGGCGGAGCTGTACTCGCGGATGAAAGGCTAGGCGGAGAAGGGACCCAGAAGCCGCTCCACCTCCGTCGCATCGATCCCCTCGATCTCCACCGCCTTGAGCCGGCTCTGGCCGCCGCGGACCACCGACACCGCCGACCGGCGCACCCCAAGGGCCTTGGCGATCAGGGCCTCCAGGGCGGCGTTGGCCTCGCCTTCGACGGGGGCGGCGCGCACGCGAACGGCCAGGACCGGGCGTCCGTCGGCGTCCGTGGTCCAGCCGTCGATGCGGTCCGCGCTCGCCTTGGGCGTCAGCCGGACGTGCAGACGCAACGGATCAGCCGAGGGCGGCGATCAGGGGGCCGGCGATGGTGTTGCGGATCAGGATCTTCAGGGCCTGCAGCAGCAGCAGCAGGATGATCGGGCTGATGTCGATGCCGCCGAGGTTGGGCATGAACCGCCGGATCGGCCGCAGCAGGGGATCGGTGATCGCCGTCAGCACATTGACGATGCGGTTGACCGTCGGATTGCGCACATTGAGCACGTCGAAGGCGATCAGCCACGACAGGATCGCGGTCACGATCACCACGAAGATGATCAGGTCGATCAGGCTGAAGATCAGAAACAGCAGCGCGGTGGCCATGATCCCTCCAGAGCCCGGACGCCCGCTTCTAGCCCGCGTCTCGTCGGACCCGCAAGGACAACTCCGGCGCGCACCGCGCGTTCGCTTGACAAGGGACAGACGCGCCCCTTATTTGCCGCCTCCCGCGCCGGGCCTCGCTACCCGCGCGCGCCGGGGCGTATGGGGCCGTAGCTCAGTTGGTAGAGCGCTTCGTTCGCAATGAAGAGGTCAGCGGTTCGACTCCGCTCGGCTCCACCATTCGCCCCCCGCCATCCCGGATGATCTGACGCCGTTCACGCGCTAGGCTCGACCGTGAGCGGGGGCGGCCATGGCGCGGATGACGATCTACGGCGACCTCAGGTCGGGCAATTGCCTGAAGGTGAAGTGGACGGCCGACCACCTGGGCCGGGCCTACGACTGGGTGCACGTCGACATCATGAGCGGCGGTTCGCGCACGCCGGCGTTCCTGGCCATGAACCCGGCGGGGCAGGTCCCCGCCGTGGTGCTGGAGGACGGGCGGGCCCTGGCCCAGTCCAACGCCATCATCTTCCATCTGGCCGAGGGATCGGACCTAATCCCTCAGGATGCCTATGACCGGGCCAAGATGTTCGAGTGGCTGTTCTGGGAGCAGTACAGCCACGAGCCGGTCATCGCCGTGCGGCGGTTCCAGAAACTGTACCTGGGCAAGGCCGAGGACGAGATCGAGCCGCGGCTGATGGAGCGCGGGCTGGCCGTCCTGGGGCTGATGGAGCGGGCGCTGGCCGCCGCGCCGTGGCTGGCCGGCGACCGACTCAGCCTCGCCGACATCTCGCTCAGCGCCTACACGGGCCTGGCGCACGAGGGCGGGTTCGAGATGTCCGGCTTCCCCGCCATCCAGGCCTGGCTGGGGCGGGTGCAGACAGCGCTCGGCGCCGGGGGCTGAAGCCCGCCGGCGCCGGTCGTCTGTCTTAAGGGCCTGGCGCCTTAGGGGTTGGCCGCCACTTCGGTGGGCTTGGCCACGGCTTCGGGCTGGGTGACGACCCGGGCCCGGGCCCCCGTGCCGGCGCCGGCGTCGACCACGGTGAAGTTCCGCGCCACCTCGACATCGGCCCTGGCGGGGTTGTTCAGCGCGAAGTTGCTGGCCATGGCGAAGGTGCGGCGATCCTTGGGGTCGTTCTCGCTGTGGAACGCCGCCTTCATGACGGTGGAGTTGGGGTTCGACACCGTGGCGCCAGTGATGCGCATGCCCATGGTGCTCGAGCCGGCCTGCAGGTTCGGCAGGGAAGTGCTGCGGAAGAAGCGGTAGGCCGCGACGGTGCCGATGCCCGGCGCCGCCGTGCCGCCCGGCCCAAGGCCGGTGTCGATGGCCTGGGTGTCTTCGAGCCAGGCCTGGGCGCCGGCCCCGACGGAATAGGCCGCCATGCCGCAGCGCGTGCCGGTGGAGTCGCGCACGGTGACGTGGGCGTCCTCCTCCTTCACCGCCACGCTCCGGGAGTCGTAGGAGCCGCGGGTCTTGAAGCAGAACAGGGGGGCGTCCGAGACCATCGCGCCGGAGATCTCGATGCCGTTGGCCGGGAAGCCCGGGACGTCGATGCCCTCGGCGACATGGGTGATCTTGGCGTCGACGATGCGGATATCGTTGCCCGAGTTCACGGTGATGCCGTCGCTCTGGTAGGGGTAGAGCATGCCGTCGGAGAACCGGGTCAGCAGCCGCTCGATGCGGGGCCGGATGACGTCCAGGTTGGTCACATTGGCCAGGACGATGCCGTAGATTTGCTCTTCGACCCGCTTCTTGGCCATGGTCCGGCCGTCGAAGTCGGTGATGGTGAAGCCGTTCCAGTCGCCCTTACGCTGCAGGGTGGCCAGGGTATAGTTCTTCCAGAACTCCGGATCGGCCTGGTCTTCGGCATAGGGCGTCCAGGTGATGTCGTGGACGTAGATGTCCGTGAGGTAGCCGCCGGTCGAGTTGACGACGATGATGCCGTCGCCCTTGCCGCCGCCGGTGATCTCGATATTGCGGAATTCCGGCGTCACGTCCGTGGTCCAGATGCCGGCGGAGTCGGAGACCGAGCCCGTCGCCTCGCTGTCCTTGGGGCCGCGCTCGATCTTGATGTTCTCCAGCCGCAGGGTGATCGGCGTGCCGCCGCCGGCGGCGTAGATGGTGCGAACCACCTTGTCGTCGTCCAGCTGCTTGAGCTCGAGGTTGCGGATGGCCAGGGTCCGGTTGATCTCGAGCATGCCCCGGATCGTGTAGACCTGACGCTTGCCGCCGGCCGCGCCGTCGATGACGCCGTAGCGCTTGTTCTTCACCGCCGCCTGCAGGGTCGCCAGATCCTTGGCCGGATCGCCGGTCGGCGCCGGCAGGGCGTAGACCTCGCCGGCCATGGCCGTCGCCGATTCCGGCGCCTTGTGGCACTCGAGGAAGTCGATCGTATCGCAGCGCGCCGCGGCCTCGGCCGCCTCGATCTGCTCGGGGGTCTGGCCTGGCAGCAGCAGTTCGACGGGCGGACCGAAGATCTCCTGGAATTGGCCGGCGTCGCGGTCGCCGGACACCACCTGTGTTCCCGCGAGGCCGGCCGCCAGGGCGGCCGAGCACGACAGGGCGGCGGCGCACACTCCGATATTCATAGCAACCTCATGCCTAATCTCAGGCGCAAGATTACAACTCACCCATGAAGTAACGGTGAGGTTGTATGATGAATATTGGGCCGGTATCTGTTAGGCTTAACCGGCGTAAACCATCCCAGTTATTATAATATATACCATGAAATCCCCTCCTTTATGTTTTCCGGCGCGTTAAGCATAAGGGGCGGCCGAGGCCGTGGCGCGGGTCCGCTAAGGTCTTGGCTTGAAGGGCTTGCGCGCGAGGCCCCTGCGCGGCGGCTTGTCCCCCGCCGCCTTGCCGGCGATTTCCTTCAGCTTGACGGTCTGCAGGGTGGAGAGGGCCTGGCCGGGGCCGCCCTTCTCGGGATCGCCGAAGGCGCGGCCGTAGGTGGTCACCCTCTGCTCGACCGAGCCGAGGAACTCGCCCTCCCAGTCGGACAGCGCCACGCCGGCCTTGTCGGCCGCGTTGCGGGCGCGGCGCAGCGCCCGCAACGCGGCGCGCTTGGCGGCGGCCTTGGCCGCCTCCCGCGCCTGTTCCGGTGTTGAAGCCTTTCGCTTCACAGACCCCCGATGGCGGACAGATAGAGGTCGAGCAGGGCCTCTTCCTCCTGGCGCTTGGCGGTGTCCTGCTTACGCAGGCGAATGATCTTGCGCAGGATCTTGACGTCGAAGCCCTCGCCCTTGGCCTCGAGATAGACCTCCTTCATGTCGGCCATGATGGCGGCCTTGTCCTCTTCGAGGCGCTCGATGCGCTCGACGATGGTCTTCAGGCGGCCCTGGGCCGTGGTGTTCAGGACGTCGGGATTGCCGCTGAAGTTAGCGTCGTCGGCCATCTGGGTACTCCGGGAAGGGAAGGGGGCCGCACCGGCCCGCATTCGACAAGAAGGGGCCTTATCGGCCCCCGGAAAGTTTCACAGCAATCCGCGCGATTCCAGCGCCGGGCGCAAGCCCGCCGGATCGTCGAACAGGTGGACATAAAAGCCCATCCTGTGGGCGGCTTCTATATTCGCCGGACTGTCGTCGACGAAGAACAGCTCGGCGGGGCTCATGCCGGACCGCGCGCAGGCGATCTCGAAGGCGCGGGGGTCAGGCTTGACCACGCCCTCGTCGGCCGAGACCACCACATCGCTGAAGAGGCCGAAAGCCGGGCTGAGCGCCTGGACCATGGGCCATTTCTCGGCCGGCATGTTGGTGAGGCCGTACATCGCCACGCCGCGGGCGTGCAGGTCGCCCATCACGGCGAGGGTCTGCGGGATGACGCCGTCGATCATCTCGTCGAAGCGGGCCTCCCAGGCGCGGATGGCTTGCTCGTAATGGGGATGGCGGGCGATGAGGGGGGCGGCGTTCATCGCCATCGGCACGCCGCGGTCGTGCTCGGTGTGCCAGGCCATGGTGCAGACCTCGGTCAGGAACCGGTCGCACTCGCCAGGGTCGGGGAAGATCTTGGAATAGAGGGTGCGCGGATTCCAGCGCACCATCACATTGCCGACGTCGAACAGGACCGCGCGCGGCCCCGGCAAGGCCTTAGCCCTGACGGGCCTTGAAGCGCGGGTCGGTCTTGTTGATCACATAGACCCGGCCCTTGCGGCGCACGACCTTGCAGTCCCGGTGGCGGGTCTTCAGGGACTTGAGTGAGCTTCTGACCTTCATGGTCCGGTCTCTTAAGCAGGCGGCGCAAATGCAAACCCGCGCAAACGACTGCGCGGGCGACGAGGCGGTGCGTATAGAGGCGCGCCCCGTTTGAGTCAACTTGGGTAGGGCGACGGCTGCGCGCTCTCTCAGCGTTGTGACGCTGTGAAGGTTGAACGGGAGGCCAAAACCGTTAGCCTTCATAGATGCATCGCCGGACCTTCCTCCTTTCCACGGCAGGGCTCACGGTGACTCCCGTGCCCGGGTCTTGGTTCCAGGCCGCCCTGGGACCGCCGTCGCCCCCCCCTTACGTCACGCCCGGGGCCGCGGAGTTCGACGCCTGGCGTCAGGGCTTCATCGACAAGGCGGCCGGCCAGGGTTTGCCCCGTGACCGGGTCGTCCAGGAGCTGGCCGGCCTCAGCCTCGATACCAGCGTCGTGGCGTCCGACCGCCGCCAGCCGGAGCTGTCGCGCCCGATCGGCGACTATATGGCGGCTTCCATCTCGGACGCCCGCATCCAGCGCGCCCAGGCCCTGGCCAGTGAGCTTTCCGGCCCTCTGAACGATGTGTCGGGCAAGACCGGCGTCCCGCCGGAGATCCTGCTGTCGGTGTGGGCGGTGGAATCCAACTTCGGCCAGAACCAGGGCGGCTACGACGTGGTCCGCTCGCTGGCGACCCTGGCGGCCGACGGCCGGCGCCGGGCCTGGGCCGAGCAGCAGCTGATGTCGGCCCTGCGCATCATCTTCTCCGGCGAGGCGCCGCGCGAACGGCTGAAAGGCTCCTGGGCCGGGGCCATGGGCCAGACCCAGTTCACGCCCGAGGATTATCTGGCCTGGGCCATAGACGAGGACGGCGACGGCCGGCGCGACATCTGGGGCTCGTCGGCCGACGCCCTCGGCTCGACGGGCAATTTCCTGGCGCGCAAGGCGGCGTGGCGCAGGGGCCAGGGCTGGGCCCGCGAGGTGATCCTGCCCGCCGGCTTCGACTACGGCCTGGCCGAGGCGCCGTTCCGGCCCCGGGCCGACTGGACCGCGCTGGGCGTGCGGCCCGCCGATGGCGGGACCTGGAACGCCTCGGAGGCGCAGGAGGGCATGGGCCTGATCCTGCCCGCCGGCTGGCAGGGGCCGGCCTTCCTGATCCTGCCCAACCACATGGCCATCCGCGCCTATAACAACTCGACCAGCTATGCACTGGCGGTGGGGCTGCTGGCCGACCGCATCGCGCGCCGCCCGATCCTGGCGAAGGCCTGGCCCGCGGACCAGCCCCTGTCCAGGGCTGACCGGCTGGCGGCCCAGACGTCGCTGAATAGCCTGGGGTTTGACGCCGGGGAAGCCGACGGGGTGATCGGCACGCGCACCCGCGCCGCCGCCCGGGCCTGGCAAAAGGCGCGCGGCCTGCCGGCGGACGGCTACCTGACCTACGGCCTGATCCAGGCGCTCAAACTGCAGGCGGCCGGCTCCGCCCCGCCTGCGGCCGGAGCGACCTTGTTCTGAGCCCTCTTGAGGCCCAGGCGCGCATCGTGATAGTTCGCGCCCCGTAGCGTCACGCCCGAGGGACAGAACCGCCATGGCCGCACCGTCCGACTATCACCGCGGAGACATGGACATTTCCGAGCACACCGCCACCTTCCACGGGTTCATCGCCTTGTCGAAGTGGGGCTCGCTCGCGATCGCGGTCGCTTTGGTTTTCGTGGTCCTGATCTTCTGCACGACCGCAGGCTTCTTCCAGGCGGCCGGCGCCGCTTTCATCGTGGCGGTCATCGGCGGCTTCATGCTGCGCGACAAGCCCGACGCCGGGCACTAGCCTTCCAGCACTAACTGAGCCTCCCGGCCGGGAGACTCTGGACAGTTCTGACAATTCATCTCAAACCTGGGCCGCTCGCTGCGGTCGCTGAACCGCGCGTGCGGGGAGGGTCTGTATGGTTGCGACGATCGCCGTCACCAAGGAACGGCGCGCCGGGGAGACCCGTGTCGCGGCCACGCCCGACAGCATCAAGAAACTGAAGGCCCTCGGCTTCGAGGTCGTGGTCGAGGCCGGCGCCGGCGCCGGCGCCTCAATCACCGACGCGGAGTACGAGGCGGCCGGGGCGAGCATCGCCGCGACCGCCGCAGCCGCCCTGAAGGACGCCGACGTCCTGTTCAAGGTGCGCGCCCCCGAAGAGGCCGAGATCCAGTCCCTCAAGCCGGGCGCCGTCGTCGCAGCCCTGCTGAACCCCTATGTCGACAAGGCCCTGCTCGCGGCCCTGGCCGAACGGGGCGCCAGCGCCTTCGCCATGGAGTTTGTGCCGCGGATCAGCCGGGCCCAGGCGATGGACGCCTTGTCCAGCCAGGCCAACCTCGCCGGCTATCGCGCGGTGATCGAGGCGGCCCACGAATACGGTCGCGGCATGCCGATGATGATGACCGCCGCCGGCACGGTCGCCGCCGCCAAGGTGTTCGTCATGGGCGCCGGCGTCGCGGGGCTGCAGGCCATCGCCACCGCTCGCCGGATGGGCGCGGTGGTGACCGCCACCGACGTGCGCCCGGCCGCCAAGGAGCAGGTCGAGAGCCTGGGCGCCAAGTTCACCGCCGTCGAGGACGAAGAGTTCAAGGTCGCCGAGACCGCCGCCGGCTACGCCAAGCCGATGTCGGCCGAATACCAGGCCAAGCAGGCGGCGCTTGTCGCCACCCACGTCCAGAAGCAGGACATCGTCATCACCACGGCCCTGATCCCCGGCCGGCCGGCGCCCAAGCTGCTGTCGGCCGAGCACGTGGCCTCGATGAAGCCGGGTTCGGTGATCATCGACATGGCGGTGGAGCAGGGCGGCAACACCGCCGGCGCCATGCCCGACGAGGTGGTGGTCACCGCCAACGGCGTGAAGATCGTCGGCATCACCAACCTGCCGGGCCGGATCGCCGCCGACGCCTCCAGCCTGTACGCCCGCAATCTCGTCTCGTTCGCCGGCCTGCTGGTGAACAAGGAGGGCGCGCTCGCCCCTGACTACGAGGACGAGATCCTCAAGGGCGCCCTGGTCGCCCAAGGCGGCAAGATCGTCCACCCGAACCTGGCCTAGGGCGTCATGGACTGCGCCCGAACGCCCCTCCCATCCCTGACGCAATCGAGGACCGGCCCATGATCGAAGCCGTCGATCCCACCGTGTTCCGCCTCGCCATCTTCGTGCTGGCCATCTTCGTCGGCTACTATGTGGTGTGGAGCGTGACCCCCGCCCTGCACACGCCGCTTATGGCGGTGACCAACGCCATCTCCTCGGTGATCATCGTCGGCGCCCTGCTGGCCGCCGCCGCGCACGGGGTCTCCGGCGCCGAAGCCGGCGCGACCGTCTGGATCTCCAAGGGTTGCGGAGCGGTGGCCGCGGGGCTGGCGGCCGTGAACATCTTCGGCGGCTTCCTGGTCACCCAGCGCATGCTGGCCATGTACAAGAAGAAGACGCCCGTCGCGAAGGCCCCCATCGCGAAGGCTGAGGCCAAATGAGCAGGACGCTGATCCCGGTATTGACCTGGGCCAGCGGCTTCAGCGCCCTCGGGGCGCTGGGGGTCTATTTCTATGTCGTCGCCCGGCGGCCGCAGTGGATTCGTCTGCTCAACGGCTCTGGCCTGTTCTTCACCGGCGTCGCCCTCAGCCTGATCGCGGCCCTGCTGCCGCGGGCGGCTGAACTGGGCGCGCTCAACACCATCGCCGTCACTGTCGCGCTGCTGATCGCGTCGGTGGCGGCCCAGTCCTGGGCGGCGCTCAGGAACCGTAAGGCCTGGGACGGCGTCGAACGCCGTCGCCCGGGCGAGGACGCAGGGGGCGCCGGATGAATCCGAGTATCGCAGCACTGGCCTACCTGATCTCGGGGGTCCTCTTCATCCTGGCGCTGCGGGGGCTTTCCAGCCCCGAGACCAGCCGCCGGGGCAACAACATGGGCATGATCGGCATGGCCCTGGCCGTGGCCGTCACCCTCGCCACCCTGCTGGGGCAGGGGGCCCTGGACGCCGTCACCGTGGCCCTGATCCTCGGCGGCGTCGCTATCGGCGGCGGGGTGGGCGCGGTGATCGCCCGCAAGGTGCCGATGACCTCGATGCCTCAGCTGGTGGCCGCCTTCCACTCCCTGGTCGGCCTCGCCGCCTGCCTGGTGGCCATCGCCGCCATCTACACCCCGGCCGCCTACGGCATCGCCACCCCGGACGGGGGCGTGAAGATGCAGTCCCTGATCGAGCTGGCCGTCGGCGTGGCCATCGGGGCCGTGACCTTCACCGGCTCGCTGATCGCCTTCGCCAAGCTGAACGGCAATATGAGCGGCGCGCCGATCCTGCTGCCCGCCCGCCACCTGCTGAACATCGCGCTCGCCGCCGCCCTCGTGGCCCTGGTGGTGGTGCTGGTGGTTTCCGGCGGCCATGCCATCTGGGCCTTCTGGGGCGTCTTCGCCATCGCCCTGATCCTCGGCGGCACCCTGATCGTCCCGATCGGCGGCGCCGACATGCCCGTCGTGGTCTCGATGCTGAACAGCTATTCGGGCTGGGCGGCGGCGGCCCTGGGCTTCACCCTCGAGAACGTCACCCTGATCATCACCGGGGCCCTGGTCGGCTCGTCCGGCGCGATCCTGTCCTACATCATGTGCAAGGGCATGAACCGCAGCTTCATCTCGGTGATCCTGGGCGGGTTCGGCGGCGACGCGGCCGCGGCCGGCCCCGGCGGCAAGGCCGAGACCCGGCCCGTGAAGCAGGGTTCGGCCGAGGACGCGGCCTTCATCATGAAGAACGCCTCCAAGGTGATCATCGTCCCCGGCTACGGCATGGCGGTGGCCCAGGCACGACGAAGTGTTCGAGCTGGAGGACATCAACTCCGAGTTCTCCACCGCCGACGTGGCCTTCGTCATCGGCGCCAACGACGTGACCAATCCGGCCGCCAAGACCGACCCGCAGTCGCCGATCTTCGGCATGCCGATCCTGGAGGTCGAAAAGGCCCGCACCGTGCTGTTCATCAAGCGCGGCATGGGCTCGGGCTACGCCGGCGTCGAGAACGAGCTGTTCTTCCGCGACAACACCATGATGCTGTTCGGCGACGCCAAGAAGATGGTCGAGGGGATCATCAAGGGGCTGTAGGCCCCGCAGGGGCGTTGGCGCGGCGGTTCTGCGTCCATCCTGAGGGGCGCGAGCGTAGCTTGCGCGTCTCGAAGCACGCGCGGCCTGCTAAAATACGGCCCAAAACAAAAAAGCGCCGCGGAGCCTTAGCTCGACGCGGCGCTTTTCCGTTAGGCTAGGCGCGTGATTTAGGAGGGGCGACCACCGCCGCCGGCGCCCGGACCGCCAGCGCCGCCGGGACCGGGGGTGCGGGGCTTGGGACCAGCGATCAGGCCTTCGCGCTGGGCGCGCTTGCGGGCCAGCTTGCGGGCGCGGCGAACGGCCTCGGCCTTCTGGCGGGCGCGCTTCTCCGAGGGCTTCTCGTAATGGACGTGCCGCTTCATTTCGCGGAACGTGCCCTCGCGCTGCATCTTCTTCTTCAGGGCCTTGAGGGCTTGGTCGACGTTATTGTCGCGAACGAAAATCTGGACGATGACTTGGCCCTCCTCTGGGCGCTGGCGGCCCGGCCCGGTTTCAGGGTGCGAGCGAATAAGAAGCTGGAGCCCGGGAGGACGCCTCCCGTACTTGGGCGCGCCAAATACCAGAGGCGCTCAGCCCTGTCCACGGGCCAAGGCCGTGACCTTGGGCTTCCATGAGGATATTTTGTCCCGATGACCCAGCCTGACGACACCTCATGGGCGCAAGCCGCCGAAGCCCGCGTGCTGCAGGCGGCCGTTGGACTGGCCGCCGACTGCGGCTGGAACCGCGCGCTCGTGGTCCGGGCCGCGGCCCAGGCGGGCCTGTCGGACGCCGATGCGGCCCTGTTGCTGCCGGCTGGTCCGCGGGACCTGGCGGCCCTGCTGTTCCGCCGGCACGATGCGGCGGCGCTGTCCGCCCTGGCCGATGTCGACCCCACGGCCCTGAAGGTGCGCGAGCGCATCCGCCAGGCGGTGGAGGCGCGGGTGGAGGCGGCGGCGGCCGATGTCCAGGCCGTCAAGCGCTGCACCGCCTTCCTGGCCCTGCCCACCAACGTTCCGCTGGGCCTGAGCCTGCTGTGGGCCAGCGCCGACGCCCTGTGGCGCTGGGCCGGCGACACGGCGACCGACGAGAACCACTACACCAAGCGGGCGATCCTCTCCGGCGTCCTGGCCACCACCGTGGCGGTGCGGCTGGAGCGGGGCGCCAACGCGGCGTCCGCCCACCTCGACGCCCGCATCGCCAACGTCATGGCGTTCGAGAAGTGGAAGGCCGGCTGGCCCAAGCCGTCGGAACACCTGGCCACCCTGGCGGGCGCCCTGGCGCGGCGGCGCTATCCTTAGGCGGAGCTAGAACCCGGCTTTCCAATTCCGCTCATCCCCGCGGAAGCGGGGATCCAGCTCGAACCGTCGCGCTCCCAGCCAAAGATCTGGGTCCCCGCTTCCGCGGGGATGAGCGGATGGTTAGGGGTCCAGCGGTCCCGGCAAGGGGCGCAGCCGGTTGACGTGGCCCATCTTGCGGCCCTCCGCCGTCTCGTGCTTGCCGTAGAGCCAGATGCGCGCGGTCGGGTCGGCGGCCAGGGCCGGCCAGGTGTCGGCTTCCGCCCCCAGCAGGTTGACCATCTCCACCTGGGCGATGGCCGCAGACGGGCCCAGGGGCCAGCCGGCGACGGCGCGGACATGCTGCTCGAACTGGTCGACCTCGCAGCCGTCCAGGGTCCAGTGACCCGTGTTGTGGACCCGGGGCGCGAACTCGTTGACCAGCAACCGGCCCCCTTCCAGCTCGAACAGCTCCACGCCGATGACGCCGACATAGTCCAGCCGCTCCAGCAGGGAGAAGGCGATGGCGCGGGCGGCCTGCGCGGTCTCCATCCGCACGTCGGCGGGGGCCAGGGTGCGGCGCAGGATCGAGTGCTCGTGGTGGTTCTCGCCCACCGGATAGGCCGCCACGGCGCCGTCGCGGCCGCGGGCGGCGATCACCGACAGCTCGCGGACGAAGGGCGCCCGGGCCTCCAGGATGGCGGGCTTGGCGCCGATCTTGGCGAAGGCGGCCTGCGCCTCGGATGCGTCCTTGATCCAGACCTGGCCCTTGCCGTCGTAGCCCTCGCGGCGGGTCTTCAGCAGGGCGGGGGCGCCGAGGCGCTGCAGGGCGGGCGCGATGTCTTCGGCGCTGTCGATCTGGGCGAAGGCCACGGTCGGGGCGCCGATCTCCTCGAAGAAGCGTTTCTCGACCACCCGGTCCTGGGCCACGGCGAGGGCGCGCGGCCCCGGCGCGACCGGGCAGCCCAGGGCCTCCAGTTGCGAGGTCACCGCCGCCGGCACGTTCTCGAACTCATAGGTCACCACCGCCGACAGGCGGGCCAGTTCGGCCAGGCCGGCCGGGTCGTCATAGGCCGCGACGATGGTGTGGGCTGCGACGCGGCTGGCGGGGCTGTCCTCGCGCGGGGTCAGGATCGCGCAGTCGAGGCCGAGGCGCGCGGCGGCCAGGGCCATCATCCGGCCCAACTGACCGCCGCCCAGGACGCCGATGGTCGACCCGGGGGGAAGGGGGAAGCTTGGTCGGCTCATCGGGTCAGGCGGTCCCGTCGTCGCTGACGCTCTCGGCCACCGAGCCGGTCTGGATCGCCGCATAGGCCGCGACCCGCTCGGCCAGGGCAGGATCCGACAGGGCCAGGATGCGGGCGGCGAGCAGGCCGGCGTTCTTCGCCCCCGCGGCGCCGATGGCCAGGGTGCCGACGGGAATGCCGCCGGGCATCTGGGCGATGGAGAGCAGGCTGTCCATGCCGGACAGGGCTTCGGAGCGCACCGGCACGCCGAGCACCGGCAGCTCGGTCAACGAGGCGGTCATGCCGGGCAGGTGGGCGGCCCCGCCGGCCCCGGCGATGATCACCTTGAAGCCGGCGGCCTTGGCGCCCTTGGCGAAGGCGTACATGCGCTCGGGGGTGCGGTGGGCCGACACCACCTTGGCCTCGTAGGCGACGCCCAGGGAATCGAGCGCCTCGGCGGCGGCGCGCATGGTCGGCCAGTCGGAACGGCTGCCCATGATGATGGCGACAGGCGCCGGTTCGCTTGCCAAAGGCGGGTCCCCCAGAAAGCGGGGGAGTATAGGCGCCAAGCCCGCGCCTGCAACCGATGCGGGGCCGGCGAAATGGGCTAAGCTGGCGCTTCGATGAGCATCACCGACTCACCCGTGATCGAAGACCCCCTCGCCGAGGCGCGCGCCGAGGTCGAGGCCCTGCGCGCCGAACTGGCGCGGGTGAACCAGAGGCTGGCCGAGGTGGAGCTGCTGGCCGACCGCGACGCCCTGACCCCGGTCTTGAACCGGCGGGCGTTCGTGCGCGAGCTGTCGCGGACCCTGGCCTTCTGCCAGCGCTACGAGGCCCCTGCAGCCCTGGTCTTCTTCGACATGGACGCCTTCAAGGCGGTCAACGACACCTGGGGCCACGCGGCGGGCGACGCCGCCCTGCAGGTGGTGGCCGCGTCCCTGGCCGAGCATGTGCGCGAATCCGATGTGGTCGGGCGGCTGGGCGGCGACGAGTTCGCGGTTATCCTGGCCCAGGCCGAGCGCGAGGCGGCCGAGGCCAAGGCGGCCGACCTGAAGCGCCGCATCGAGGAAGAACCGCTGGTGTTCGAGGGCAAGTCGATCCCCCTGCGCCTGTCCTACGGGGTGCGCGCCTTCGAGCCGGGCATGGAGGCGGCCCAGATGCTGGCCGAGGCCGACGCGGCCATGTTCCTCGCCAAGGCCCGGCGCTGACGGACATTGTTGGATGGACGGGCGTCCTCTAGGAAACCCGCTCCATGGCCGTTTCCCTCCGCACCGCCTATCGCCAGCGCCTCGACCGGGGCGAGATCACCCCCGACGCTGATCAGGCCGCGGCGGTCGAGGCCCTGTCGCGGCTGGAGGGCGAGTTGAACGCCGCCGGCGAGCCGGGCTTCACCCTGCCGTTCTTCCGCAAGCCCGACCGCAGCGCGCGGGGTGTGTACCTCTACGGGCCGGTGGGGCGGGGCAAGTCCATGGTGATGGACCTGTTCTTCGAGACCGCGCCGGTGACGCGCAAGCGCCGGGCCCACTTCCACGCCTTCATGGCCGAGGTGCACGGCCACATCGACGCCTGGCGCAAGGGCGACGCGGCCGCCCGCAAGGCCCGCTTCGGATCGGCCAAGGGCGACGACCCGATCGCCCCGACCGCCGAGCTGATCGCCGAGCAGGCGCGGCTCCTGTGCTTCGACGAGCTGGTCGTGACCGACATCGCCGACGCCATGATCCTCGGCCGGCTGTTCGAGGCCCTGTTCGCCAAGGGGGTGACCCTGGTGGCCACCTCCAACCGGCCGCCGGACGATCTCTACCTCGGCGGCATCAACCGCCCGCTGTTCATCCCCTTCATCGATATGCTGAAGGACCGCCTGCAGGTGGTCCGGGTCGGCGGGCCCAAGGATTTCCGGCTCGACCGGCTGAAGGGCGCGCAGGTGTGGTTCGAGCCCCTCGGCCCGGCCGCGGAGGCCGGGCTCGACCGGCTGTGGCTCGACCTGTTGGACGGGGCCGAGGAGGCCGGGACCACCCTGGAGGTGCAGGGGCGCAAGCTGCGCCTGCCCCGGGTCGCGGGGGGCTTCCTGCGCACCAGTTTCGCCAGCCTGTGCGCCCAGGCCCTGGGGGCGCAGGACTATCTGGCCATCGCCCAGCGTTTCCACACCGTCTTCCTGGAAGACGTGCCGACCCTCAGCCCCGACAAGCGCAACGAGGCGGCCCGGTTCGTCACGCTGATCGACGCCCTCTATGAGGCGCGCACCAAGCTGGTCATGCTGGCCGACGCCGAGCCGGAAGCCCTGTACCCGGCCGGGACCGGCGCCTTCGAATTCGAACGCACCGCCTCGCGCCTGCAGGAGATGCGTTCGGCGGACTATGTGGGCGAGGCGAAGGGCGACTAGTCGAGCGTCCCGTGCTTCCTCAGGTCGCGCATCGAGAGCGTGACGGCCAGGGCCAGGGCGCACATGCCGGTGACGTACCAGTAGAACCACTGCTCGTGCCCGGCCTGTTTGAACCACAGGGCGACGTATTCGGCGGTGCCGCCGAACATGGCGTTGCCCAGGGCGTAGGACAGGCCCACGCCGAGCGCGCGCACCTCCATCGGGAACAGCTCGGCTTTGAACAGGCCGCTGATCGAGGTGTAGAGGCTGACGATGGCCAGGGCCGCCAGGATCAGCAAGAAGGCGCCTAGCGGGGTGCCGACATTGGCCAGGGCGGTGAAGATCGGCACGGTGGTCAGGGTGGTCCCCACCCCAAAAGCGATCAGGCAGTTGCGGCGGCCGATCTTGTCGGACAGCCAGCCGAACGCCGGCTGCATCAGCATGTAGACGAACAGCACCCCGGTCATCACCCCGGTCGCCGTCTTGGCGGTCATGCCCGAGGTGTTGACCAGGTATTTCTGCATGTAGGTGGTGAAGGCGTAGAAGATCAGCGACCCGCCGGCGGTGACGCCCAGGACGGTGAAGAAGGCGCGTGGGTGGCGGGCCAGGGCCTTGAGCGTGCCCGCCTCGGCGCTGCGTTCGGTGGCCGTCTCGTGCAGGGAGCGGCGCAGGTACATGGCCACGACGGCCAGGACCGCGCCGAGCAGGAACGGCAGGCGCCAGCCCCAGGACCGCAGCTGATCATCGGTCAGCACCTGCTGCAGCACGGTGACCACCAGCACGGCCGACAGCTGGCCGCCGATCAGGGTCACGTACTGGAAAGAGGCGAAGAAGCCGCGCCGTCCGGAGGCGGCGACCTCGCTCATATAGGTGGCGCTGGTGCCGTATTCGCCGCCGAGGCTGAAGCCCTGGATCATGCGCACGACCAGCAGCAGGGCCGGCGCCGCCGCCCCGATCATGGCGTAGGTCGGCAGGACCGCGATGGCCAGCGAGCCGCCGCACATCAAGAGCACCGACAGCACCATGGCGGCCTTGCGGCCGTGCCGGTCGGCGTAGCGGCCGAAGAACCAGCCGCCCACGGGGCGCATGAAAAAGCCCACCGCGAACACCGCCGCGGTGGACAGCAGCTCGGCGGTGCGGTCGCCCTTGGGGAAGAAGGACGAGGCGAAATAGAGGGCGGTGAAGGAGTAGGCGTAGAAGTCGTACCACTCGACCAGGTTGCCGGTGGACCCGGCGACGATCGACCAGATGCGGCGCTTGGCGTCGATGGGGGCATCGGCCGGCGTGGCGGCGATATTGACGTCGATGGTCATGCGCAGTTTCCCCTCATCGGCGCCGTCGACCTCCGTGCGTGCTTCGAGACGCGCGAGTTCCTCGCGCTCCTCAGCATGACGAAGGTTTGTGCAGCCCACCCACGCTCGTCATCCTGAGGAGCCGGATGAAATCCGGCGTCTCGAAGGACGCAGACCGTAGGCGCCGCGACCATCTTGGGCCGAGCCTGTCTGAAAACCGCAGTCCAGGCCAGGGGTTATGACCCCGCGCCGACCGCGTCGCGCACGCTGGCGAAACCGTCGGCGCGCAGGCGGCCGGCGAGGTCGCGCTTGATGCGCACCACCAGGTCCGGGCCGCCGTAGACCAGGGCGGTGTAGAGCTGGACCGCGCTCGCCCCGGCGCGGATCTTGGCGTAGGCGTCCGCCCCCGAGGCGACGCCGCCGGCGCCGATCAGGGGCAGGGCCGGGTCGGCCTGGTGGAACAGGCCCAGCATCCGCGTCGACGGGCCAAGCAGGGGCGCGCCGGACAGGCCGCCCGTCTCCGCGCGGTTGGCCGACATCAGGGTGTCGGGCCTCGCAATGGTGGTGTTGGAGACGATCACCGCGTCTATGCCGAAGCGGCGCACCGTGGCGGCGATGGCCGGGGCGTCTTCGTCAGCGAGGTCGGGCGCCACCTTGAGGAAGATCGGATAGTCGCCGCCCGTCTTCAGCTCGGCGCGGACCTCGGCGATGCGCCCCGCCAGCTCCTCCAGCGCCGCGTGCGACTGCAAATCGCGCAGGCCGGGCGTGTTGGGCGAGGAGACGTTGACGGTGAAATAGTCAGCCAAGCCCCACAGGCGCTTCAGGCCGGCGACGTAGTCGCCGATGCGGTCGGCGGCGTCCTTGTTGGCCCCGAGGTTGGCGCCGACGATCCCCCCCCGGCCCCGCCTCGCCTTCAGCCGCGCCGCGAACGGCTCCAGCCCTTCGTTGTTGAAGCCCATGCGGTTGATCACCGCCCCGTCCGCCTCCAGGCGGAACAGGCGCGGGCGCGGATTGCCGGCCTGGGGCAGGGGCGTGACCGTGCCGCACTCCACGAAGCCGAAACCGGCCTTGAGCATGGGGTCCGGCGCCTCGGCGTTCTTATCGAAGCCGGCCGCCAGCCCAATGCAGTTGGGCAGCTTCAGCCCTGCGACCTCCGTCCGCAGCACCGGATCGTCGGCGCTCCGGTCGCGGGGGCCGAGGCCGGCGGCCAGGGCGCGGATGGTGGTCCGATGGGCGTCCTCGGGATCGAGGCGGCGCAGGGCCCGCGCGGCCAGCTGATGGACGAGGCTCACGGCAGGGGTCTCCGCTCGACGGCGAGATCGGTCGGCAGGGGGCCGTAGAGGTGGGGGAACAGGGCCCCGCCCCGCGACGGCTCCCACGTCAGCGCCGGGCCCAACGCCTCTGCGTCGAAGGCGACGAGCAGCAGGCCGGTCTGGCCGGCGAACCACTTGGCCGCCGTCGCCTCCCACTGGTCCTCAGCCGACAGGTGGATGAAGCCGTCGCGCACGTCGTCGGCCGAGCCCTCGTAAGCCCCCTTGGCCTCGGCCTCGGCCCAGTCGGCGGCCGAGACGATCTTATAGATGCGGGTCATCCCGGGCCGTTCGGCGAGAACAGGCCCTCGCAGACCACCACCGCGCCCTCGATGCGGAAGGCGGCGGCGCTGGCGGGGGAAAAGCCGAAGCGGGCGGCGCGGGCCGCGCCTGCGTCGCCCTCGGCCAGGGCCAGGAGCTCGGTCACCAGGGTCTGCAGGCCCGGATTGTGCGCCACCACCGCCACGGAGTCGGCGCCGATGTCGCGGGCGGCCTCCAGCAGCACCGCCGGCGGGGCGTTGTAGAGGTGGCGCATCAGCTCGACCTTGACCCGCGGCGGGAAGATCGGCCGCGCCGCCTCCCAGGTCTCCTCGCAGCGCAGGGCGGTGGAGACCAGGGCGATGTCGGGGATCAGCTCCTCGCGAAACAGCATCTCGGCCACGGCGGCGACATCGTCGCGCCCGCGCTGGGTCAGGGCCCGGTCGATATCCTCGCCGGACTGGGCGCGATTCTCGGCCTTGCCGTGGCGCATCAGGATGAGGCGGTGCAGGGGCATGGTTGACCCTTAGTTCAGTTTAGGCGGGAAGCGGAAGGCCCCTCTTTGTCCTCCCGGAAGCCCGGCTCTCCGCTTCGCTACGGCCGGGATGACAGTCCGCCTATTTCCCCAGGAACTCCCCCACCGTCTCGATGGCCTCGACCAGGCCGACGCGCTGCAGCTCTATGCCCTCGGGCAGGCTGGCGAACAGGCGGGTGGGGGCGGCGGCGTCGAGCATGACGAAGACGCCGCGGTCGTCGGCCCGGCGGATCAGGCGCCCGAACGCCTGGGCGATGCGGGCGCGGGCCAGGGCGTCGTCGTAGGAGCGGCCGCCGAAGCGCTCGCGCCGCGCCTTGTGCAGGATGTCGGGGCGCGGCCAGGGGATACGGTCGAACACGATCAGGCGCAGGGCTCGGCCGGGCACGTCCACCCCGTCCCGGATGGCGTCGGTGCCGAGCAGGCAGCTGTCCTCCTCTGCGCGGAAGATGTCGACCAGGGCCCCCGCCTCGAGTGGATCGACGTGCTGGGCGTAGAGGGCCAGGCCCTGTTCGGCGAGGGCGGGCGCGATCTTCTCATAGACGGTGCGCAGACGGCGGATGGCGGTGAACAGGCCCAGCGCCCCGCCGCCGGAGGCCAGGAACAGCTCGCGCATGGCGGCGGCGACCTGGCGCGGGTCGTCCTTGCCGACGTCGGTGACCACCAGGGCCTTGGCGTTGCTGGCGTAGTCGAAAGGCGAGGCCAGGCGCAGCAGCTTGGGCGCTTCCGGCAGGCGCGCCGCCCCGGTACGCATCTCGGTCAGGGCGAAGGGGCTGTCGTGGGCGCTGTCGGCCAGGGTGGCGCTGGTCACCAGCACCCCGTGGGCGGGCTTCAGCACCACCTCGGCCAGGGGCTCGGTGGGGTCGACCCAGTGGCGGCGGAAGGCGGCGTCGGCGATGCGGCGATGGGCAACCACCGCCTCGAACCAGTCGACGAAGTGGGGGCTGCCGGCCGCGACGGGCTCCTCGCCGACGATGGTCTGCAACATGGTCCGCCAGGCCGGCAGCTGCATGCGCGCCCGGCGGTCGAGGCCGCGCAGGGCGCCTTCGATGCGGGCCCGCTCGGCGGTGGGCAGTTCGGCCGCCTCGTCGTCCAGCAGGTCCTCCAGCGCCCGGGCCAGGGCGACCAGAGGGGCCTCGACCGCGGCCAGGGCCTGGGCGGCGGCGGGGGCCGCCTCGCGCACGCGGTCGACGGTGGGATGGACGGAGCATTCGCCGCCCATCTCCTGGTTCTTGTCGGCGCGGGCGGCGATCTGGGCCAGGGCCGCGGCCAGGAAGGTCTCGATCGGGCCGTGCGGCTGGGGATCGGGGGTGGTCCCGTCATAGTCCACCGGCGGGGCGATGCGGCCGGACCAGCCCTCGCCGGGCAGCTGGGCGGCGGCGCGGATGGCGTTGGTCAGCTGCTGCCGGGCGGTCTCGTGCTCGCCGACCAGGTCGGCCAGCCGCTGCTCCAGCCCGCGGCCCCGGCGGCGCCCTTCCGGGCCCCGGATCCAGCGGCGCAGCTCGGCGGTCTCCTGGCCGGACAGGCAGGCGGAAAAGGCGGCGTCGGCGGCGTCGAACAGGTGGTGGCCCTCGTCGAACACCACGCGCTTGAGCATGGCGGTCTCGCCGTCGGCCTTCTGCCCCCGCGCCGTGCGGGCCCCGTCGAAGGCGGCCTGGGTCATGACCAGGGCGTGGTTGGCGATGACGATGTCGGCCTTGCGCGAGGCGCGGATCGCCTTCTCGATGAAGCAGGTGCGGTAATGGCTGCAGCCGGCGTGGACGCATTCCCCGCGCCGGTCGACCAGGTTGGCGGCCGAGGCCTGGGCCATGGGCGAGACCCCGAACAGGGTCGGCAGCCAGGCGGGGAAGTCGCCGCCGGTCATGTCCCCGTCGCGGCTGGCGCGCAGCCAGCGCGCGGTCAGGCCGGCCCCGATCAGGTCGCCATTGCCGAGCTGGGCCGCCTGGACCACGTCCTGGAAGTTCAGCAGGCACAGGTAGTTTTCGCGGCCCTTGCGCACCACCGCCTTGCGGGCCCGGACCACGGGGTCGGGGTAGACCGCATGGCTCTCGCGCTCGATCTGGCGTTGCAGGGCGCGGGTATAGGTCGAGATCCACACCGCCGGGCCGTTCAGCTCGGACCACAGGGAGGCGGGGGCGAGGTAGCCCAGGGTCTTGCCGACGCCGGTGCCGGCCTCGGCCAGCATCAGCCGCGGCGCGCCCTCGCGGTCCCGGGGCGAGAAGCTGAAAGCGGTCTCGCCGGCGAAGGAAGCCTGGGGCGGGCGCGCCTCGTCGAGGCCGGCGCGGCCGAGCAGTTCGACCAGCCGCGCCTGCGACGCTTCGGCCGTGACCGGGGCGCTGCCGGGCTGGCCGGCCGGGGCGGCGTCCTCCCATTCCGACAGCCGGGTCCAGACGTCGAGGCCGGAGCCCCGGAAGTTCGGCTTCACCGGCGCCGAGCGTAGGGCGGCGCAGACCAGCGGACCCCAGGCCCAGCCGGCGCGGGACAGGGTCTCGGCCACGGCCAGGGCCTCTTCGCGGCTGGGGGTGGGCGCCGCGGCCAGTTCCTCCAGCAGGGCGGCGGCGGCCGAGCGCAGGCCCTGCGCCTGGGCCGCCACGCCCTTGGGCTCGGTCAGGCCCATGGCCCGGGCGAGGCCCGCGGCGGTCGGGGCGGCGAAGCGGGCGGGGCGCACGAAGGCGTAGAGCTCCAGCGCGTCGAACACCGCCGAGGACCGGGGCACGGGGGGCGTGTCCAGCCGCCGCGCCGTCAGCGCCGCGTGGGCGACCAGGATGGTTCGGGATTTCAGCGCGCTGCGGGCGGCGGCCGGGGCCAGGGTCTCAGTTCCGCCCGCGCCGGCCAGGGCGGCCTTCGGGCCCGGCAGCACCGCCAGGGCAGGCGGCAAGGCGTCGGGCCCGCGCCAGTCCAGCGCCGGCGGAGCTTCGCGACTCACATCCGACGCCACATCCATGCGTGGTTTGTAGCCCAGGACGGGCCGAAACGGAACGGGAACGAGGCTGGGTGCGGGCTTCGAGACGCGCGAGTACCTCGCGCTCCTCAGCCTGACGAAGGTTTCTGCGATCCACTCCGCTCGTCATCCTGAGGAGCCGGATGAAATCCGGCGTCTCGAAGGACGCAGAGCCGCAGCGCAGCTAGCCGGCCAGAACCATCGCGTCGCGGGGGCTGAAACCGCGGTGGGGGGCGCGGGCCTTGAGGCCGAGCCCTTCCTCGAAGTCGAGGAAGATGTCCATCAGCTCCAGGGCGTTGGCGGTGTGGGGCTTTCCTTCGGGAAAGCGGAACGCCCAGAAGCTGCAGATATGGTCGATCACCCCCAGCTTCTCGCCGAGGCTGATGAACAGGGACGGGGCCTGGAGCAGGAAGTCGCGGAAGGCCACCGCGTCGCCGGCCGAGGTCAGGCGGCGGTAGGCCTGGTCGTAGACCTTCAGGGTGTCGTCCACCACGCGGCGGGTGGAAAGGATGGCGCTGATGATGCGCGTGCGCGCGCCCTTGAGGTACTCGCGGGCGTCGTCGTCGCCCTTGCCGATCGGGGCGATGTTCCTGAGCTGGTCGATAAGGGCCGGGGCGCTCTGGTTCAGCTCGCCCAGCTTCCACTTGTAGTAGAGGAAGCCCTTCCAGCAGAACACGCCCTCCAGGTACTCGCTGCGGTCCAGGCGCAGGGTCAGCCGCAACGGCTCCATGTCCTCGACCGCGGTGTTGGAGAAGATCTTCTCGGCCAGCAGGGCGGTGGAGGTGGTGATGTCGCTGTCGCTCATCGACAGCCCCACCAGTTCGCTGAGTTCGCCCTGCATGAAGTCGAACATGCGGCGCAGGTCGCCCTCGGAGATGTCGAAATAGTGCGGCGCCGGCCGGATATCGAACCGCCGCAGGTGCTCGCGCATCAGGAACGGGTCGAAGGAGGGCAGCTGGGACAGGATCTCCAGCGTCTTGCGGTCGGACTGGGCGTCGGGGCCGTCGCCGATCGCGCTCGTCAGAATGGCCTCATAGCCCTGCTGGCCGACAAAGGCGTAGCGGCCGCCCGAGGCGAGGTCGTCGCCGTCGATGGGCAGGATCACCTTGGTGGCGGTAGAGCGATAGTCGGCGAACAGGTCGAGCTCGTTCTCGCGCAGGCGATGCTTGACGATCAGCGCCTTGTTGAGGAGGGGGTTGCGGAAGAACGGCTGCGCTCGGTGCTCCGGCAGTTGCTCGTACTGCTTGTGCAGCCTGTTGAGGTTGAGGACCCGGCTCGTGGCTCCCGAGTTCTGCAGCCGAGCGAGACTTCGAAGGGCGCGATCTTGCACGGGGAGCTCCGGACGAATGCTCCCCTATGCCACGCGAGTTCCTAAGATCGGTTGAATGGTCAAGCTTAACCCTCCCGAAACTTGGCTGCGGCCGATCGGCGCCCTCGAAACAAACCAGGAACCTGCTATAGGCGTATCGGATGGACGGCGCCGCCCCCCACGCCCTGCCGCAGCAGTTCCAGGCCTGGTTCGACAGCCGCGGCTGGAGTCCGCGCGGGCACCAGCTGGAGATGGTCGAGGCGGCCCGGGCCGGGCGGCATACCCTGCTGATCGCCCCCACCGGCGGAGGCAAGACCCTGGCGGGCTTCTTGCCGAGCCTGATCGAATTGTCCGAGCGGCCGAAGGGCAACCGGCCGCGCAGCATCCACACCCTCTATATCTCGCCGCTGAAGGCGCTGGCGGTCGATGTGCACCGCAACCTGGAGATCCCGGTCTCCGAGATGCGCCTGCCGATCACGGTGGAATCGCGTACCGGCGATACGGGGGTCGCCAAGCGCCAGAGGCAGAGGCTGCATCCGCCCGACATCCTGCTCACCACCCCCGAACAGCTGGCCCTGTTCTGCGCCTGGGAAGGGAGCCGCGAGTATTTCGCCGACCTGCGCACGGTGATCATCGACGAGATCCATGCCATCCATGGCTCGAAGCGCGGCGACCTGCTGAACCTCGGCCTCGCCCGGCTGCAGAGTTTCGCCCCCGCCCTGCGCCGGGTCGGGCTGTCGGCCACGGTGCAGGACCCGGACATGCTGCGCCGCTGGCTGGCGCCGCGCCCGGAAACGGCCCATCTGGTCCGTGGCGCCCCCGGCGCGCCGCCCCAGGTCGAGGTGCTGTTCTCCAAGGGCGACGTGCCGTGGAGCGGCTGGACCGCCCAGCACGCCATGGCCGAGGTGCTGGACGTCATCCGCGCCAATCGCACCACGCTCATTTTCGTCAACACCCGCTTCCAGGCCGAGCTCGCCTTCCAGAAGCTTTGGGAGATTAACGACGAGAGCCTGCCCATCGCCCTGCACCACGGCAGCCTGGCGGCCGAGCAGAGGCGCAAGGTCGAGGCGGCCATGGCCCGGGGCGAGCTGCGGGCGGTGGTCTGCACCTCCACCCTCGACCTCGGCATCGACTGGGGCGCGGTGGACCTGGTCATCCAGCTCGCCGCGCCCAAGGGCTCGTCGCGGCTGATCCAGCGCATCGGCCGCGCCAACCACCGCCTGGACGAGCCCAGCCGGGCCCTGCTGGTGCCCGCCCACCGCTTCGAGGTGCTGGAGTGCGAGGCCGCCCGCGAGGCGGTGGCTGAGAACGACCTGGACGGGGAGCCGGCGCGTCTCGGCGCCCACGACATCCTGGCCCAGCACGTCATGGGGGTGGCCTGCGGCGAGCCCTTCGCCGAGGACGACCTCTACGCCGAGGTGCTGACCTCCGAGCCATACTCGGACGTGACCCGCGAGGAGTTCGACCGGGTGGTCGATTTCGTCTCCACCGGCGGCTACGCCCTCAAGACCTACGACCGCTTCCGGCGGATCGTGAAGGCCCCCAAGTCCGAGAAGGGCGCCGGCCTGTGGCGGGTGCGGGACCGCGAGACCGCCGCCCGCCACCGCATGAACGTCGGGGCCATCGTCGAGATTCCGATGCTCAACGTGCGCATCGCCTCGTCGCGCTCGGGCAAGAAGATCGGCGGCCGCAAGGTCGGCGAGATGGAGGAGACCTATCTGGAGCAGCTGGTCCCCGGCGACGCCTTCCTCTTCGCCGGCCAGGTCTGGCGCTTCGAGGGCATCACCGGCATGGACGCTCTGGTCACCTCCGCCCCCGGGGCCGAGCCCAAGGTGCCGAGCTGGGGCGGCTCCAAGTTTGCGCTCTCGACCTATCTCGCCAAGCGGGTGCGGCGGATGATCTGCGACGAGGACGCCTGGACCCGGCTGCCGCCGGACATGCAGGCGTGGCTGGAAATCCAGAAGGCCCGCTCGATCATCCCCAGCGACGAGGAGATGCTGGTCGAGGTGTTCCAGCGCGGCAAGCGCTGGTATCTCGTCGCCTATCCCTTCGACGGCCGCATCAGCCACGGCACCCTGACCCAGCTTCTGGCCCGGCGGCTGGAGCGGCTGGGCAAGATGCCGCTCGGCTTCGTCGCCAACGACTATGCGCTCGCGGTATGGACCCTTGGCCCCCTGCACGATCTCGATATGGACGCCCTGTTCCAGGAGGACATGCTGGGCGACGACCTCGAAGCGTGGCTGGACGAGAGCTTCCTGATGAAGCGGGCCTTTCGCCAGTGCGCTGTTCTGTCCGGCTTGATCGAGCGCCGCTCTCCGGGCCAGGAGAAGAGCGGTCGCCAAGTGACCTTCTCCACGGACCTGATCTACGACGTGCTGCGCCGCCATCAGCCCGACCACCTGCTGCTCCGCTGCGCCCGGGCCGACGCCGCCGCGGGCAGCCTCGACGTGGCCCGGCTCGGCCGGCTGCTTAACCGCATCAAGGGACGCATCCGGCCGGTGATGCTGAAGAAGGTCTCGCCCTTCGCCGTGCCGGTGATGCTGGAGATCGGCCGCGAGCCGGTCGCCGGCGGCTCGGCGCAGGAAGCCATCCTTGAGGCCAGCGCCGCCGAGCTGATCGCCGAGGCCCTGTCGTGAGCGGCGCCCAGGCCATCCGCCTGCGCCTGCAGGCCCCCGAGAGCCTGTGCGGCTCCCTGTGGATGGAGGTGGCGGACGCCGAGGTCTGCCTGCGCAAGTCGGGCGCCCTATGGCTGGAGGCCGACGGCGTCCTGGCCGCTGGCGACCTGCACCTGGAGAAGGGCTCGTCCTACGCCTCGCGAGGCCAGCTGCTGCCGCCCTACGACACCGCCGCCACCCTGGACCGGCTGGAGGCGGAGGTCGCCGCGCTCAACCCCCGCGTCGTGGCCCTGCTCGGCGACAGCTTCCACGACGGCCGCGCCACGGCCCGACTGGCGGCGCGGGACGCCGCCCGCATCGTCGCCCTGGCGAGGTCGCGCACCCTGGTGTGGATCGTCGGCAACCACGACCGCGAGGGCCCGGGGGCCCTGCCGGGGGACCGCGCCGACGAGATCACCGTCGCCGGTCTGACCTTGCGCCATGAGCCGGCCCTGGTCCCCGTCCGCGGCGAGGTGGCCGGGCATCTGCATCCTTGCGCCCGCGTCGCCGGCCACGGCGGCAGCGTGCGCCGCCGCTGTTTCCTTACCGACGGCCAGCGCCTGATCCTGCCGGCCTTCGGATCCTACGCCGGCGGCCTCAACGCCCGCGACCAGGCCTTCGCGGGCCTGTTCGCCCGCTCCCCCATCGCCGGGGTGCTGGGGCGCCGTGTCCATGCGATCGGCTGGGGCAGTCTGACGGGGGACTGAGGGGGCGAGTTACCGGAACAGCTTCAGCACCCCGCCGCTGGACAGCAGGGCAGTGTCGCCCAGGCTGCGCGGCAGGCGCCACTTGGACGGGGCGGCCATGTACATGCCCTCCCACCGGGGGGTGAACTTGCTCTTGAAGGCGCGCAGGCCCTCGAAGCCGTAGAGCCGGCCGCCGCTGGCGTAGACCGCGGCCCCGATGCGGGTGATCGGGGGGGCCAGCCGCCGCGATTCCAGGCCCGACAGGGGCGCCAGGCCGAGGTCGAACACCGCATAGCCGTTCTGGCGGCCCCACAGGATCAGCTCGGTGAACATGTATTCCATCACCCGGGGCGATCCTGGCCGGTGGCGCATCAGATCGATCGAGAAGGTCTGGCCGCCGGCGGTGAGCCACAGGTTGCCGAAGGCGATGATCTCGCCCTCCTGGCGGACCAGGGCCGTCGGGAACCGCCGCAGATAGTCCGGGTCGTAGCGGCCGAGGCTGAAACCCTTTTCCGAGCCGCTGTGGCGGGCCAGCCAGGCGTCCGAGATCGCCCTCAGCTGCGGGTCGAGGGCGTCGAAGGCCTCGGGCGGGACGACCTCGAAGGTCATTCCCTCGCGCTGGCAGCGCCGCAGCGCGTTGCGCAGCAGGCTGCGGTGCGCCCCTTCCAGGGAGAAGGCGGGCAGGTCGACCAGCGCCCGCTCGCCGATCTTGGCCACCACCAGTCCGCAGTCGATGAAGTCGGCGATGTGCTCGCGGCGCACCGAATAGAAGGCCGGGTGGGCGCCGTGCTGATCGCACAGCTCACGGAAGGCCCAGATCATCTCCCGGCGCTCGGCCCCCTGGCCCACAGGCTCGCCCATGGCGATCCAGGTGCGGCCCCGGGCGGCGTACTGGATGAAGCTCCTGCCGCTGGCGCTGTAGATGAAGTGCTTGTCGCCGAGATAGGCGAGGTTGGCGTCCGGCTTGGGGTCCTCGGCGCCCGCTAGGACCGCGTCGACCTGGGTGGTGTCGACGAGGGCGGGGACGGGCGGGCGGGTGTCGTGGCTGGACAGGCGCCAGGCGAACAGCACCAGGGTCAGCACCGCCGCCCCCACCGCCGCGCGCAGGGCGCGCGGGGCGCTCTGGTCGGCGACGAAGGTCCACCAAAGGTCGTCGCGATACTCGACGTGCTTGTCGGTGAAGAAGCCCAGCCAGGCCGCCGCCGCCAGGGCCGCCAGGATGGCCAGGACGGCGCCCCGGGACAGGGGCGCGCTGCGCAGGGGGGCGGTGCGGTAGAAGGCCGGCCGGGCGATGAGCAGGAAGCCGGCGACCCCCGACAGGAACAATGCCTCCTCGTAGTTGAAGCCCTTGGCCAGGGTGGCCGCCGCGGCCACCACGAGCGCGATCAGGGCGGTGCGCCAGGCCTTGCGCAACCGGTTGGCCAGCCCGAAGGCGAGGAACAGCAGCGCCACCCCCGCCAGGCTGGTGAGGAAGTGCGAGGTCTCGATGGCGGTGACCGGCTCCAGGGCGCTCACCAGGCGCAGGCGGGCGGCGTAGTCGGGGGTGGCGGTCGAGATCAGCATCACCAGGCCGCTGGCGAAGACCAGGACCGTGGAAATCGCGGGCGCGAGGCTGCGCACGGCCAGGACGCCGAGCTTCCTGGCCTTGGGGGGCGGTAGGCTCTGCAACTGGCGCATGCGGTCGGTGATCGAGGTCAAGCGAGGCCCGGTTGGCGCGGTGCGCGGCGTGGTCCCCGCCGCCCTGGTCGAGGACGGCGGCGAGGAGGAGGCGCCCTACCGCTGGGCCAGCGCCGGGGCCTGCTTGCGGAAGCCGGCGGCGCTCCGCTCGGCGGCGGTGCGGGTCTCCTGCGGCAGCTGGGCGCGGACGCGCTCGGCGCTGGAGCGGGCTTCCCCGTCCCCGCTGGCCGCAGCGATCAGATACCACTTGTAGGCCTCGGCCGCATTGGCGGTGACGCCGTAGCCCTGCTCGTACAGCCGGGCGAGGTTGTACTGGCTGTCCTTCAGGCCCAGGTCGGCGGCCTTGCGGAACCAGGCGGCGGCCTGGGTGGCGTTCTTTGGCCCGCCGGCGCCCTCGAAATAATAGAGGCCGAGGTTGTGCATGGCCTTGTCGTCGCCACCGGCGGCGGCGCGCTCGGTCCAGCGCCGGGCTTCCGCCGGGTCCTTCTTCACGCCGGCTGAACCGGTCTCGTGCAGCTTGGCGAGGTAGAACTGGGCCTGGGCGTAGCCGAGGTTGGCGGCGCGGCGCAGGGGCTCCAGGCCGGTGGCGTCGCCGCCTTCGATCTTCAGGACGGCCTGGGAATAGAGCTGCTTGGGATCGACGGCCCCGATCGGCACCGCGGCGGGCGTCGCGGCGGTCTGAGCCGGTTTGACCCCAGGAGCGGCGGCCGGCGTGGCGGCGGCGGCCGCAGGTTGGGCCGTGGTCGTCGCTTCGGCGGCCGGTGCGCTCGGGTCGGGCGTCAGGGCCGCGGCCAGCAGGTCGGCGTCGCTGGTCTGAGGCGCGGCGGCGGCCTCGGCGGTCGAGGTGGCGGGCCGGGGCTCGACGGGCCGGTCGGCGTCGGCGCGGCCGGCGTTGATCAGGCTGTAGCCCACGGCCGCCATCGACAGGGTCGCGGCTGTGCCGGAGGCCAGCAGCGCCGTGCGCAGGGTGCTGCTTTCCTTCTTCTTCTTTCGCTTGGCCATGAAGGCCCCGAGGCCGCGAGGGGCCTCGTCGGGCTCGAGCGCAGGCGGCGGGATCGAGCCGGCCAGATCGTCGTGGCCCCGGGCGCGGCGACCGCGGCCTTCGGGCGCGGAGGCCTGGCGGGCGGCGGCGCGGGCGGACTCGATCAGGTCGCGGGTCGAGCTGCGCGCCGGCTGCATCGGGGGCGGGCCGAAGTCTTCGAAGGCTTCCGGCGGCGCCGGCGCCGGGGGCGGCGCGTAGGGCTCGGCCTCCGCGAAATCGGCTGGCTCGGCCTCGAAGCGCGGGGCCTCGGCTGCGAACCTGGGCGCTTCAGCCGCCGGCGAGAACGGATCGTCGTTGAACCCGGGACTCACGGTCGGGGCCGCCTTGGCGAAGTCGTCGGCGCCGAAGCCGCCGTCGTCGAAGTCGGAGATGCTGGCGGCGGGCGCCTCGACGGCCTGGACGGCGGCGTCGATGGCGTTGCGGCGCTGGGTGTCGATCAGGCGCCGGTCGAGGGTTTCGCGCGCCTCCTCCAGCAGCTTGGCGGTGCGCTCCTCGCTCTGACGGATGCGATCGGACAGCTCGGAGGCGGCGCGGTCGTAGCGCTGGTTGATCTTGTCGGTGACGCGGGCGACCTGATCGCCGACCTCGTCGATGGCGGTCGCGGCCCGGCGCTCCGAGGCGGCGATGCGTTCGGCCAGGCGCTCGGCGATGCGGCCGATCTCGCCGCCAAGCTTCTCCAGCGCCTCGGCCTGGGCGGCGTCGGCGGTGCGCATCCGGTTCTCTATGGCGTCGGCGATGCGCGCCATCTCCCCCCCCACCTGCTGATCCGCCTCGGTGTTGCGCGTCTCCACGGCGGCGACCCGCTGGCCCAGGGTCTGGGCGATGCGCATCACCTCGCGGCCCATGCGCTCGATCGCCTGCGCGGACTGCTTCTCGGACGACTCCACGTGACCGACCAGGTCGCGCAGGGCGGCCTCCATCCGGTCCAGCTTGCCGTCGGCGGCCGCACGCATGTGCTCGGCCATCTCCGCCCGCTGGGCCTCGACCTTCTCCTGAAGTTCGGCGGCGAGCTTCTGGAACCGATGTTCCGGCGAGTCCTCGTCGACCTCAGGATCGAGGCGAGTTTCGGTGGACTTCAGGCGCGCGTCCAGACCCGCGAAGCTGGTTTCCAAGGCCTGGACCGCCGCGGAGGTGCGGCTTTCCGCCTGTTCGATGCGCTCGGCCACGCGGGAGATGACGGTGTCGATCACCGAGCCCGAGGTGTAGGGATCGCCGGCGTCGGCCTTGCCGGCGATCTCGACGTCCAGGCGGTCGATGCGGCGGCTAAGCCCCGACAGGTCCTGACGCACCTCCGAGATGGCCCCGCGGGCGCGGCTCTCGCCCTCATAGATCTGGGCCGCGACCTTGCCGAGGGAGGCCTCCAGGGCCTTCAAGGCCTCGGTCTTCGGGCCGTCCTCGGCCTCGATCTTGCGCAGCCGGTCGGCCAGGCGGGTCTGGGCCGCGCGGACCTCGTCGACCGAACCCTCGAAGTGGGCGCCGATCGAGGTCTGGTCGCGCTCGATCCCCTCCATGCGGGACAGGACGCCCATCACCGACTGGTCGATGCCGCTGATGGCCAGGGTGGAGCGGTGCTCTGCGGCCTCGAGGCGGGTGGAGAAGGTCTCCAGCGCTCGTGTGATCCGCGAGATCTCCTCGTCGCTGGCCGGCCGCTCGTACTCCGGCTCATAGCGGCTGCGGGGGGCTTGCAGCACGGGGCGCGCCGGTTCGGGGCGGCGCTCAGGCTCGCGGGCGGCGTAGTCCCGAGGCTGGGGGTCGCGAGCCATGGATTCGCGAGGGGGAGGCGGCGCCTCGGGCTCGCCCTCGATGATCATCTGGTTGAGCCATTCGCCCAGAGTCATGCCGGAGCGGCGAGCGAGGTCCTTGGCGATCTCCCGCGCTTTCGGGTCGATCCCTTTGACGCTCCAGGGTCCCGCCGAGCTCATTCGAATCACGCTCCCCAGAGGCCGCGCAAAGAATCATGGCGCGGACCTCAAACTCCAGGAAACGCTAGCCCTCCATCTCTTGCGTGTAAACGCGACGCTAACGCTAGATGTAGTGGGCGACCGCTTTCCCTGTGGACGACTGGTCCAGCCCTCCGGGATGGGGCGCGCCGCGTTAACGAAATGATAATCGCCCGTACCTCGGCTCAGGCGCTTGCCAGGGCCGGATCGGCGCGCCAAGCGGGGCGGATGGACTGGCCCGTCACCCTCGCCCTCGCCGCCGCCACGGCCGCCTTCGCCGCCTTCTGCGGCTGGCGGGGCGCCCAGCCGCCCGACTTCGTCCGCGGGCCTCGCCTGGTCCCGTGGCGTCTGCTGATGGTGCTCTCGGTCTTCGGGCTCGTTGTCCTCCTGGTGCATCTCGCCAATCTCGCCGGCGTGACCACGGGCGGCGCCCGGGAACCGGGAGGTTGAACCGGAGATGGGACGGGGCTTAAAATCCCCGAAGGAATCTGAGGGGAACTCCCATGTCTCGCACACTCTTGGCCCGGGCCGCCACGGCCGCGGCGCTCACGCTCGTCGCCGCCGCTCCCGCCCATGCCCAGTTCGGGTCGAAGGCGAACACCAAGAACACCACCACGCCCGAACTGCCCACCTGCGCCCAGCCGATCGGCACCGTGGCGATCCAGGAGCCGCAGCGCGCCTGGTGGACCGAGCTGGGCCTGAACAGCCCCGAGTCCCTCATCAAGCTGATGGCCGGCCGCTCGAACTGCCTGCGCGTCGTCGATCGCAACGGCGGCCTGGCCATGCGCAATACCGAAGCGGCCCTGGCCAACTCCGGCGACCTGCAGCGCGGCTCCAACGTCGGCGCCGGCCAGATCCGCGCCGCCGACTTCTTCATCATCCCCGATATCGTGAACTCCAACTCCAATTCGGGCGGCAAGGCGATCGGCGCCGTCGCGGGCGCCTTCGGCCGTCGCTTCGCCGGGCCCTTGGGCGGCGCCATCGCTGGCGGCCTGAGCACCAAGAGCTCCGAGGCCCAGACCATCCTCACCCTCGTCAACGCCCGCACCACCGAGCAGGAGTTCGTCGCCGAAGGCGCGGCCAAGAAGACCGACATCTCGTTCGGCGGGGGCGGCGGCGGGTTCGGCTCGGCCGGGTTCGCGGCGGCGGCGGGCGGCGGTTACGCCAACACCGACATCGGCAAGGTGATCACGGCGGCCTATTTCAACGCCTTCGTGAACCTCGTGCAACGGATGCAGGCCATGCAGCCGGGCGCGGTCCAGGCCGCGGCGCCGACCCAGGCCTATGCGGCCACCTCGTCGGTGGTGATGCGGGCGACCCCGTCGCCGGCCGCCGGCCAGGTCCGCGCCTTCCAGGTCGGCGACCTCGTCTATCCCACCGGCCAGAAAAACGGCGTGTGGTGGGAAGTCGACGACGAGAACGGCAATCGCGGCTGGGTCTCCTCGGCGATGATCTCGCCCCGGCGGTAGCCGGCGTCGCGCGGCCTCCGCGTGGCCAGCCTTCGGAACCGGCGTTCGTTTCGCCGGTTCCGAAGGCCTGTCCGCAAACGGAGACCTGCCCATGGCCAGCGCCCAAGACCCCACCGAACTGAGAGAGCGTCTCTTCCACGAGATCAAGAAGCGCCGCACCGGCATGCTCGGCCTCGTCGGGGGTGAGCACATGCAGCCGATGACCGCCTTTTGCGAGGAGGACGGCGGACCGGTCTGGTTCTACTGCCGCAAGGAGAACGACCTGGTCAGCCAGTCGGCGGGCGGCAAGCCGGCCATGTTCTGCCTGATGACCGGCGACGACAGTTTCATCGCCTGCGTCGGCGGGACCCTGCAGGCGGACCACGACCGGGAGCGCATCGAGCGGTTCTGGAATCCCGTCGCCGGGGCCTGGTTTCCGGAAGGCAAGGACGACCCCAACCTGACCCTGCTGCGCCTCGACCCGGCGGACGCCCAGGTATGGGTCAGCCACTCCAACCCGCTGCGGTTCGGCTTCGAGATCGTCAAGGCGAACCTGACCAAGACCATCCCCGATGCGGGGGACACCGCGCACCTGTCGCTCTGACGGAGGCGTCAAGCCCGGCAAGGGAACCCGGTTCCCTTCCGGGCGCTTTCCGACTCCCCTTGAAAGGGGCCAATGGAGCGACCGACGTGTCGGAAGGTGAGGCCCAGTATGGCGAGCGGCTGGCGGCCCTGGAGGCTGCCGTGGAGGCCCGCACCCGTGACCTGAAAGCCGCCCTCGACCAGCGCACGGCCCTGCTCCACGAGCTCGACCACCGGGTCAAGAACAACCTCCAGCTCATCTCGTCGCTCATGCTGATGCAGGCCCGCCACAGCGCCGACCCGGCGGTGAAACTGGCCCTGGACGGCATGATCCAGCGCCTGAACGCCGTGGCCACGGTGCATCGGCGCCTGTTCCAGACCGAGGACATCGATCGCTTCGACCTGTCGGAATTCGTCCGCGATCTGGTCGCTGACTTGGGCGGCGCGGCGGCGCGGCCGCAGGTGCGGTTCGCCTGCCGCCTCGACCCGGTGCAGGTCTCGGCGGCGAAAGCCGCGTCCCTGGCTCTGCTGGTCAACGAACTGGTGACCAACGCTCTGCGACACGCCTTCCCCGAGGGTCGGGCCGGGCAGGTCTCGATAACAATTGTTCAGAACAACGCCGAGTTGTGGATCGAAATCGCGGACAACGGAGTTGGTATGGGCGGCCAAGACTGCGTTGCCGCCCACGGTGTCCAGGGCTTCGGCCTCACCATCGTGGAGCTTCTGGGCCGGCAGTTGCAGGCCCGGATCACCCGCGAAGACGCCCGTCCAGGCTTACGGATGCGGATCGAGGCGCCGTTGGAGAGTGTGACCGGATGATGGGAGACAAACCGCTCAGAGTCCTGATCGTCGAGGATGAGGTGCTGCTGGCCGCCGAGCTGGAGTACCTGGTCGCCGCAAGCGGCGCCGCGCCCGTCGGCCACGCCATGACCTCCGTCGAGGCGGTGTCCCTGGCCGACCAGCTGCGCCCCGACCTGGCCCTAGTCGACGTCCACCTGTCGGACGGGCCCACGGGCATCGACGCCGCCCGCCAGATGACCGAGCATTGCGGGGCGATCGTGCTCTTCATCACCGCCAACATGAAGCGGCTGCCCGAAGACTTCGCCGGCGCCTGCGGCGTGATGAGCAAGCCCTATTCCGAGCACCAGGTGCGTCAGGCCATCGCCTTCCTAGGCGAATGCGCGACGACGGGCCGGTCACAGCGTCCGCCGCCGCATGGTCTGGTGCTGTCGCCCCAGTTCGCCGAGCGCTGGGGCGTCGTCGCCGCCGCCTAGGCTTTCCCCAAACTGACGCGGACGCTTGACCCCGCCCGCCCGCCTGCTGTTCATGCGCGGCTTGCGCCAGCGAGGCCGCCGCCATGACCGATTCTAACGCCCCACAGCGCCCTGAAGCCAGCGAGCGCCCCGAAGATTGGGAAGTCGCCACCAAGCTGATCCGCGGCGGCATGACCCGTTCGCCCTATGGCGAGACCGCCGAGGCGCTCTTCCTGACCCAAAGCTTCGTCTACGGCTCGGCGGAACAGGCCGACGCACGGTTCGCGGGCGACGATCCGGGCTTCGTCTATTCGCGCTACGCCAACCCGACCACCAAGATGTTCGAGGACAAGCTGGCGCTGCTGGAAGGCGCTGAGGCCTGCCGGTCGACCGCCTCGGGCATGTCGGCGGTCGCCACGGCCCTCATCGGCCTGCTCAAGGCTGGAGACCACCTGGTCGCCAGCCGCGCCCTGTTCGGCTCGTGCCGCTGGATCATCACCCAGTACCTGCCCCGCTTCGGGGTCGAGACCACGGTGGTCGACGGGCCGGACCTGGCCGCCTGGCGCGCCGCGGTGCGACCCAACACGGCGGTCTTCTTCCTGGAGACCCCGGCCAATCCCCTGCTCGAGGTGATCGACATCGCCGCCGTGGCCAAGATCGCCAAGCAAGCCGGGGCGAAGCTCGTTGTCGACAACGTCTTCGCCACCCCGATCTTCCAGAAGCCTCTGCAACTCGGCGCCGACATCGTCGTCTATTCGGCGACCAAGCATATCGACGGCGGCGGCCGGGTCCTGGGGGGCGCGATCCTCGGCGACTTCAAGCTGGTCGACGACAGCTACCGCGACTTCCTCCGCCACACGGGCCCGGCCCTGTCGCCCTTCAACGCCTGGGTGCTGCTGAAGGGCATGGAGACCCTGGACCTGCGGGTCCGCCGCCAGACCGACACCGCCGCGGCCCTCGCCGACCGCATGGCCGGCCACAAGAAGCTGAGCCGCCTGCTCTACCCCCACCGCAAGGATCACCCTCAGTACGAGGTGGCCATCCGGCAGATGAGCGGCGGCTCGAACATCATCGCCCTCGACCTCGGCAGTCAGGCGTCGGCGTTCAACTTCCTCAACGCCCTGCAGATCGTCGACATCTCCAACAACCTCGGGGATTCCAAGTCCCTGGCGACCCACCCCTCGACCACCACCAACCGGTCGGTTAGCGAGGAGGAGCGCCTGGCCATCGGCCTGACGGCGGGCTGCGTGCGCCTGTCGGTCGGCCTCGAAGGCCTGGAAGACCTATGGCGCGACGTGAGCCGCGCACTGGACGCCGCATGATGACCAGAGCCGGCGCCCGCCGCCGCCGCCCGCCCGGCGACGCTCCCTACGAGGCCGAGACCGAGGGCTTCGTGGTGCGCGTCCGCCCGACCTACCTGCCCGACCAGTCCGAGCCGGACCAGCACCGCTTCGTCTGGGGCTACAGCGTCGAGATCGAGAATCGTTCGGAAGGCGCCGCCCAGCTGATCTCGCGCCACTGGATCATCACCGACGCCGCCGGGCGCGTGGAGGAGGTCAAGGGGCCGGGGGTGGTGGGTGAGCAGCCGACGATCCAGCCGGGCGAGACCTACGCCTATGCCAGCGGCTGTCCGCTCTCGACCCGCTCGGGGTTGATGATGGGCAGTTACGAGATGATCTCCGACGCCGGCGAGGCCTTCGAGATCACCATCCCTGCGTTCTCGCTGGACCTGCCCGAAGCACGCCGCGTGGTGAACTAAGCTGCGCGTCCCACGGGGCGCATCTGCGCCGCCACCGCCAGGGCCGCGGCGCGCGGGTCGGCCGCCGCCGCGATGGGCCGGCCCACGACCAAGTGGCTGGCGCCGGCCGACAGGGCTTCGGCGGGGGTCATGGCCCGGGCCTGGTCGTCCATGGCCGAGCCGGCGGGGCGCACGCCCGGGGTGACCACCAGGAAATCGGCGCCGCCGATGCGCCGGGCCAGGGCCGCCTCGTGCGGGCTGGCCACCACGCCGGCCGCGCCTGCGTCGAGGGCCTGGCGGATGCGCCGCTCGACCAGGGCCTCGACCCCCAGGCTATAGCCGATCTCGCCCAGGTCCTGGCCGTTCAGGCTGGTCAGGACGGTGACCCCCAGCACCCTCAGCCCCGAACCCTCGACCCCCCGTACGGCGGCGGCCAGAACTTGCGGCTCGGCGTGGACGGTGAGCAGGTCGCCGGCGCCGGTGGCGGCGATGGCGGCGGCGGCCTTTTCGACCGTCGCCCCGATGTCGTGCAGCTTCCAGTCGAGGAAGACCTGGCGGCCCCGCGCCTTCAGGTCGCGGGCCATCTCCATGCCGCCGACGGCCAGCAGCTGCAGGCCGATCTTGTAGAAGCAGACGCTATCGCCCAGGCGCTCGACCATGGCTTCCGCCTCGGCGCGGGTGGGCAGGTCCAGCGCGAGGATCAGGCGCGAGTCGGCGGCATGTTCGGACATGGCCTCGATCCTAGCGGATGATCGCCTCTGACGGAATGTCGCCGCCGGGCGAGCGGCCTATGCCTATCCTTCGGGCCAGAGGTCCTGCGACAGGCCCTTGCGGTTGAGGATGTGGGCGGCCCGCTTGACCACCGTCAGCAGCCGCTCGCTGCGGCCGTCAGCGTCATAGGACAGCTGGGACCGGGCCAGGCCCTCCAGCATGAAGCGGGCGAGGTCGCGGCTGGCCTGGAAGCGGGGCCCCTCGGCGCCCTGGACCAGTTCGATCAGGTGTTCGCCGATGTCGGCCCGGTCGAAGGCGGCGGCGGCGGGAGCCAGGCGCTCGGCCAGGGCCGCGTCGGTGCGGGCCGCGGCCTCCAGTTCGGCGAAGGCGACGAAGGCCGGCTCGCGTAGCAGCCGCCAGTAGGAATCGATGGCGTAGTCGATGCGGTCGGCGCCGAGCGGCGTGGCGTCGTGGGCCGCCTGCAGCAGCTTGGTCCGGGCGGCCTGGATATAGGGCACCACCGCCTCGACCAGGGATTCCCGATCCGGGAAATGGTAGAGCATGGCGCCGCGGGTCAGGCCGGCGGCCTCGGCGATGCGGGCGTTCGAGGCGCTAGCGTAGCCGATCTCGACGAACAGTCGCTGAGCGGCGTCGAGGATGCGGGCGCGGGTGCGCAGGGACTTGGGGCTGTCGGCAGCCGGGCGCGGACGCGAGATCGCGCCGACGGCCTCGGGATAGGGCTCGAGCCTCGCGGTGAGTTTCACGGCCTGGTTCATCGGTTACGCATACGCCCCCTTACCGGCGTTCAGATAGGCGCGCCGGCGCCGGACGCCTAGTCCTCACTTGAGCAAAAACAAGGGTGTCACAGAGGTTTCATGCAATCACCCTAGCGACGTCTCCACGTCGGCTATCAGGCGGTCTATAGCCAAAAAGGAGGCGCCGCATGGGCGCCATTGCTACATTTCCCCACTACCGCACGATCTTCATTTCGGACGTGCACCTGGGGACCCGCGGCTGCCAGGCCGAGCTTCTGCTCGACTTCATCCGCACCGTCGAATGCGACACCCTGTACCTCGTCGGCGACATCATCGACGGCTGGAAGCTCAAGGGCGGCTGGTACTGGCCGCAGGCCCACAACGACGTGGTGCAGAAGGTGCTGCGCCTGGCCCGAAAAGGGGTCCGGGTCATCTATATCCCCGGCAATCATGACGAGCGCGGCCGGGACTATTGCGGCGTCCATTTCGGCGGCGTGGTGGTGGCCCGGGATTGGATCCACGAGGCCGCGGACGGCAAGCGTTATCTGGTCACCCACGGCGACGAGTTCGACGGGGTGATCGCCCACGCCAAGTGGCTGGCCTTCCTGGGCGACTGGTCCTACCGGGCCCTACTGGCCCTGAACACCCATTGGAACCACCTGCGCCGCCAACTGGGCCTCGGCTACTGGAGCCTGTCGGCCTATCTGAAGGGCAAGGTGAAGAACGCCCTGCAGTTCATCGAGAATTTCGAGCAGGCCGTGGCCGACGAGGCCCGGCGCCGCGGCGTCGACGGGGTGATCTGCGGCCACATCCACAAGGCCGAGATGCGCGACATCGACGGCGTGCTCTACGTCAATGACGGCGACTGGGTGGAGAGCTGCACGGCGGTGGTGGAGCACCAGGACGGGCGGCTGGAAATCCTGGAATGGGCCAAGATGCGCAACTTCTCCGCCCTCGACCGCATCCTGCCGGCGCAACAACTGGCCGATGGGGGCTTCCCCCCGAAGGAAAAGATCGGCTCTCTTAGCGCCTGATGCGCATCCTTTTAGCTACAGACGCCTGGGACCCCCAGGTCAACGGGGTCGTCCGGACGCTCGCCCGCACCACGGCCGAATGCCGGGCCATGGGCCACGAGGTGGACATCGTCTCCCCCGACCAGTTCAAGACCGTGGCCATGCCGACCTATCCGGAGATCCGGCTGGCGCTCGGGGCCTACGAGCCGATGCAGGAGCGGTTCAAGGCCTTCGAGCCGGAGGCGATCCACATCGCCACCGAAGGCCCGGTCGGGCTGGCCGCCCGCAAGCTGTGCCTGGAATGGAAGCTGCCCTTCACCACCAGCTACCACACCCGTTTCCCTGAATATGTCGCCGCGCGCCTGCCGGTGCCGAGCGCGGCGGGCTACGCCTACATGCGCTGGTTCCACAGCCCGTCCGGGCGGATCATGGTGGCTACCCCCACCATGCGCGAAGAGCTGGAGCGCCGGGGCTTCCGGAATCTCTCGCCCTGGTCGCGGGGCGTCGATACCGAGGTGTTCCGGCCGGGCCTGCCGCTGCCGGCCATTCTCGAAGGCGCGCCGCGGCCGATCTTCCTCAACGTCGGCCGGGTGGCGGTGGAGAAGAACATCGAGGCCTTCCTCGAGCTCGACCTGCCGGGGACCAAGGTGGTGGTGGGCGACGGCCCGTCGCGGGAAGCCCTGGTTGAGAAATACCCTCAGGCGATCTTCGCCGGGGCCCGCTTCGGCGAGGACCTGGCCGCCTTCTTCTCCGCCGCCGACGTCTTCGTCTTCCCGTCGGTGACCGACACCTTCGGCCTGGTCATCCTGGAGGCCATGGCCGCCGGGACGCCCGTGGCGGCCTATCCGGCGCCGGGGCCCATCGACATCATCCCGGGCTCGGGGGCCGGGGTAGTCGACGACGACCTGCGCAAGGCATGCCTCGCCTGCCTGGAACTCGACCCGGTCACCGTGCGCGCCTATGCCGAGCGCTTCTCCTGGCGGGCCTGCGCCGAGGAGTTCGTGCGCAACCTGCAGCCCTATCCGGAACCCGAGAAGAGCCGCTTCTGGCGCCGCCTGCGCCGCATCGGCCGCCTGCGCCGCCGCAAACCGAAGCCGACCTGGCCAGGCGCGCCGAGCTGAGGCGCACGCACTAACCCTCCCCCTTTGTGGGGGACGGAGTGGCCCGCCCGAAGGGTGGGAGGGAGAGGGGTCGCGCGGCGCTTTCGGTAATGCCAATCTGCCTCGCATGACCGAACGCGAACGGTTGCGAGACTTCGCACGAGCGATGCGCAAAGAGCCGACGCCTACGGAGCGTATCCTGTGGAGGCTGCTGCGCGCCAAGCGCTTGGCCGATCTGAAGTTCAGACGGCAAGTTCCGTTAGGGCCGTACATCGCCGACTTCGCCAGCTTCCACTACCGGTTGGTGATCGAGCTCGACGGCAGCCATCATGACCCGGAAGGCTATGATGGCCGGCGCGACTGCTGGCTGAGAGAGCAAGGCTTTCGCGTGCTCAGGTTCCCGAACCAGGATGTGCTGGAGAGCCCCGATTCAGTAACCGACGCCATTCTGAGAACATTGGGAATGACGCGCGGATAGGGCGGCGCGACCCCTCACCCTCCCATCCTGCGGATGGGCCCCTCCCTCTCCCGCAAGGGGAGAGGGAAATCAAAGCAGCCGCTGCCGCAGCGCCTGGGACAGCAGGTCGATCAGGGATACCGCCACCACGATGACGATGACGATGGCGGCGGTCTGACCGTACTGGAAACCCTGCATGGACTCGAACAGCTGCTGGCCGATGCCGCCGGCGCCGATCAGGCCCAGCACCGTCGCCGCCCGGGCGTTCGATTCGAAACGATAGAGCGCATAGGACGTCCACAGGGGCGCGACCTGCGGCATCACCCCCCAGACCACCTCGTGCAGGGGGCCGGCGCCCACGGCGCGAACCCCTTCCACGGGGCGCGGGTCGATCGCTTCGACGGCCTCGGAGAACAGTTTGCCCAGAACGCCGCAGGTGTTGATGGTCAGGGCCAGCACGCCCGGAAACGGCCCCAGGCCCACCGCCACCAGGAAGATGGTCCCGATGACGAGATCGGGCACCGCGCGGAACAGGTCGAGCAGCCGCCGCACCGGCTGTTGCAGCCACGGCGGCGAGACGTTCCTGGCCGCCGCCAGGCCGAGCGGAATGGCCAGCAGCACCGCCAGGGTGGTGCCCCACAGGGCGATCTGCAGGGTCAGCCACATGTTGGCGACATACTGAGGCCACAGGCTGAAGTCGGGCGCCAGGAAGGCGCGGCCCATCTCGCGCATGTTGGCGGAGTTGGTGAACAGCAGCGGAAAGCGGTCCAGTTCGACCGCCTTGGCGCTGATCACCAGCAGGATCGCCACGCCGCCCCACACCAGCCAGTCGGCCATGCGCTGGCGCAAGGGGCGGATCGGCGGCGGGGGAACGGGAGGCGGGACGGTCGCGCTCATCAGGTCATCCGGCGGGGGCGGGGGGCGCCGCGGTCTGTCGCATGGTCCGGATGGCGTCGAGGTAGCTGTTGTCGGCCGGATTGAAGGCCGTGTAGTGCAGCTTGGCCATGATCTCGCGCTGGCGCACGCCTTCGGCCCCCGGCGCCTTGCCGTAGGTGGTGAAGAAGGTGCGGATCTTCGCCTTCAGCTCCGGCGGCAGGTCCTTGCGGTAGACGATGGCCGACTCCGGCAGGGGGGGAGATTCCCAGATCACCTGCACGTTCTGATACGCCCGGCGCGCCTCGGGCGCGCCGTTCATGGCGAAGTCCAGCCCGACCGAGTTGTTGGTCGATGCGTCCAGCACCCCGGCGCCGACCGAGAACAGGTTGGCGGCATGGGTGGCCGAGCGGACCACCTTGAAGCAGGTGGCGGGGTTGATGTTGCGCGGCCTGAACAGGAAGGCGTTGGGGGCGAGCGTGCCGCTGGTCGAGCGTGGGTCGCCCATGCCGAACGACAGGGTGCGGTCGCACTTCAGCACGTCCTCCAGGGTCCGCCCCGATCCCTTCTTGACGATGACCACCGAGGTGTAGGTGTCCTTGCCCTCGAGATCCTGGGTGCGGGCGAAGACCTCTCCGCTGGCGCGGTCCACAGTCTCCAGGGCCCGGCGGCCGCCGGGCCCGGCTTTTCCGCCGGCCCGCACCCCGCGAGCGCGACCAGGCTGGCCGCCAGCACGGCGGCGGGGGCGAAACGGCGGATCATGAGCCTCCTCCTTCCCCCGCGGGGCCCTGGTCCAGGGCGTCCTCGATCTCGGGGCCGTAGATGTCGATCAGAAGTTTGCGGTCGAGGCCCATCGCCGGGCCGTCGTAGACGATCCGGCTCGCGTGCAGGGCCACCACCCGGCTGCAATAACGGGTGGCGTATTCCACGTGATGCAGGGTGACGACAATGGTCATGCCGTCCTTCCGGTTCAGCGCCTGCAGGGCCTCCATCACCCGGCGGGCCGACACCGGGTCCAGCGAGGCCACCGGCTCGTCGGCGAGGACGGCCTCGGCGCCCTGGACCAGGGTGCGGGCGATGGCGCCGCGCTGTTGCTGGCCGCCCGACAGGGTGGCGGCCCGCTGGCCGGCGTAGTCAGCCACGCCCA
>NCED01000057.1 GCA_002280485.1 Caulobacterales bacterium 32-69-10
CGCGGCCCTCGGCGTCACCCAGAACCGGATCAACACCGGGATGAAGGTGAACAGCGCCAAGGACAACGGCGCCATCTGGGCCATCGCCCAGAACCAGCGTTCGAACGTGAGCGCCCTCGACTCGGTCAAGGATTCGCTCCAGCGCGGCCAGTCCACCGTGGACGTGGCCATCTCGGCCGGCGAGACCGTGTCGGACCTGCTGAACCAGATGAAGGCCAAGGCGCTCGCGGCTTCGGACGTCTCTCTCGACGCCGCGGCCCGCACCGCCATGGGCAACGACTTCACCGCCCTGCGCGGCCAACTGGTCAAGACCCTGAACAGCGCCAGCTTCAACGGCGCCAACCTGCTGCTGACCGCCAGCGCCTCCCTGTACGCCCTGGCCGACTCCGCGGGCACCTCCAAGCTGACCGTCGCGGCCCAGGTCCTGGCCATCGGCGCGACCGGCTCGGCGATCACCACCACGGTCAACACGACCTTCACCACCCAGACCACGGCCGCGGCGATGGTCGGCATCCTGAACACCGCCATCACCAACGTGAACGCGAAGGTGGCCCAGCTGGGCACCGGTTCGAAGGCCCTGCAGACCCACCTCGACTTCATCGGCAAGCTGCAAGACACCATGACCGCCGGTATCGGCAACCTGGTGGACGCCGATGTCGCCAAGGAAAGCGCGACCCTGCAGGCCCTGCAGACCAAGCAGCAGCTCGGCATCCAGGCCCTGTCGATCGCCAACTCGTCCTCGAGCGCGCTCCTCAGCCTGTTCCGCTAGGCCGGAAACTCCGGCGGCGCGCGGGGCCTGACCGCCCCGCGCGCCGATCCGGCAACCCGCAATGGAGGCTCCGGCGCCGCAAGGACCGGGGGTCCAGGAGATGATCAAGACGATCAATTCCGGCGCGGGCGTTTCCGATCGGACGCCAGACCAACGGCAGGACCGGCGCGGGGAAGGGGGCTATCCCCCCCAGCCCGCCGATCCGCCGGCTCCGGGGCCCGCCCCGGGATCGGACCTGAGACTGGTGATCGAGCGCGACGCCGAGGGCGCCTACTACATCTACAAGCTGATCGACCGGGCGACGGGCGAAGTGGTCGCCGAGCTGCCTCGCGACGAAGTGGCGAACCTGGCTAACGGCGTCGGCTACATCGCCGGGACCGTGGTGCGGACGAAGGCTTGAGGCGACAGGACGGGGACGGCGCTAGCCCGGCTCAGTCCTAAAGAACGTAGTTAACGGTCCCTATACGAAAGGGACTTACCGTCTCCTCCGAATGGACGAGGCGCGATCCGTCATGGCGCGTCCGACCTCTTGGGAGAAGACCCATGTCGGTTAGCGTGAAGACGAATCAGCCAGCGCTGATCGCGCTCCAGAATCTGAACAAGACCAACGACCAGCTGAGCGAGACCCAGAACCGGATCAATACCGGCCTGAAGATCGCCATGGCGAAGGACAACGCCTCGATCTACGCCATCGCGCAGAAGCAGCGGGCCTCGATCAGCTCGCTGTCCGCGGTCACCGACAGCCTCAACCGGGCCACCTCGATCGCCGATGTCGCCAGCGCCGCCGGCCAGTCGATCTCGGACATCCTCAACACCATGCGCCAGAAGGTGGTGGCGGCGATGGACCCGTCCATCGACGCGGTGTCCCGCAACCTGCTCGACGTCGACTACAAGTCTCTGCTGCGGCAGGTGTCCCAGGTCATCCAGAACGCCAACTTCGACGGGGCCAATATTCTCGACGGCTCGCTGTCGCCGGGCATCCGCTTCATCGCCGACGCCAACGCCACGACCTTCGTGACCCTGTCGGTTCAGAACATGAGCCTGGGCGGGGCGATCATCTCCATGCCCGCGACGGCTTCGATCACCACGGTGCCCTATGCGACCAGCATCCTGGCCCGCCTCGACGCTTCGATCATCCAGACCAACAGCGCCCTGGCTAAGATCGGCGCCCAGGCCAACCAGATCAGCGCCCATAACAAGTTCGTGGGCAAGCTGAGCGACGCCCTGAACGTCGGGGTCGGCAACCTGGTCGACGCCGACATGGCGGCTGAAAGCGCCCGGTTGCAGGCCTTGCAGGTACAACAGCAGTTGGGCGCGCAGGCGCTCTCGATCGCCAACCAAGCTCCGCAGGTGATCCTGCAGCTGTTTAAATAATCGTGGCGGGCAGCGACCACATGACGACTTGCGTGCTCGTGTCTGATGGACTGAGGTTTGTCGGATGAGTCGTCCCCTGGTCGCCCCGATCGGCGCTACACCAACCATTCCGGCGGACCTGCCGGCGCGGGCTCTGCCTTATGGCCTGCACCTCATCGAGGAAGATGACATTGCCGCGGTTACCGCGGCGCTGCGCGACGAACTCCTCGCCCAGGGGCCGCGGGTAGCGGCTTTCGAGCGCGCGCTGGCCACGCAGGTCGGCGCCCGCCACGCCGTGGCCTCCTCGTCCGGCACCGCCGCCCTCCACCTGGCCCTGGCCAGCCTCGACGTCGGCCCCGGCGACCTCTGCGTCGTGCCGGCGGTCACCTTCATCTCCACCGCCACGGCCGCCCTGTTCTGCGGGGCGGAGGTGGTGTTCGCGGACGTCGATCCCCTGACCGGCCTGATGACGCCCGAGACCCTCGAGGATGCGATGGCCCGGGCCGGCTGGACCAAGGCGGTCCTGCCGGTGCACCTGGCCGGCCGGTTATGCGACATGGCCGGGATCGCCGAACTGGCGCGGGCCAATGGGGCGGTGATCGTCGAGGACGCCTGCCACGCTCTGGGCTCGATCGACGCCGGCGGCGCTCAAGCGGGCGCCTGCGCCCATTCCGACGCGGCCGTGTTCTCCTTCCATCCGGTCAAGACCATCGCCACGGGGGAGGGGGGCATGACCACCCTCAACGACCCCGACCGCGACGCCCGCATGCGGCGGCTGCGCAACCACGGCGTCACCCGCGAGGCGGGGCTGATGGGCGAAGCGGACTCCTTCTCGTCCGCCGGCGCCCCCAACCCCTGGAGCTACGAGCAGCTGGAACTCGGCTTCAACTACCGCATGAACGAGATGGAGGCGGCGCTCGGCCTGTCCCAACTCGGCAAGCTGGGCCGCTTCGTCGATCGGCGCCGGTCGCTGGCCGCCCGTTACGACCGGCTGTTGGCCCGCTTCGGAGACCGGGTGAAGCCGGTGGCGAGCCCGCCCGGCCAGAAACACTCGCCGCACATCTACAACGTCCTCATCGACTTCGGGGGGCTGGACGTCGACCGCGCCGCCCTGATGGCCGCCCTGGTCGCCCGCGGCATCGGAACCCAGGTCCACTACATTCCGCTCTACCGCCAGCCGTTCTTCCGCGCCCGCTACGGCGACATGCGGCTGGACGGGGCCGAGGCCTACTACGCCCGCTGCCTGGCGCTGCCCCTGTTCCCGGCCATGTCCGAGGCTCACGTCGATCAGGTTGTCCTGGCTCTGGCGGAGGTCCTCGGCGACCTCTAGCTTGGCGGCATGATCGAGCTCAAGGATCTCTGCCTCGACGACGGCGACCGGCTCTACCACTGGCGCCGCCAGCCGGAGGTCGACCGCTGGATGTCGCCGTCGCCGCCCGCCGACATCGAGACCCACCGCGCCTGGCTCGAGGCCTTCCTCGCGGATCCCAACCGGGTCGGCTGGATCATCGCCGAGGGCGGTCGCCCCTGCGGCTTCCTCATGCTCAAGGGCGTGACCGACCTGCAGCAGAGGGCCGAGTGGGGCTGGTACATCGGCGAGGCCGAGGCCCGCGGCCGCGGCGCCGGCCGCGCCGCCCAGGCCCTGGGGCTGGAGCGAGCCTTCTACGACTACGCCCTGCAGAAGGTCTGGTCCGAGGTTCTGGCCGACAACGATGCGGCGCTGAAGGCCCAGTCCGCCGCCGGCTTCCGTCGCGAGGGCTACCTGCGCCGTCATGTGTTCAAGGACGGCCGCTTCCGTGACGTGGCCCTGCTGGCCATCCTGGCCGAGGAATGGAAGGAGCGCCGCGGTCCCGTCCTGCGGAACCTCCAGGCTTCGGGGCTGATCGGCAAGGGGTAGGCCATGGCCCGGATCGCCCTCGACAAGCAGACCCGCGACGACCTCGCCCGGTCACTGCGCACGCACTTGAAGGATGCTCTCGACGTCGAGGTCGGGACCTTCGAGATACTCGACCTGCTCGATCACCTCGCCGACACCCTGGGGCCGCACTACTACAACCAGGGGCTCTACGACGCCCAGGCGGTGGTCAAGGCGCGGATGGACGGGATCGTCGAGGCGATCGAGGCCGTCGAGAAACCGATCAAGCGGTAAAGAATCCTTCCCCCAAAAGGGGAAGAGCTCAGTCAGAGCAGCGCCCGCACTTCCAGCTCGACCCGCGCCTGGCCGGGCAGCTCCAGCACCTGCCGTCCGGGGGCTTGCGACAGGCCCAGCACCTGCTGGCCGGGGCGCAGGCCGGCCTCGAAGGCGGGGCTGCCGTCGGCGATGGCGGTGATCGTACCGTCGGCCCGCGACAGGCGCAGGCCCGAGCCTTCGTAGGCCACGGGCGCGGAGGGCGTCCCACCAGCCATCAGGGTTCCGGCCGCCTGGTCGATCGCCCAGGTGTAGGGCCGCAGCAGGCTGACCCCGAGCAGGCCGTCGACGCCGTGGAACAGGCCGTCGCGGTCGGCGGCCTGGCCGATCCGGACCACCGGATGGGTCATGACGAAATCGCCGAACCTCATCTCGGCCGGGCGAAAGGCGGTGACCCGTGTGGCGCCCTCGGCGTCGCGATAAGCCAGCAGCACGGCGCCCCGGTAGGCCGCGGTGTCACGGACACGGGCGTAATAGGTGTCCGAGATGGTGCAGGCCTGGGCGCCGGTGTCGAACACGAACCGCCCGTCCGCCTGCGGTATGCCGCCCAGCAGCAGGGCCTGGTTGCGCATGACCTCGGCGCGCACAGGGACGAGGGTCATGGCGGTGTCGGCCGCGCCGATGCTGATCCTACTTGCGCCCAGGGCGACGACCGCCCGCGGATAGAGGAACGGGTAGCCGATCAGTCCGTCGTGGTTCCCGAGGCGCTCTGGGCCCCAGGCGATGGCCCGGCTGGGCCCCATCTCCAGGCCGCCGACGTTGAGCCGGGTGATGCCCACCACTGTGTCGCGGTTGCGTCCGGCATGGCCGCGCACCATCCGCTCGTCGACCCGGGGCAGGGCGAGGGCCCGGACCAGGCGGGTCGATATGAAATGGGTGCTGGCCCCTGTGTCGAGCACGAAGCGGTAGCCGCCGGAGCCGTCGACGCCGACCTCGACCAGGAAGCGGCTGCGTTGCTCCGACAGGGAGACGATGGCCGGCGTCGCCCCGCCGGGCGCCTGGCCCCGGGCTTGGCCATGCGCCAGGGCGAGGCCCGCGAGCGCGGCGCCGCTGCCGAGAACCTGCCGGCGGTTCTGCATCGTCCCTCCCTGGACAGGCGCCCGTCATAGGCCAAAATCGCGCCCGCTTTAAGGACTCGTCAGGACGGGTAAACGACACTGGGCGGCGAATAGCCCGGAGTCGCCGTGACCATCACCTTCGATGTGAGCCTTCTGACCGCCTACTACCAGGCGAAGTCGGGAATCTCGTCGAATGCGACCGGCGGCTCCGGTACGAGTTCAGGCACGACCAAGAAGAATCCCACTGCGCCGTGGGCGACGGCCTCCACCGCGCCCAAGATGAGCGAACTTGCCGACGCCGTGATGCGCGGCAAGAAGTTCATCGACCCCGAGGCGGCCAAGCTGGACGTGGCGGGCGCGTCCAAGGACTACAAGCAGCTGTTCAGCCTCTACCAGGGCCTCAACGCCTTGCAGGGCTTGGCCGAGCAGATGTCGGCCAAGAACCTCAGCGAGATGCGCAAGGCCGAGATTCGCGCCCGCTTCGACGCCGGCATGGCCGAGATCGGCGCCTATCTCGACAAGACCGCCTTCCAGGCCTTCCAGCTCAGCCAGGGCCAGGCGACGGCGTCCCAGACCGCCCCGGGCATCAAGCGCGAGACCGACACCTACGCCACCGGGACCCTGCACTCGGGCGACCCCGGCGCCGCGGTGGACGCCTTCCAGGGCGACGTGGCCTTCAACCTGAAACTCTCCCGCCCCTCCGGCGCGGTGATCGACGTCGACTTCGACCTGGCGGAGATGGGCGCGACGCCGCGCACCATGGCCAACGTCACCATCTATATGAACGACAAGCTGGCCGCCGCCGGGGCCGCGACCCGCTTCGCGGTGGTCCGCACCCCAGGCGCCGAGCGCACCGCCACCGCCGGCGGCCAGACCGTCAAGCTGGGCATGGGCCCGGACACCTACGCCCTGTCGATCAAGGGCGTCTCGACCGAGATCGCCGCCTTCACCGCCCCGGCGACCTCGCCGGCTGTCTATATCGGCGGCCAGATGGGCACGACGACGGGAACCAAGCCGACCGCGGTGCGCGAGCTGATGAAGTTCGAGACCGATCCGGCCTCCCCGGCCAGCACGGCGGCGGACGGCAAGGTGTTCGACAAGACCCTCGGCCCCGAGGTCCAGGCGGTCCGCGCCAGCCAGGTCGCGCCCGACGGCTCGCTCTATGTGCTGGCCGACATTAACAACAAGACCGGCGATCAGAATATCAAGGGCACGGCCGACGTGGCCCTGATGAAGTACGATTCCGCCGGAAACTTGGTCTACACCCGCACCTTGGGGGCGGCGTCCCAGGCCTTCGGTTCGGCCCTGACCGTCTCGGCCGACGGCTCCAGGATCGCGGTGGCGGGCTCGGTCGTGGGCGCTCTGGACGCCGGCGACGCCGGCGCCGACGCCAAGGTCGCCGACAGCTTCGTGGCCGTGTTCGACGCCGATGGCGAGCAGGTCTGGAGCCAGCGCGCCGGGTCCAAGGGCGAGGACAAGGTGACCGGGGTCAGCTTCGGCGCCGACGGCTCGCTCTATGTCACCGGCTCGACCAGCGGCAACTTCAACAACACCATCCAGGTCGGCGGCCAGGACAGCTACATCCGCGGCTTCAAGCTCAACACCTCGCCGACCGCTGCCGAGGCCTATTCGACCCAGTTCACCACCCAATACGGCACGTCAGGCGTAGACAAGCCGGCCGGGGTGGCGATCAACGGCTCGACCATGGTCACCGCCGGGGTGGAGAACGGCCGCATCATCCTGCGCCGCTATGACCTGCAGCCGACCGGCGCCCCGCTGCTGGGGGCGACGCGCGATCTTGGCGCGGCCAACGGCGGCGGGATCGCCGGGGTGGCCTTCGACGCGGACGGCTCGCTCATCGTCGCCGGCTCGACCAAGAACGGCGCGCTGAACGCCGGAACCGTGACCACCGCCTACACCTCGGGAGAGGCGGCTTTCGTCGCCAAGCTGTCGGGCGACCTGGCCGCGGCGGGAACCGACCGCCTGACCTATTACAATGGAACCGGGGACCGCTCCGCCACGGCCGTCACCCTCTCCGGCGGCAAGGCCTACATCGCCGGCCAGATGGCCGTGACCCCGCCGCCCGGCCAGACCACCGCCTTCGACGGCTACGCCGCCGCGATCGACCCCGACACCGGGGCCGTGTCGTGGAGCCAGACCATGCGCGGCGACGGGCTCCAGGCCGCCCCGACCAGCATCGCCGTCGATCAGTCGGGCGCCTCGGTGCTCGACCGCCTGGGTCTGCCCAGGGGGACCATCGACTACACAGGCTCGCAGACCATCGTGGGCAATTCCGCGGCCCGCGCCGGCGACCAGTTCTTCGTGCGCAGCGGCACGGGGGCGGCCAAGGCCGTGACCATCGAGGCGGGCGACACCCTGAAGACCCTGGCGGCCAAGATCGGCCGCGCCGCCGGCTTCACGGTCAAGGTCGAGATCGTCATCGCCAAGGGCTACGACACCCTCAAGATCACCCCTCAGTCGACGAGGACCCCGATCGAGCTTGAGGCCGGCAAGAACGGCCGCAACGCCCTCAGCGCGCTGGGGCTGCAGGAAGGGCTGATCACCACCACCCCCGATCCGAACAAGAAGGATTCGGTGAAGGCCTCCTACAGTCTGCAGCTGCACTCGACCTTGAACCTCAACACCGAAGGCGGCGCCAAGCAGGCCCAGGCCCAGCTGCTCGGGGCCCTGTCGAACGTCCGCAGCATCTACCGCGACATGACGACGACGCCCACCAAGGCCACGGCCAGCGGCGCCGTGCCGGCCTACCTGACCAACCAGATCGCTAACTACCAGCAGGCCCTCAACCGGCTGACCGGCGGCGCCTGATCCGCCGAAGCGCGCACAAGGTTTGCGCCGCCCCGCCTTGCTTCGGCCTGCGTCCGCAGGTAGCCAAGGGAGGATGAACCTTCTCGAAGACCGTCGCATCCTGCTCGCTGGCGGGGCCGGAGCCGCCCTCCTGGCCGGGGTGCTGATTGCGGTCTTCATCATGGGCAAGGACCGTCCGGCCGAGCCGGGCGCCGCCAAGGGCGCGCTGCAGATCGAGCTGGGCGAACAGCAACGGGTCAATCCGAACCAGCAGCTGCGCTGCTTCGTCGGCGGCCAGTTCATCGGTTCGGCCACCCTCGCCGACTGCGCCAAGAGGAACGGCGTCGCCGCCCAGTCCCTCGACGTCGGCCTGGACGAGAGCGGCGAGCTGGCCGCCGGCGGCGAGTCGCTCAAGCCGCTGCCCCAGATCGCGCCGCCGACCCAGGTGGCCGTTGCGTCGCCGCCGCCCGTCCCGGTGATGCAGAACGCCCCGGTCCTGACCGCCACGGCCGGCCCGCCCATCGCCGAGTGCCTGCGCTACGGGCCCGACGGCTGGCGCCCCGCCGGCAGCGTGACCCAGTCCGCCTGCGTCCAGACCCTGTTCGAGGGCCGCTGCCAGAGCGCCGGCCAGGCCCTCTATGGCCGCTGGGGCAGCCAGACCCTGCGGCTCGTGCCGGGCCGGGTCGAGGCCTCGCCGGACAATCGCTCGTTCCACATGGTGGTCGAGCAGAGAAGCGACTGCTCCATCCCCGCGTCCTGAGGTCCCCCATGAGCCGATATCTGTTCGCCGCCGGGATCGCCGCCCTCGCCGTGGCCGGCTGCAGCGGCGGGGCGCTGGAGGCGCCGGTCGAGCCGGGCGTCTGCTTCCACATGGTCCAGGAGAAGGACGGCGCCTACAGGTTCAACGAACTGGCCCGCAACCAGCCGAACCTCGAGAACTGCGCCGCCAGGCTGGAGGACATGCGCCTCAACTTCAACCGCCTGGGCCAGAACGCTCAGGAAGTGGTGGGCGCCTTCCAGGGGCAGTACATCTTCATCCAGCCGGCCGGGGTTTTCAGCGCCAGCAGCCTGACCTCCAACCGCTATCCGGCGCTTGTTCGCACCCCGGATGGCCGACTCGCCATACCTGGGGCGATGCAGCAGCAGCCCGCGCCCCCATCGGCGGCGGAACCGGCTGCGAAATAGTTTGACTCCCGCGCTCGCGCAGTCAGAACATTAACGGAACATCGCCGCGGAGAATGCGCGGCATCGAAGGAGCGACACATGGCCGGCAGCGTCAACAAGGTGATCCTGATCGGCAATCTGGGCAAAGACCCGGAGATCCGCACCCTCAACTCCGGCGACCGGGTCGCCAACCTGCGCATCGCCACCTCCGAGACCTGGCGCGACAAGGCGTCCGGCGAGCGCAAGGAAAAGACCGAGTGGCACCAGGTGGTGATCTTCAACGAGAACATCGTGAAGGTGGCCGAGCAGTACCTGAAGAAGGGCTCGACCGTGTACGTCGAGGGCCAGTTGACTACCCGTAAATACACCGACCAGGCCGGCGTCGAGAAATACTCCACCGAGATCGTGCTGCAACGCTTCCGCGGCGAGCTGACCATGCTGGGCGGCCGGGGCGGCGGCGACGACGCGGGCGAAGGCGGCGGCTATAACCGCTCGGGCGGTGACTTCGGCGGCGGCGGCGGTCGCACCCAGAGCTCTAGCCCCCGCGAGAGCTTCGCCGCCGACCTCGACGACGAGATCCCGTTCTAGGGTCCACTGGCCGCGGGCGGCCGAAGCAGGTCTGCAACACGTCGGTCGTCCTGGCCTCGGCCCTTATCCTGTCGGTTGCGCCGTTCGGTGCGAGCGTGCGTTCGGCGACACTGGGGTTTGACCCCAGCCTACCGCGTTAGTTCCGCGCCCCGGTTGGCTCTTCCACGCACGTTAGTATCGGCCTGCCATTTTCACCCTCGACGATCCGGCCGACTACTATCTTGTCGCCATAACCGTGCGATGTGTACCAAGCCTGATGGTCACGCACCGCCTTGAGGAATAGGTCCAGCTTACCGGGCTTTATCTGGTCGATCCGGATGTATTGGTAGTCGCCGGCGCAGGCCGGGTATTGCGGTGCAGGGAGAGGCGCCTGCCCGGCGGCTAAAGTTAAGCTCAGCACCGTGCCCACTAGTCCCATTGCATCCATACCCTGGTTGTCAGATCGGCCAACAGTCCAGCCGGGCTTGCACTCTTCGCCTCAACGCCTCTATCGCCGAACCTCGGCCGGAACCTCAACGTCGCAGGGGGTGAAGTCGGTCCCGCGCGCGGCCAGAACCGCCGCCATGCGAGCCCTGAAGGCCGCGCTCATGGTGTCGACGCGCCAGACGTCGGGGCGCTCGGCGGCCGGGATGTCGGCCGCGATGCGTACCTTCAGCATGGTGTCGGGGGTGGGGGGCGGCTCGCCGATGGTCAGGGCGCGCACAACCTCCGTCCCGACCACCACCCGGCCCCAGGGAGTGTAGTCGTCGTCAAGCCGGGGGAAGTTCTGGCGCATCAGGAAAAACTGGGACGAGGCGCTGTCGGGCTGGCCGGTGCGGGCCATCCCCGCCACGCCATAGCAGAACAGGCCCCAGCTCTTGACCTTGCCGTCGGCGGTCATCAGGGCCAGGCCGTCGGGCTGGCTGTAGACGGGGTTGGGGCCGACGAAGCCGAACAGGCCGCCCTTGGGGTTGGGCATGCTGGAGTAGGCGACCTCCGGTCCGCGTCGGAAGTTGAAGGCGGCCTTCAGGTCCGACTTGCCGGACTCGCCGGCGCCGGTGTTGGCCTTGTCGCCGGTCTGGGCCATGAAGGTGTCGATGACCCGGAAGAACTGCAGGCCGTCGTAGAAGCCCTCGCGCGTCAGCTCCTTGACCCGGGCCACATGCTCGGCGGTGAACTCGGGGCGGAACTCGACGATGACGCGGCCCTTGCTGGTGTCGATGACCATCAGGTTCTCAGGGTCGATCCGCTTCCAGTCCGAGGGCGCATAGGCCGAGCCGGCGGCCGGCGCCGGCGCCGCGGCCAGGCCGGCGGCAGGCGCGATGAGGCCCAGGGCCGCCGCCAGGACGACGGGCCCACAGGCGGACGCGAACAACTTCATTTCGATACCTTTTCCTTCAGTCGCGCAGCCACCCCGGGGGGGACGAAGGGGGCTATCTCGCCACCCAATCGCGCTATTTCCTTGACCAGCCGCGAGGCGACCGCCTGGTGACGCGGATCGGCCATCAGGAAGACGGTCTCGATCTCGCGGTTGAGCTGCTGGTTCATCGCAGACATCTGGAACTCGTACCCGAAGTCGGCGCCGTCGCGCAGCCCGCGAACGATGATCGACGCGCCCACGTGCTGAGCGAAATGCATCAGCAGGGTTTCGAAGGGGGCGACCACGATCTCGGCCTTGCCGGCCAGGGGGCCCGCCTCGGCGGTCACCATCTCCACCCGTTCGTCCAAGGTGAACATCGGAGCCTTGTCGGCGTTGATCGCCACCCCGATGACCAGGCGGTCGACCAGCTTCACCGCCCGGCCGATGATGTCCAGGTGCCCGTTGGTGACGGGGTCGAAGGTGCCGGGATAGAGGCCGATCCGCTTCATCGCGCTAAGCCTCGTTCTCCGCGGCGCCTGTCTCGTCGTCCCCGCCCTCTTCGTCGTCCCCGCCCGGCTCCGCCAGCCGCTCGACCGAGACCACCCGCTCGCCTTCGCCGGTGCGGAAGACGATCACGCCCTGGGTGTTGCGGGCGGCGATGCGGATCTTGGTCACCGGCACGCGGATCAGCTGCCCGCCGTTGGTGACCAGCAGGATCTGGTCTCCGGTCTCGACCGGGAAGGCCGCGACCAGTTGGCCGCCCTTACGGGTCAGATCCTGGGCCAGCAGGCCCTGGCCCCCGCGACCGGTGCGCCGGAAGTCGTAGGCCGAGGTGCGTTTGCCGATGCCCTCGGTCGACAGGGTGAGGATGGTCTCCTCGGCCGCGCCGAGCTCGACGAACCGCTCGGGGCTGAGCTGGGTCTCGCCCGTCGCCTCGTCGTCCTCGACCTCGTCTGCGGGCGTGATGTCGTCGGCTTCCTCGCCTGCAGCCCGGGCCAGGGCCCGCGACTGCTTGAGGTAGGCCACGCGCTCTTCGGGCGTGGCCGCGACGGCCCGCAGGATGGCCATGGAGATGACGCTGTCGTCCTTGCCCAGGCGGATGCCGCGCACGCCGGTCGAATCGCGGCTGGCGAAGACCCGCAGGTCGGTGACCGGGAAGCGGATCGCCCGGCCGAGCGCGGTGGTCAGCAGGACGTCCTTGTCCTCGTCGGCCAGGGAGACGCCGACGATATGCTCGCCGTCGCCCAGCTTCATGGCGATCTTGCCGGCCCGGTTGACGTTGACGAAGTCGCTCAGCTTGTTGCGGCGCACGTCGCCGGAGGTGGTGGCGAACACCACGTCCAGCCGCTCCCAGCTGGCCTCGTCCTCGGGCAGGGGCAGGATGGAGGTGATGCTCTCGCCCTGCTCAATGGGCAGCAGGTTGATGAAGGCCTTGCCGCGCGAGGCCGGGTCGCCCTGGGGCAGGCGCCATACCTTCATCTTGTAGACGCGGCCTTCGGACGAGAAGAACAGCACCGGGGCGTGGGTCGAGGCGGAGAACACCCGGGTGACCGCGTCCTCGTCCTTGGTGCGCATGCCCGAGCGGCCCTTGCCGCCATGCTTCTGGGTCCGATAGGCCGACAGGGCCGTGCGCTTGACGTAGCCGCCGTGGGTGACGGTGACGACCATCTCCTCGCGCGGGATCAGATCCTCGTCTTCCAGCTCGTGGTCGCCGTCGATGATCTGGCTGCGCCGGGGCACGGCGAAGGCGTCGCGCACCTCGACCAGTTCCTCGCGCACGATGGCCATGATCCGCTCGCGCGAGCCGAGGATCTCGAGGTAGCCACGGATCGCCTCGGCCAGCTCTCCGGCCTCGGAGAAGATCTCGTCGCGGCCCAGGCCCGTCAGGCGCGACAGGGTCAGGGCCAGGATGGCCCTTGCCTGTTCGTCGGTCAGGCGGATCAGCGCGCCTTCCAGCACGATGGAGCGCGGGTCGGCGATCAGCTCGACCAGGGCCATCATGTCGCCCGCCGGCCAGTCCTTGCCCACCAGGCGCTCGCGCGCCTCGGCCGGGTCCTTGGACGAGCGGATGATGTGGATGACCTCGTCGATGTTGGCGACGGCGATGGCCAGGCCGACCAACAGGTGGCCGCGGTCGCGGGCCTTGCCGAGTTCGAACTTGGTGCGGCGGACCACCACCTCCTCGCGGAAGTCGAGGAAGCAGTCGAGCAACACGCGCAGGCCCATCTGCTCGGGCCGGCCGCGATTGAGGGCCAGCATATTGACCCCGAACGAGGTCTGCAGCGGCGTGTGGCGATAGAGCTGGTTCAGCACCACGTCGGCCGAGGCGTCGCGCTTCAGTTCGATCACGACGCGCATGCCGTCGCGGTCGCTCTCGTCGCGCAGGTCGGCGATGCCTTCGATCCGCTTCTCGCGCACCAGTTCGGCGATGCGCTCGACCATGGCGGCCTTGTTCACCTGATACGGGATCTCGGTGATGACGATGGCCTCGCGCTCCTTGCGCACGGTCTCGATCGTCGATTTGCCGCGCATGATCACCGAGCCGCGGCCGGTCATCAGGGCGGTGCGCGGGCCGGAGCGGCCGATGATCTCGCCGCGGGTCGGAAAATCGGGGCCTGGCACGATGTCCAGGAGCGTCTCCAAGGGCACGTCGTGGTCGTCGATGATGGCCAGGCACGCGTCGACGATCTCGCCCAGATTGTGAGGCGGGATGTTGGTGGCCATGCCGACGGCGATGCCGCCGGCGCCGTTGACCAGCAGGTTGGGCACGCGGCTGGGCAGCACCACCGGCTCCTGCTCGGAGCCGTCGTAGTTGTCCTGGAAGTCGACCGTGGCCTTGTCGAGGTCGGCCAGCAGGGCCTCGGCGGCCTTGGTCATGCGCGATTCGGTGTAGCGCATCGCCGCCGGCGGATCGTTGTCGACCGAGCCGAAGTTGCCCTGGCCGTCGATCAGCATCAGCCCCATCGAGAAGGGCTGGGCCATGCGCACCATGGCGTCATAGACCGACTGGTCCCCGTGCGGGTGATATTTGCCGATCACGTCGCCGACGGTGCGGGCCGACTTGCGATAGGCCGCATTGGCCGTGAAGCCGTTCTCGTGCATCGAGAACAGGATGCGCCGGTGCACGGGCTTGAGGCCGTCGCGCGCGTCCGGCAGGGCGCGGCTGACGATCACGCTCATGGCGTAGTCGAGGTACGAGCGCCTGAGCTCATCCTCGATGGCGATGGGGGCGATATGCCCGCCGCGGCCGCCGTCAGCGGTAGGAATGGGGGCGTCGTCGCTCAAGGGACCAGGTCAGCCTTCGATTGCCAGGTGGGACCGCCCCTTGTGAGGCGGACAGTGTGCCGAGGGGACGTCCCGGAATCGGGGCGTCGGCGATCGTCCGCTTGTTAGCATCCGCAGCGGGGGACGCAAAGCTTCGCCCAATGGCGGCCCCTCGCCCTGCCCCCCATCAATGGAACGCCGTGTTCGCGGGGAGCGAACGGGTCAGGACGAGCCGTTTCCGTACCTAAAGGCTCAAGGTGAGGGCGGGTGGCGTCAGCTTTTGGCGGTTGAACTCAGTCCTGCCCGGACGGTTTTCCCCGCATCGCCTTGACCCCCGAGCGGCGGCTCTTGCCCTCGAGCCGCTTGAGCTTGGACGAATAGGTCGGCTTGGTCGGCCGGCGCGCCTTGGGCCGCACGGCGGCCTTGGCGATCAGCTCCACCAGCCGGGCGCGCACCTCCTGGCGGTTCATTTCCTGTGACCGCGTGCCCTGGGCGAACAGGATCAGCACCCCGTCGAGGGTCAGCCGGCTGCCGGCCAGCTTTTCCAGCCGAACCTTCACGTCCTCGGGAGGGGAAGGG
>NCED01000058.1 GCA_002280485.1 Caulobacterales bacterium 32-69-10
AGAGGCCGACGACGCCGATCACGCTAACAGTGGGGATGGGCTCCCAGACCCGGAACCAGACGAGGGCCGCGGCGACCGCCACCAAGCCGATGCGCAAGGTCTCCTGCCACTCGAACGGATGCTCGTGGTCGTGGCCGTCCTCATCGTCGTGATCATCCTGGTCGTGCCCATGGGGATCATGGCCTTGATGCGGGTGCGTCTTCTCGTTCAGCGCCGCCGGCGCGGTCGTTCGGGCTTCGGCCTGGTCGGCCAGGGTGGCGCGATCACGATTCAATTTGTCGGCCATGGTCGGCTTCCTCGTCATTTCAGGTAGGTGCGCACGACGTCGATGAGTTCTTCCGCGCCCCTGGCCCGTTCAGGGTCGGGGTCGCTGGCCGGATCGACGACGTGCATCCGGATGTGATCTTCCATCACCTCGGCCATGAGGCCGTTCATGGCCCCGCGCACGGAGGCGATCAGCTGCAGCAAGGCTGCGCATTCAATCTCTGCCTCCAGAGCGCGTTCGACCGCTTCCACTTGACCGCGGATGCGCCGCACTCGACCGAGCAGCTTGGACTTTTCACGGACCGTATGTCCCATCGACCACCTGCGCCTTGAAAATAATATAGGGGGGTAGGCTATAGCATCCAAGCTCTGAGCTATTGGTGGCGGCCGGTCAACCTAGGGGCCCAAGCTTGGCGTGATCGAATGGCCGGCCGCCTCGACGCCAAGCTGCCCTGGCGAGGTCGCGCAGCTCGCTGCGTCATCTTGAGGGGCTGGGGCCAGGCCGCGCGTATCTTCGGTAGGGACACCGTCCAGCCAAGGAAACCGCATGCGCCACCATCATTTCATCGCCGCCGGGATCGCCGCGAGCGCCGCCCTGCTGCTGGCCGGCACGGCTTCGGCCCACGCCCACCTGGTCAAGTCGACGCCCGCGGCCAATGCCACGGTGGCGGCGCCCAGGGCGATCAGCCTGACCTTCAACGAGAAGCTGACGCCGGCCTTCTCGAAGTTCGAGCTGGTCATGCCGGCGATGAACGCAATGGCCGTGCCGGTGAAGACCTCAGTATCCAAGGACGGGATGACCATTACCGGCATGCCCCAGGCGGCGCTCATGCCCGGCGTCTACAAGATCAATTGGCACGCCGCCTCCAGCGACGGCCACAAGATGGATGGCGCTGTCGACTTCACGGTCAAATAGGCCGTGCTCGAGCCTGCGGTCATCGTCCTCAGGCTGGCGCAATATACCGGGGCGATGATCCTCTTCGGGTCATCGCTCTTCGCGCTCTACGCCTTGCCCCGTCCCGGCGCGGGCGAGCCAGTGCGTTGGTTGCATCCGCTCCTGGTCTGGAGCGCGGCCGGCCTATTGGTCGCCAGCCTCCTTGGCCTGCTCGCCCAGACCTCCGTGCTAGCCGGCTCGCTCAGCGATGGCCTCAAGGCGTCTTCGCTATCGGCGGTCGTCACCACCATGGGCCTCGGCCGCTCCGCCCTGGTCCGCGCCGCGGTGGCCGGCGTGGCCCTCTTGCTGCTCCTCCCTCGCCGGCCTGACCGCGCGACCTTATGGGTCTGCGCGCTGTTTGGCGCAGTCGTCTGCGCCAGCCTCGCCTGGATGGGTCATGGCGCGGCGACCGAAGGGCCTAGCGGCGCGCTGCACCTGGGCGCGGACATCCTTCACGCCCTCGCCGCCGGGGTTTGGGTCGGCGCGCTGGTCGGCTTCCTGCTCCTGCTGAAACGACGGCCCAGCGACGTCGCCGAGCTGGATCAGGTCCGTCACAGGGCGCTGCACGGGTTTTCGGGGATCGGTTCAGCGCTGGTGGCGGTGCTGGTGGCGTCGGGCCTGGTCAACAGCTGGTTCCTCATCGGCCCGACCCGCATCCCGGGCCTTTGGACCACGCCCTATGGTCAACTGCTGTCACTGAAGCTCGTATTGTTCGTCGGCATGCTGGGGCTCGCCGCCGCCAACCGCTTCCACCTGACGCCGGCGCTCGGCGGGGCGCTTGGCGCCGCCGGCGCGCCCGGCGCCGCCCTGAGCGCGCTTCGTCGCAGTCTTGTCATCGAAAGCAGTCTCGCCTTCGCGGTGCTGGGCTTGGTCGCATGGTTCGGCATGCTGGCGCCGGTGTCGGCGCAATGATCCCGCCCGTCGACTTGCCGCTGGTTCCGACCTAACCTGTCGATGATGCGACGGTTACTCGTCTTTTTCGCCCTCTTGGGCCTGCTCTACAGCCCGGTTGCGGCCGTGGCCGCGCAGCAGACCTGCGCCGAGAGCGGCATGCCGATGGCGGGCATGGCGTCGGTGAGCCCGGATGACGAGAAGGCCGCCGCAGGGGCCGCGGATCCTTGCTGCGACCACAATCCAAAGGCGCCCGACAGCAAGGCCTGCGCCCAGGCGTGCGCCGTCATGTGCGGTGTCGTCGGCGCCCTGCCGACACCCGCGCTCTTCGTGCCGCCGCGGGCAAAGGCACAACCCGTCGCCGAAGTGGCCTTGCCCTTGAAGCCGCATCCGCCCCCGCAGGCCGAACGACCTCCCAGATCCCTCGCCTGACGCCAACCGTGCTTCGCACGGTTTGGCTCCACAAGCCGTCGCCGGCGCGCTGACGCGCGTCCGCGTGCTGCGGTTCGCAGATTGCAGCGCCGAGGCGTTCCCGCGGCGCCGCGTCTACAGGCTTTCATCACCATCGACGGATGTCCGATATGCGCCTCCCTCTCGCCCTGGCCGGGCTGTTCCTGGCCGGCAGCGCGCACGCCGCGCCGCTGACCTACGCCGCCGCTCTAGATGCGGCCGGCAAGACCTCGCCCACCTTGCAGGCGCGTGGCTTGCAGGTGGAGAGCGCCCGCGCCGCCTCGCGGGCCGCCGGCGCCTTGCCTGACCCGAAGCTGACCGCCGGGATCGACAACTTCCCGATCTCAGGACCGCCCGCCGGCCGCTTCAATGGCGACAGCATGACCATGGCCAGGGTCGGCGTCATCCAGGACATGCCCAACGGCGCGAAGCGATCGGCGGCCCGCGCGCGCGCTCAGACCGATATCGACGTCGCCGGGGCAGTACAGAGGCTCAGCGCCCGCGAGGTCCGAACCGCCACGGCCCTGGCCTGGATCAGCCTCTACTACGCTGAACGGCGGCAGGTGGCCGTAGGCGAGGTTTTTACCCGCCTCGAACCGCTCTGGAGCGCCGCCCCATCGGCGGTGGTATCGGGGGCGGCCCGCCCGGCCCAGTCCCTGGAAGCGGAACAGATGCGGGCGGACCTCGAAGACAGGCGGAGCGAAGTCGTCGCGAATGTCGGGCGAGCGCGCGCCGAGCTGTCCCGCTGGACCGGCGACCCTGACCCCGAGGTGGCCGGATCGCCGCCCAGTTTCGAGGTGAGCGGCTCTGCCCTGCGCGCGGCGCTGGAAGGACATCCTCGCCTAGAGGAGCAGACGGCGATGGCGGCGCAGGCGCAGGCCGACGTCCGTCTGGCCAAGGCCGACAAGCGCCCCGACTGGAGCTGGGAGCTGGCCTATCAGCGCCGCGATCCGATGTTCGGCGATATGGTCTCGGCCGGCGTGACCATCACCCTCCCCCTCTTCGGAGCGCGACGGCAGGATCCGATCATCGCCGCCAAGGTCGCGGCTGCGGGCCAGGCCCGCGCCGAGCGCGAGGTCGCCCGGCGGGACCTCGTCGCTCAGCTCGATGCGGCGCTGGCCGATCACATCATGCACCACGATCAGTGGAGCCGCTCGCAATCGGTGCTGCTGCCGCTGGCGCAGAAGCGCGCCGACCTTGAGACCGCCAGCTACGGCGCCGGCCGGGCCGGCCTCAGCGACGTGCTGCAGGCCTTTACGACGCTCGCCAACACCCAACTCACCCTTCTCGACCGGGAGGCCGCCGTCGCCGCCGACGCTGCAAGCCTGGTGCTCTCCTTTGGGAATGATCTGCCATGAGCCCTTTGCCCTCATCACGCGGGCGGCTGGCCGTCGCCGTCGCGGCCACCGCGATCGCCCTTGTCGCTGGGGCCACGGGTTACGGCTTGGCGCGGCTCCAGCCGGGCCGCGCCGCGCGGCCCGCCGCCACAGACCCGCGCCCGGTGCTCTATTGGTATGACCCGATGGTCCCGACGCAGCGCTTCGACAAGCCTGGCAAGTCGCCGTTCATGGACATGCAACTGGTCCCGAAATACGCCGGCGAGGGAGGCGCCGCCGCGCCCGGCGTGGTCACCGACCCGGCGAAGCTGCAAAATCTCGGCGTCCGCTACGCCACGGCCGAACGTGGCCAGCTCGACAGCAGCCTCACCGCGACGGGGGTGCTGGAGTTCAACGAGCGCGACATCGCCATCGTCCAGGCCAAGGCGTCGGGGTTCGTCCAGCGCGTCTACGGCCACGCGCCAGGCGATGTGGTCGGCGCCAGCGCACCGCTCGCCGACGTGCTGGTTCCCGAGTGGGCCGGCGCTCAGGCGGAGTTCCTGGCGGTGCGCCGAAGCGGCGATGCCGCACTGTCGGCCGCCGCCCGCCAGCGCCTGATCCTGCTCGGCATGCCGCCGGCCACCGTGGCGGAGGTGGAGCGCAGCGGCCGACCCCGCAGCGTCCTGACCATCGCGATACCGTCGGGCGGAGTGATCAAGTCCCTCAACGTCCGCAATGGCATGACGGTGAGCCCAGGCCAGACCCTGGCAGAGGTGAACGGCGTCGGGAGCGTCTGGCTGAACGCCGCCGTTCCGGAGGCGCTGGCGGGGCAGGTCCGTCCCGGCCAGCCGGTCGTCGCGACGCTGACGGCCTACCCGACAGAGACCTTTAACGGGCGGGTCTCCGCCATCTTGCCGCAGGCCAACAGCGAGACCCGGACCCTGACGATGCGCGTCGAACTGGCCAACCCGGCCGGGCGCTTGCGTCCCGGCATGTTCGCCAGCGTGCGGTTTGACGGGGCGTCACAGCCCGCCCTGCTCGTCCCGTCGGAAGCCGTTATCCGCACGGGCCGACGGACCCTGGTCATGCTGGCCCAGCCCGGCGGCCGGTACCAACCCGCCGAGGTGCAGACCGGTCGCGAAGCCGGCGGCCGGACGGAAATTCTGCAAGGGCTTTCGGACGGCGAACGGGTCGTCGCTTCTGGGCAGTTCCTGCTCGATTCCGAGGCCAGTCTGTCGGGGCTTCAGGCTCGGCCGCTGATGGCGCCCATGGCGTCCGCCCCGATGAAGGCGGCGCCTGCCCCGGCGCTCTACGATAGCGTCGGCCGTATCGAGCAACTGACGTCGCAGTCGGTTACCCTGTCGCATCAACCGGTGCCGGCCCTGCAATGGCCGGCGATGACCATGCAGTTCCGCTTGGCCGATCCCCGGCTCGCCCAGGGCCTCAAACCCGGCGACCAGGTACGGTTCGGGTTCGAGCAGGCCGAGGCCGGCCCGACGGTGCGGCGCATGACCCGCGAGGGCGGACAATGATCGCCGCCCTGATCCGTGCGTCCGTTCGGGCGCGATTTCTGGTCCTGCTGGCGGCCGTGGGCCTTGCCATCGCCGGGGTCTGGGCGGTGCGCGCTACCCCGGTCGACGCCCTGCCGGACCTCTCCGACGTGCAGGTGATCATCCGCACCAGCTACCCGGGCCAGGCGCCCCAGATCGTCGAGAACCAGATCACCTATCCGCTCACCACCACCATGCTGTCGGTGCCGGGCGCAAAGACCGTGCGAGGCTATTCCTTCTTCGGCGACAGCTTCGTCTATGTTCTGTTCGAGGACGGGACCGATCTCTACTGGGCGCGCTCGCGGGTTCTCGAATATCTCAACCAGGTGCAGAGCCGCCTGCCGGCGTCGGCCAAGCCGGCCCTGGGCCCGGACGCGACCGGCGTGGGCTGGGTCTACGAATACGCCCTGGTCGATAAGACCGGACGCCACGACCTGTCCCAGCTTCGCGGGCTGCAGGACTGGTTCCTGCGCTACGAACTGAAGACCCTGCCTGGCGTCGCCGAAGTGGCGAGCATCGGCGGCATGGTTCGGCAGTACCAGGTGGTGCTCGATCCCACCCGCCTCGCCGCCTATGGCGTCACCCACGCCCAGGCGGTCACGGCGATCCAGCAGGCCAACCAGGAAGCCGGCGGCTCGGTGCTGGAGTTGGGCGAAGCCGAATACATGGTTCGGGCCAGCGGCTATCTGAAGACGCTCGACGATTTTCGCGCCATTCCGCTGCGCACCGGCGCCGGCGGCGTGCCGATCACCTTGGGCGATATCGCCACCGTGCAGATCGGGCCGGAGATGCGGCGCGGGGTCGCCGAGCTCAACGGCCAGGGGGAAGTGGCCGGCGGCGTCGTCATCCTGCGCTCGGGCAAGAACGCTCAGCTGACCATCGCCGCGGTCCAGACCAAGCTCGAAGTGTTGAAGCGCAGCCTTCCCGCCGGCGTCGAGGTGGTCACCACCTACGACCGCTCAAAGCTGATCGACCGCGCTATCGGGAACCTGACGGGCAAGCTGGGCGAAGAATTCCTGGTGGTGGCGATCGTCTGCGCCCTGTTCTTGGGGCACGTCCGCTCGGCCCTGGTCGCCATCGTCACCCTGCCGCTCGGCGTGCTGATCGCCTTCCTGGTGATGCGAATGCAGGGGGTCAACGCCAACATCATGTCGCTCGGCGGCATCGCCATCGCCATCGGCGCCATGGTCGACGCGGCCGTGGTGATGATCGAGAATGCCCACAAGCATCTTGAGCGCTGGACGCACGACCATCCGGGCAAGACCCTCACGTCAGAGCGGCGCTGGACGATTGTGACCGCCGCCGCCGCCGAGGTTGGCCCAGCTCTCTTCCTCAGCCTGGTGATCATCACCCTGTCGTTCGTGCCCGTCTTCGCCCTCCAGGCGCAGGAGGGGCGGCTCTTCGCGCCGCTCGCCTTCACCAAGAGCTACGCCATGGCGGGCGCCGCCCTGCTCTCGGTCACGCTGGTGCCGGTGTTGATGGGCTATCTGATCCGCGGGCGCATTCCCTCGGAAAACGCCAATCCCCTGAACCGCGTCCTGACCCGGCTCTATCGGCCAGCGCTCGACGCGGTGATGCGGCGACCGAAGGCCACGCTCGTGATCGCCCTGCTGGTGTTCGCCACCACGGCGTGGCCGCTTAGCCGGCTGGGGGGTGAGTTCATCCCCCACATGGACGAGGGCGACCTGCTCTACATGCCGTCCGCCCTGCCCGGCATCTCCGCCGCCAAGGCCTCGGAGCTGCTGCAACAGACCGACCGGCTGATCATGACCGTGCCGGAGGTGAAGACGGTGTTCGGCAAGGCGGGCCGCGCCGAGACGGCCACCGACCCCGCGCCGATGGAGATGTTCGAGACCACGATCCAGTTCAAACCCCGCGACCAGTGGCGGGCCGGCATGACGCCTGACAAGCTGGTCGAGACCCTCGACAAGGCGGTGCAGGTCCCCGGCCTAGCCAATGTCTGGGTGCCGCCGATCCGCAACCGGATCGACATGCTGGCGACCGGCATCAAGAGCCCGATCGGGGTCAAGGTATCGGGCGCGAACCTGCAGGATCTCGACCGGGTGGCGGCGGCGATCGAGGCTGTGGCCAAGAAGACCCCTGGGGTGAGCTCGGCCCTGGCCGAGCGGCTGACGGGCGGGCGCTACGTCGATGTCGACATCGACCGCGCAGCGGCCGGGCGCTTTGGCCTGAACATCGCCGACGTCCAGGCGATCGTGTCCGGCGCGATCGGCGGCGAGACGGTCGGCGAGACGGTCGAGGGCGTCGCCCGCTACCCGATCAGCGTGCGCTATCCCCGCGAACTGCGCGACAGTCTGGAAGGTTTGCGCGCCTTGCCGATCCTCACCGCGGCTGGCCAGCAGATCACCCTGGGCTCGGTCGCCAAGATCGAGATCGTCGACGGCCCGCAAATGCTGAAGACCGAGAACGCGCGTCCATCGACCTGGGTCTACATCGACGTCCGCGACCGCGACCTCAGCGCCGTCGTCGGCGACCTGCAGCGCGCCGTCGCCAAGTCCGTACCCCTGCCGCCTGGGGTGTCCGTCGCCTATTCCGGGCAGTTCGAATATCTGCAGCGCGCCGCTGAACGGCTGAAGGTGGTCGTGCCGGCCACGCTGCTGATCATCTTCGTCCTGCTCTACGTGACCTTCGGGCGGTTCGACGAAGCGGCGTTGATCATGGCCACCCTGCCGTTCGCGCTCACCGGCGGCATCTGGACCCTCTACCTGCTGGGTTACCACCAGTCGGTGGCGACCGGCGTCGGGTTCATCGCTCTGGCCGGCGTCTCGGCCGAGTTTGGGGTGGTGATGCTGATCTACCTCAAGCACGCCCTGGCGGACCGGGGGCCAAACCCCAGCCATGAGCAGGTCGAGACGGCGGTGCGCGAAGGGGCGCTGCTGCGCGTGCGGCCCAAGGCGATGACCGTCGCGGTGATCCTCGCCGGCCTTGCCCCGGTCCTCGTTGGCCACGGCGCCGGCTCGGAGGTCATGAGCCGGATCGCCGCGCCGATGATCGGCGGCATGATCACCGCGCCGCTGTTGTCGATGCTCGTGATCCCCGCTGGCTTCCTGCTGCTGCGACGGCGTCAAGCCAAGCAATGATCAGAAGAACGCCTTGATCCCAACCACGACGCTGGTCGCCTCAGCGCCCTCGCCGCGTGCGCGTGCGTAGTCAGCGGTCTTGCCGGCCTTTCGGTCCCAAGACACGCCGATGTAAGGCGCAAACTCGCGCCGGATCTCGTATCGCAAGCGTAGCCCCAACTCGGCGTTGGAGAGGCCCGATCCTGTTCGGGTTTCCGGCGTGTTCTGAGCTGCGAAGTTGAGTTCGGCGCGCGGCTGCAAGATCAAACGATTGGTCAGCCGCAGATCGTAGGTGCCTTCGAGCCGCGCCAACAGATCGCCGTTGGTCGACAGGAAGGCGGCGCCTTCGACATCGAACCAATAGGGCAACAGGCTCTGGAAGCCGACGGTCGCATAGGTGCGGCCGTAAGGTTCGACGTCCTGCCGCATACCGACCTGCAAGTCGGTATAGACCCCCACGGCGCGGGAGTAGAGAGCCTGCATCTCAGCGCTTTCCACGCCTTCGCCGCGTGTGCCCTCGCCTTCGCTCTTCACCACCAGACGATTGATGTCACCGCCGAACCAGGCCTGACCTTCCCAGCGGTAGCCGTCCGCGCCTGAGCGGGCCTGATACTCGGCCAGATTGACCATGACCGTGGAGAGCGGCATCGCGCCGTGCTCACGCTTCAACTGCGCGCGCGCGGTGGCCATGGCGGCGGGCGAGAAGAACCGGTCGGCGGCGTGGTCCGTGGGCGGCGGGGGTGGCGGAGATTTCGGGATTTCCGGCTGGACCATCGCCGACATGTCGTGCCCGGCCATCTCGGGCATCGCGGCCTGATCCGCCGGTTTGTCCGGCATCGCCATGCCGGGCATAGCGCCGGGGGCCATGGTCGACATGTCGTGGCCGGCATGTGGGTCGGCCGCCACCGGCGCGGAGGATTGCGGCGGCGCGGCGGGAGCCATCGCCGACATATTATGGCCCGCGTGCGGGTCCGCGGCAGGCTTGGGGGCCGGTGCGGCCTTTGCCTTGGCCGGCGCGCTTGCGGCGGGCATGGCCATCCCCGGCATGCTGGAATGGTCCATGGTCTGGGCGACCGCGGGGGCGGCCAGCGCCAGGGGCAGAAGTCCTATCAAAGCCAGGCGGCTCATGCGGCGCCTCCATCGAGGGGCCGCACGGCGAACACCTGAAACATGCCGGCGTGCATGTGGTAGAGCATGTGGCAGTGGAAGGCCCAATCGCCTGGATCGGCGGTGAAGTCCCAGGACACCTTGCCTCCCGGCATCACCATCACCGTGTGTTTTCGTGGGCCGTATCCCGCCGGTCCATGGGTCAGCTCGAAGAAGTGGCCATGCAGGTGGATCGGGTGCGCCATCATGGTGTCGTTGATCAGCGTGACCCGAACCCGTTCCCCCTTCTCGAAG
>NCED01000059.1 GCA_002280485.1 Caulobacterales bacterium 32-69-10
GCCGTCATCAGGATCAGCACCGCCGAGGTCAGCGAGATGGCCAGCAGCAGGTCGATCAGCACCGGCGGCACCGGCAGGATCAGCAGCGAGATGACCAGGACGACGCCGAGGGCCAGCGCGACCTCGCCGCGGGCGACCCAGCCGAAGATCTCCTTGGCGTTGATCGGGGCGTGCGGCCCGCGGATCGGAACGTCGACCATCAGCCGCCGCTCCCGAACCGGGCGCCGACCAGCCGGCCGAGGTCGGCGATGACGCCGTCGGCCGCGCCGCCGTCGCCGGTGGTGAGATAGGCGGCCATCAGCACCGGCGCGCCGGAGGGGCGCCAGGCGACGGCCACGTCGTTGACGCTGGCGTTGGCGCCCCGGCCGGTCTTGTCGCCCACGCGCCAGTCGGCGGGCAGGCCGGCGCGCAGCATCTTCAAGCCCGTCCGGCTGGCGGTCAGCGAGTCGATCAGACGCGCCTTCGACGGCGCCGAAAGCGCGGCCCCGAGGACCAGCCGCTGCAGGTTCCCGACCATGGCGGCGGGCGAGGTGGTGTCGCGGGCGTCGCCGGGGATGGCGCTGTTCAGGGTCGGCTCATTGCGGACCATGTTGGTGACCGGGTCGCCCTGGCTGCGCAGCCAGCGGGTCAGTGCGGCCGGGCCGCCGATGCTCGCCAGCAGCAGATTGGCGGCTGCGTTGTCGCTGACCTCGACGATGGCGGCGCAGAGCTCGGCCACGCTCAGGCTGCCGCGGGCGACATTGGCCTCGGTCACGGGGGAGACGCCGAGCAGGTCGGCCCGGGTGTAGGCGATGCGGCGGTCGAGGCGTTCGGCGCCGCGGTCGACCCGCGCCAGGACGGCGGCGGCCAGCAGCCACTTGAAGGTGCTGGCGGTGTTGAAGCGCTCATCCGCCCTGTAGGCGATCCGCCGGCCGGAGCCGGTGTCGAGGGCCATGAAGCCCAGCCGGCCGCCGTAGCGCGCCTCGAGCGCGGCGATCTGCGGCTCCGCCTCGGCCGCCCGGGCGCGGACACAGGTCAGCGAGGCCGCGGCGGCGAGCGCCAGCAGATGTCGGCGGTCGATGTGGCCGGTTTCAGGCCGCATAGGCTCCCGATCCCAGCACCCCGCCCTGAGGCGCGGGCACCTGCATTCCGGCTTCGGAATATTCCTTCAGCTTGTTGCGCAGGGTGCGGATCGAGATGCCCAGGATGTTGGCCGCGTGGGTGCGGTTGCCCAGGCAGTGGGTCAGGGTCTCGATGATCAGCTGCTGCTCGACCTGGGACACGGTGCGGCCGACGAAATCGTACCCGCCCTCGACCGCCATGGAGGCGGCCTGGGTGGCGCGGCTCGCCGTCACGGCGCCGGCGTCGACGGCGCTGCTGAGGGGCTGGCCGTCGGGCAGGCGGATGGCGGCGTCCTCGATCTCCGGGCCGACCGACAGCAGCACCGCCCGGTGCATGGCGTTCTCGAGCTCGCGCACATTGCCCGGCCAGCGGTGGCCGATCAGGCGGCGGCGCGCCTCGACCGAGATCGGCCGCTCGGCCACGCCGTTGGCGGTGGCGTACTTGCGGCTGAAGTGCTCGGCCAGCGCCATGATGTCGCCCGGCCGTTCGCGCAGAGGCGGCAGCTGCAGGTTCACGACGTTGAGGCGATAGAGCAGGTCTTCCCGGAACGTCCCGTCGCGCACGGCGGCGGCGAGGTCGCGGTTCGAGGTGGCGAGGACGCGGATATCGACCTTCACCGGCTTGGAGCCGCCGACCCGGTCGATCTCACGCTCCTGCAGGGCGCGCAGCAGCTTGGCCTGCAGCCGGGTGTCCATCTCGGAGATTTCGTCGAGCAGCAAGGTGCCGCCGTCGGCCTCTTCGAACTTGCCGATCCGCCGTCCCAGCGCGCCGGTGAAGGCGCCCTTCTCGTGGCCGAACAGCTCCGATTCCAGCAGGTTCTCGGGGATGGCGGCGCAGTTGACCGAGATGAATGGGCGGTCGGCGCGGCGCGAGGCCTTGTGCACGTAGCGCGCCATCACCTCCTTGCCGACCCCGCTCTCGCCGGTGATCAGGATGGAGGCGTCGGAGCGGGACACCTGGTCGGCCAGGGCCAGGACCTGGCGCATCGCCGGGTCCTTGGTCACCAGCGGCCGGTCGTCGTCGGACACCGCCGCCAGCACCGCCGCGATCAGCTCGGCGTCGGGCGGCAGGGGGATGAACTCCTTGGCCCCCGCCCGGATCGCCGCCGCCGCCTTGCGCGGGTCGTTGCCGATCCCGCAGGCCACCACCGGCACCCGGATACGCTCGGCCTCGTTGGCCGCGATCAGGCCCGCGATGTCGAGGTCGTAGTCGACCATCAGGAGGTCGGCGCCCTGCCCCGAGCGCAGCGCATGGGTGCACTGGGCCTCGGTCTCCACGTGCGCGACCTTGGCGCCGGTCTGCATCGCCATCTTGACCGCCGCGGCGATCTGGCCGTTCAGCCGGCCCACTACCAGAAGCCTCATCGGTCTTCTCCTGCTCTCGACGCCCCGCCTAAGCGGCCGCGTCGCCGTCCTTGATGATTTCGGTCATGGTCACGCCCAGGCGCTCGTCGATGACGACGACCTCGCCCCGGGCGACCAGGCGGTTGTTCACATAGATGTCGATGGCCTCGCCGACCCGGCGATCCAGCTCCAGCACGCTGCCGGCGTTCAGCTTGAGCAGCTGGGCCACCGACATGGAGGCCTTGCCGAGCACGGCCGAAATGTGGACCGGGACGTCGAAGACCGGCGCCAGGTCCGAGGCGGTCTTGTCGCCGTCGTCCTCGCCATGGCCGGCGGGAACGAGTCCGGTCTCGGGGGGGAATTCTTCAAGAGGCGGGGGCGTGTCGCTCATGGCTGTCTCAAGCCTCCGTCAGGGGCGGCAGGTGAACTTCGGCGTGCAGGCCTTCGGAGGCGAGCGCGGCTTCCAGCGCGGCCTCCACCCGGTCGGCGGCGGCGGCCGGATCGAAGGCCGCCCGGCCCTCGCCCCAGTCGAACAGGAAGGCCGCCCGGGTGCGGCCGGCCTCTTGCTGCAGCACGATGCGGCCGGGAAAGCCGGCGCGGACGGCCGCGGCCTCCAGGGCCTTCTGAAGCCGGTCGGGATCGGCGGGCGAGGCGCAGACCAGCAGGCGCGGCGCGGCCTCGATCTCGCGGCCCAGGGCCTCGATGGCGGCCGCCGCCGGGGCCTCGGGGAAGCGGTCCAGCGCCGCGTCGGCGATCTTGCCGGCGGCGGCCAGGGCCAGGCGGGCGGCCCCGCTGCGATGTTCGTGGGCGATCTCGGCCAGGGTCGACAAGGCTACGCGGGCCGCCTCGGCGGCCTGGCCAAGGGCCTGGGCGGCCTCCTGTTCGGCGCGGGCGACGGCCGAGTTCTGGCCCTCCGCATAGGCTTCGGCGCGAACGGCCTCGACCTCGTCGGCGGTGTAATTGCGCTTGGGTCGGCGCGGCTCGATGACCTGATCGCCGTCGAACACCGTGTCGAAGGCGAAGAGGCGCGGCGCGGAGGGGGCGTGGGTGCTCATCAGTAGATCAGCTCATCGTCGCCGCCGGCGCCGGCCAGCATGATCTCACCCTTGGCGGCGAGGTCCTTGGCCACCTGCACCATGGCCATCTGCGCCTGGTCGACATCCTTCAGGCGGACCGGGCCCATGCTCTCCATGTCCTCGCGCATGATCTTGGCGGCGCGCTCGGACATGTTGGAGAAGAACAGCTCCCGCAGGCTGTCCGAGGCGCCCTTCAGCGCCAGGCCCAGGCTGTCCTTGTCCACCGCCCGCAGCAGGGTCTGCACCCCGCCCGGGTCGAGCTTGGACAGGTCCTCGAACACGAACATCAGGGCCCGGATGCGTTCGGCCGACTCGCGGTTGCGCTCCTCCAGGGCGGCGATGAATCGCGCCTCGGTCTGGCGGTCGAAGTTGTTGAAGATGTCGGCCATCATCTCGTGGCTGTCGCGCTTGGAGGTGCGCGCCAGGTTCGACATGAACTCGGTCCGCAGGGTCTGCTCGATCTTGTCGAGGATCTCGCGCTGCACCGGCTCCATGCGCAGCATCCGCTGCACGCACTCGAGGGCGAAGTCCTCGGGCAGGGCCGTCAGGACCCGGGAGGCGTGCTCGCCCTTGATCTTGGACAGCACCACCGCGACGGTCTGGGGATATTCGTTCTTCAGATAGTTGGCGAGCACGGCCTCGTTCACATTGCCGAGCTTGTCCCACATGGTCCGCCCGGCCGGACCGCGCAGCTCCTCCATCATGGCGTCGACCCGGTCGGGCGGCATGAAGGAGGAGAGCAGCCGCTGGGTCTGCTCAAAGGAGCCCATGATGGCCCCGGTGCCGGACATGCCGGACACGAACTCGACCAGCAGGGACTCGACCACCGTCGCGGAGACGGTGCCCAGCGACGACATGGCCTGGGAGATCTCCTTGATCTCCTCCTCGTCGAGTTGCTCCCACAGGTGCTTGTGGTCTTCGCCCAGGGACAGCAGGACGACGGCGGCCTTCTCAGGCCCCGTCAGCCGCTTGGCGTCCTCGATCGGCTGCTTTTTGCGGACGACGGTGGCCATCAGGTTTCGTGCAGCCAGCTACGGAGGATCGAGACCGATTCCTCAGGATGTTTCTCCACGAACTCGGCGACCTTCTTGACCGACGAGGCCTTCACCTGGCCCTCGATCCTGGCGATGTCGATGCGCTGGTCCATCTCGGAGGGGCCGGTCAGGGCCAGGGGCTGGCCGGTGGCCGGATCGATCTGCAGCAAGCCCCCGGCGGCCCCGCCGCCCGGGATCGCCATCGCCTCGGTGACCCCGCCAGCCAGGGCCAGGGCCGTGCCGGCGCTGGCCGGCGGCTTCAGCATCGGGCGGACCACGAACAGGACCAGCAAGACCGCCACCACCAGCATCACCCCCAGTTCGACGCCGCGCATCAGGTCGTTCTTGTCGAAGCTGAAGGGCGAGGCGGCGCTGACGCCCTCGAGGTCCGCGGCCGGGCGGTCGAAGCGGACATTGACCACCGTGACCTGGTCGCCGCGGGACTGGTCGAAGCCGACCGCCGAGCGCACCAGCTGTTCGATGCGCTGCATCTCGGCCGTCGCGCGGGGGCTGTAGGCGCCGGGCTTGCCGTCCGCTCCGGCCGGGGCGGTCACCCCATCCACGGCGACGGCGACCGAGATTTTCTTGATGGCGCCCGGCTCGGTGACTTCGGTGCGGGTGGTCTTGGAGATCTCGTAGTTGGTGGTCTCCTCGTTGCGGCCCGAGGTCGAATTGGCGTTGGCGCCGCCCGCGGCGGGGGGCGCCCCGGGGATGTTCTCCGAGGCGGAGACGGCGTTGTTGGTGGTGGGCTTGGTCTCGTTGGCGTTCTCGGTCCCGGTCTGGGTCGAGCGCACCACCTGGCCGTCGGGATCGAACTTCTCCTCCTGGACCGTGACCCGGCTGAGGTCGAGGTCGGCGGTGACCTGGACCCGCGCCTTGCCGACCCCGACCACGCCCTCGACCAGTTCCTTGACCGTCTTGCGGATCTTCTCCTCGGCCTCGCTGCGCGCGCCGGATGCGGCCGCGCCCGAGCCGCCGTCGCCCGCCTCGCCCCCGGCCAGCAGGGCGCCAGCTTCGTTGACCAGGGTGACCCGGTCGGGTTTCAGGTCCGGCACGGCGCCGGCGGCCAGGTTGCGGATGGCCCGGATCTGCTCGGGCGACAGGCCGCGGCCGGTCACCGCCACCATGATCGAGGCCGACGGGGTCTCGGTCTCCTCCTCGAAAAGCTGGCGCTTGGGCAGGACCAGGTGGACGCGGGCGGCGGTGACGCCCTGGATCGAGCGGATAGTGCGGGCCAGCTCGCCTTCGAGGGCGCGCTGGCGGTTCAGGGTCTGGACGAAGTCTGTCTGGCCCAGGGCCGGTGCGTCGTCGAAGATCTCGTAGCCGACGGAACCGGACGTCGGCAGGCCCTTGCTCGACAGCATGAGGCGGGTCGAGGCCACCACATCGCGGGGGACCATGATGGTCGAGCCGTCGCCCTTGACCTCGTACTTCACCCCGGACTGGTCCAGGGCGGCGGTGATCGATGAGGCTTCCTTGAGGTCGAGGTTGGAATAGAGCAGCGACTGGGGCTGGGCGCCGACCCGCATGACCAGGGCGATCAGGACCGCGGCGACGCCCGCGCCGACGCCCAGCATGGTCGCCAGGCGTCCGATCCCGAAGTTCTGCAAGGTCTTAAGCAAAGCGCACTCCTACCCGAAGCTAGGCAGGAATTACCCACTGCATGGTAAATGGGCCTTTAAGGTTCTGGCGTTTCCGGCAGGTGCGACAGTGAGTCACTGAAAACGAAAACGGCCGCGCCCCATCGGGAGCGCGGCCGCCTTTTCGTTTCAGTCGTCCGGTCTAGCGGTACTGTTGGATCCGCGTGGTCCGCAGTCCGGCCAGGCCGTGGGCGTCAATCGCCTTTTGCCAGGCGCCGAACTCCTCGCTCGTCAGCTTGTAGCGCTCGCACGCGTCGTCCAACGACAGCAAGCCGCCCCGAACCGCCGCGACCACTTCCGCCTTACGCCGGATGACCCAGCGTTGCGTATTGGCCGGCGGGAGGTCGGACAGCGTCAATGGCGTGCCCGTAGGACCGATCACGTAGCGTTCGCCCTTATTGTTTAGGCGTTGTTGTTGGAGCATTGCCTCACGCCCTTCCCATCACCGATTGATGTGAGAATAGGACACCGACCATAACATCGGCTTAATCGTGATAGTAAAAAAAGCCCTAACAACAGCGTCTCTCTATGGGACAATTCAAGTAGTTCTAGAAACTATTTAGAAGCTTGCGGTTAATCACTGAACTATCAACGCTTGATGTTGATGAGTTCTTCCAGCATTTGGTCCGCGGTAGTGATGATCTTTGAAGAAGCGGAGTAGGCGCGCTGCGTCGTGATCAGACCCGTGAATTCCGCCGACAGATCAACCGTCGAAGATTCCAAGGTGGACGGCGATAACAAGCCGGCGCCGCCCGTGCCCGGAGCCTTCAGGTTGTAGGCGCCTGAACCCAGCGCCACCCGATAACCGTTGCCGGAAATCGCCTTCAGCCCGCCCGGGTTGGGGAAGGTGGCGATGGCGACCTGGGCGATCTGGCGCGACACCCCGTTGTCGAAGTTGGCGACCACCAGCCCCTGCTCGTCGATGTCGATATTGGTCAGGCTGCCGAAGTTGGTGCCGTTGGTGGAGATCGACTGGGTCACCGACTGGCTGGCGTACTGGGTCAGGCCGCCGGGAGCCACGCCCAGGTCGATGCGGATCTGCTGAGCTGCGACGCCCAGGTCGGCGTCCCACTGGCCGGCCGTACCGGGAGGCAGGGGGCCCGGGTCGGCGGACGAGGCGATGTTGAGCACCGGCTCGGCCGGGATGATCGGCGGACCGGGCGTGGGCGCGCCGAACAGGGTGGTCTGGTTCATGTCCAGCTGCCCGTCGGGCGTGAAAACGATCAGGCCCTGGGCCAGGATGCCGTTCGGATCGCTCTGCACGTCGCCGGCCGGCACCGCGTGGATTTCCGCATGCCATTCGTTGGCGACATCGCTCTTCAGGAAGTCGATCTGCAGGGTGCGCTTGCCGCCCTTGGAATCCGACACCGGAATCTGCAGCGAATAGTCCGGCTTGACCCCGGCGTTCGTGGCCGGGTCGTAGGCGGACATGCTGGTGGCGCCGGCGCCGGTGTAGGTGGTTTCCTGGGTCGAGAGGGTGGTGGCGGCGTTGAGGTTGGCGTTGACCGTCACCCGGGTCGTCGGGTCGGCCGTGCCGCCGACGGCGCCGACGTTGATCGACTTCAGGCGGCTGAGATCGGAGGGGTCGACGTCGACGCCGCCCTGGTCGTTGACCAGCCAGCCCTGCAGGTAAAGGCCCGCGGAATTGCGCAGGTAACCCTGCTTGTCGAGTTCGAACGAGCCGGCCCGGGTGAAGGTGCGGGCGTCGGCGTCGGTCAGGTTCTCGGCCTTGGTGGTGGTGACGAAGAAGCCCTGGCCGGAGATGCCGAGGTCGGTCGAGGAGGTCGACTGCTGCAGCAGGCCCTGCTGCGACACCAGCTGGCGGGTGTTGGCCAGGACGCCGCCGGCGTTGTAGGCGCCCTTGGCCGCGGAGGTGGTGACCACCGTCTGGAAGCTGGTGGCGTTGCGCTTGTACCCGACCGTGTTGACGTTCGCGATGTTGTCGGAAATCGCCGCCAGGGCCGCCGAGTTCGAAACCAGGCCGGACACCCCGGCCAGCATGGCGCTGTTGATACTCATGGAGGACGCTCCTTCACTTCAAGTTCGCCGCCCCTTGCCGGGGCCGTGATGGGGGAATCGAAGCGCGTTCGGCGGTTGCGGCCCCGCGTTCGAACGAGGAGGGCCGCGGGCGCGCCATTCGGGCGCGCCGGGATTTCAGGGTCGGACCTAGCTCTTCACGGCCGTCACGCCGGTGATCGGCGCCTCGGCGCCGTGGATATTCACCAGCACGCCCAGCGAGCTCTGGCGCACCCCCGACACCGGCCCGGTGACCGTGACGCCCGTAGCGACCGCGGAGCCGTTGGCGTCCTTGGCGGCGATGGACAGGGTGTAGACCTTGCCCTCAACCCCGTCGGTCACGCCCTTGCCGTCCCAGGTGAAGGCGTGCTCGCCCTTGGTCAGGTCGGGCGCGGCGCCGGTCCACACCACCTTGCCCGCCGCGTCGGTGATCGTGAGGGTCGCGTTGGAAGCGCTCTTGTCGAGCACATAGTCCCAGCTGGCCTTGCCGTCCTTCAGGGCGGCGTCGGAACTGACGACGGTGACCGTCTTGCCGATCATGCCGATGGCGTCGCCGACATTGCCGTTCTCGCCCTGGGTGACCAGGCTCTTGAGCAGTTGGTTCGACAAGAGCTGCTGCTGCACCCCCGTCATCTGCACGAGCTGCTGGGTGAAGGCGTTGGTGTCGAGCGGCGAGGTCGGGTCCTGGTTCTTCAGCTGCGCGGTGAGCAGCGACAGGAAGGTCTCGTAGCTCGAGGTCAGGTTGGCCTGGCCCGAGGCGAGGCTGTCCGTGGTCGAGTTCTTGTCGACGGACCCGACGGCCCCGCGCTGGTTCGCCAGATAGTCGCTGATTTCGATGGCCATGGCCTGGTCCCCTAGATCCTGATGTCCAACCCGCCGGCGGCCTTGCGTCGATACGCGGCCCCCGTCGCCAGGTCGGCCTGGTCTGCGGTCTCTGTCGCCGCCCCGAAGGCCCGGCCGCGCCGCGGGGCCGAGGCCGGGTCGCGGCCCGTCTGGGCGTCGCCGGCGAGGCTGCTGCCGCTCTCGCGGGAATCGAAGCTCAGTCCTCCGCCTGAAAGGTCGAAGCCGGAGCGCTCCAGCGCGGCGCGCAGTTCGCCCGCGCGGGCCTTCAGCGCTTCGGCCGCCTCGGGCCGGTCGAAGGACAGGGCGGCGGAGAGCCGGCCGCGGGCGTCGATCTGCACCTGCACATTGACCTGGCCCAGGCCGTCGGGATCGAGCTGGACGTCGAAGCGGCTGGTGCGGCCCTCCATCTTCCGGACGATCTGAGCGGCCAGGTGGGTCGCCGTGCCGGCGGTCGCCGCGGCGGCCGCGGTCGACGTGCCGGCCTGGGGCGCAGGCGCGGCGGGAGCGGTCGCCGTCGCCGCTGGCGCGGCATCGGGTTCAGGCTCGGCGAGCGGGGCCGCGGGCGCGTCGTCGGCGCCGGCGAGCAGGGCGGCTTCGCCTTCGACCGACGCGGCGGGGGTCACGGCCGCGGTCGTCTGGGCGCCGGCTGCGGCCGGGGCGCCGTCGACGGGAATCGAGGCGCCGTCGGCCTGGACGGCGCGTCCGGCCACCTTGGGCGAGGGGCCGGCCGTCTTTGCGGAAGAGGCGACCGGCTTGGCCGCTC
>NCED01000108.1 GCA_002280485.1 Caulobacterales bacterium 32-69-10
GCGTCCTTGGGCTCGAAATAGCGCCAGCCCTGGAAAGGCCGGCGCGCCATCGGGGCGGTGCGGATCACCTGGGGCGCCAGGGTGATTTCACACCGGCTCTCCTTGCCCTCGCCCAGGGTGACGATGTCCAGCACCGGCTGGCGGCAGACGATCGTCCCCTTCACCACCCAGTAGAGCGAGCCGCCATCTTCAATTTCGGGCGCGCGTTTCGGCGTCATCCGGGTGTGGACCACCAGCGGCCCGCCCCTGGCCGCGCGAGCCTCCAGCCAGTCGACGTCGGGAACCCCGACGCCCAGTTTGATCATGTGAAGCGGCATGGCGCCCACGTAGTCCTGCCTAGGCGAAATATCCAGATTTCTTAACGAAACAGGCCGTACCCGGACATACTGACCTCGTTCTTAGCCGATACGCGGATTGGCAGGACGCCATGTACGGATTGATCACGCGCCTGACAGCCTACCCCGGCCGCCGCGACGAACTGGCGCTGTTGCTGATGGACCCTGCCGTCAGGAAGCACGGCTGTCATTCCTATATCGTCGCGCACGACCTGAATCATCCCGACGTCCTGTGGGTCACGGAGGTCTGGGTCGATCAACCGACCCATCTGTCGTGGAGCGAGGACCTACGCGACAGCGGCGCCTGGCGCCCCATCTACGGCCTGATGGCCAAGATGGACGACTCGATCCTGACCCGGCCGCTGGGCGGTCTCGGGCTTTAGTCCGCCGCCTTCACCACCGCCAGCACGGCCGCCTCGACCACCTGATCGCCCACAGCCGCCACATGCTCGACGACCCCGTAGAAGGGCGCCGTCAGGGCGTGCTCCATCTTCATCACGTCACCCGCCTTCGCGGGTACGGCGACGATCTTGCCGGGCATGGGGGCCCGGAGGGAGCCGTCGGAGGTGACGCCCGCTGTCGCCGAGGCGGCCTTATGGGGACGAACATTCACCGACAGGCCATTGTCGAAGAGGACGGCATCCCCCTCCCCCTCACCGAGCCGGAAGCCAAGGCGGCGACGGTCAGGACCGGCTTCCATGCCAGATCGAATTCCTTTCAGCCGGTTGCCGGGCACCTGCTTCACTCGTAGAGCGCCATCACCGAAATCGACCGCATAAGACCATTGCTCCGCACCCGGCGAAATCGTGGCAGAGCGGCGGACGCCATCCGCGTCGATCACCAGAAGAGACGACGGAGACGCGTTGAGGCGGAACCCGAACAAGTCGCTGACGCGCGTATCCCAAGCGTCGGCGTTGTCACGATTGACGAACCGCCAAGTCGTTTCTTCCGCCACCAACACCGCGCCGGCCGCAACAGCTTCATCGGAAGCTGCAGGGACAAGAGCCGCCTCTTCCGCCGCGATGAAACCGGTATCCACATCCCCCGCCACGAAACGCGGATGCTCAAGGCATCGCGCCAGGAAGCCGGCGTTGGCCCTCACCGGCCAGACCTCGACCTCGCCGCAGGACTGCGCCAGCCGTTCGGCAGCGGCCTCTCGCGTATCGGCATGGACGATCAGCTTGGCGATCATCGGGTCGTAGAACTGGCTGACCTCGCCGCCCTGCTCCACGCCCGTATCGACGCGAATTCCGTCCGGCATGACGAAATGCTCCAGCCGCCCGATGGACGGCAAAAAGCCGTTCGCCGGATCCTCGGCATAGAGACGCGCCTCCATGGCCCAGCCGTTCAGTTGGATTTCGTCCTGTTTCAGCGGCAGGGGCTCGCCCGCCGCGACGCGGAACTGCCACTCGACCAGATCGACGCCCGTCACGCTCTCGGTCACCGGATGTTCGACCTGCAGCCGGGTGTTCATCTCCATGAACCAGATCCCGTCCGCCTTCAGCCCGTCCGAGGCGTCGGCGATGAACTCGATGGTCCCGGCGCCGACATAGTTCACCGCCTTGGCGGCCTTGATCGCCGCGCCCGTCACGGCGGCCCGCACGGCCTCGCTCATGCCCGGCGCCGGCGCTTCTTCGATCACCTTCTGGTGGCGGCGTTGCAGCGAACAGTCCCGCTCATACAGATGCACGACATCCCCGTGCCGATCCCCGAACACCTGCACCTCGATATGGCGCGGCCGGGTGATGTAGCGTTCGATCAGCACCCGATCGTCGCCGAAGGCCGCCGCCCCCTCGCGCTTGGCGCTGGCCAGTCCGGCGGCGAAATCGGCCGGATCATCGACCCGCCTCATCCCCTTGCCGCCGCCACCCGCGACCGCCTTGATCAGCACCGGATAGCCGATCCGCGCGGCCTCGGCCGTCAGGGTCGCCTCCGACTGGTCCGCGCCCTGATAGCCCGGCGTCACCGGCACCCCGGCCTGGATCATCAATTCCTTGGCCGCATCCTTCAGCCCCATGGCCCGGATCGACTGCGGATCCGGCCCGATCCAGATCAGACCCGCCGCCGCGACCGCTTCCGCAAAGTCCGCGTTCTCGCTCAGAAATCCGTAGCCGGGATGGATCGCCTCCGCCCCCGTCGCCTTCGCCGCCGCCAGCACCTTGGCGCCGTCCAGATAGCTCTCGCGCGCCGCCGCCGGTCCGATCAGCACCGCCTCGTCGGCCTCGCGCACATGCAGGGCGTTGGCATCGGCCTCGGAATAGACGGCGATGGTGCGTAACCCCATCCGCTTGGCGGTGCGGAAGACACGACAGGCGATTTCGCCGCGATTGGCGACCAGTACGGACTTGAACATGCCCCGGTCTTAGCCGGATCATACGCGCCTGCACAGCCGTTCTCCCTCCCCTTCATGGGGAGGGACGGCGGAGCGCAGCGGAGCCAGGGTGGGGCGGTCATGGCCATTTCGCTCGCGCCCTCTCGGGCCCCACCCCGATCGCTCCGCGATCGCCCCTCCCCAAAATGGGGAGGGAGAGTTTCCGTCTCGCTCTCGACCCGCTATCCCCTCCCCCATGTCCC
>NCED01000060.1 GCA_002280485.1 Caulobacterales bacterium 32-69-10
CTGTGATATCTTCTTTAGTTAAACGAGAAACTGCTTTATCGATACCAGCTGTGCGCTTGTTAATTGACCGACCCTTGCGCGAACTGGGCGCCGGCATAGAGGTCGAACAGGGTAGGCGCGCGGATGTCGCGCGAGCGCGTGGCCCGCAGCTTCAGCCCGTCCACCGGGGTCCAGGTGCCGCCGAGCTTCCAGGTCGAGACCGAGCCGCTCGTGCTGTAGTCGGTGAGCCGGTAGGCGCCGTTGAGGTCGAGGCGCTCGGCGAAGGGCTGGTCCTTGAGGATCGGCACGGCGAGTTCGCCGAAAGCCTCCTTCACGTTCTGCTTGCCCCGGGCGGTCGCGACGTTGGTGAGGTAGTAGCGCACCGTATTCGGAGAGATCCCGCGCAGCCCGGCGGTGTTGACCGGCGTGCTTGGGTCCGAATTGGTCTTCAGGTTCAAGGTGGCGGTGCGGTACTCGGCGCCCACCGAGGCGGCGACCGGGCCGGCCGGCAGGTTGAACAGGTCGCCGGACACGTTGGCCGTCACGTCATTGACGACGTTGATGGCGTTGTAGAGCGAGAAGTCGGTGGCGTAGGCGGCCGCGGCCGGCGAGGCGGCGCCGAAGCCGAGGATATTCATCGGCACGCAGCCCGCGTAGAGCGCCCGCACGCCCGGATCGGGGCTCAGCAGCGGGCGGCAGGTGATGTTCCCCGTGGCCGGATCGATCACCGCGTCCGTCGCCGCGTTCAGCTTGGCCAGGTTGAACTGGTTGCCCTGCTTGAAGTGGTACTGGGAATCGCCGTGCACATAGTCCAGCGACCACCGGAAGGTCGACAGCTTGCCCGAAACGCCGGCGCGGACGTCGGTGTTGCTGACGCGCTCGTTGGTGCGGATCGGCCCCAGTTCGGAAAACAGCTTGGCGACGTTGAAGGACGGCGCGCCCGAGGCGGTGAGCTGGGCCTGCAGGGGCGCCGGAATGTACGGGTTGCCGCTGTAGATCGGCAGGACCGTGGTGGTGAAGAACAGGTTCGGATAGCCGTGATAGCCGATGTCTGAGCGCGCCAGATTGGCTTGGACATAGGCCGTGGTGTTGTCGTCGAGGTCGTAGCTGAAGCGCCCGAACGCCGTGCTGTTGCGGGTGAAGGCGCCCGCGGACAGGAACTCGCCCTGGTAGATGTAGTCGCTGGGCGCCGCGAAGAAGGTGGGCGAGCCGGTGGTCGTGCCCCGGTTCAGCGGGCCATAGACGCCGGGCGAGACGAAGTTGGTGTTGGCAAACGGGCCTGACGTGGCCAGGCCGCCGAAGGTGGCGAAGTTGGCGCGGCCGTCCGAGATCTGGACGATGGGATTGGAAGCCGTGCCGGCCGCGCCGACGCCGGTGCTGCCGACGCCGATGCCGGCCCTGTTCACCGTCGGGCGGTCGCGGTTGAGATAGCCGTTGGAGACGTTGAAATCGATGCTGCCGATCAGATGGGCGCGCCCCCCCATCAGCTTGGTTCCGCCGGCGAGGCCGAGGCGCATGTTCCCGTTGTCGCCCCGGCTGGCCACCCCGCCCTGGACCACGCCCTTGACCCCGGTGAACTTGGTGTCGAGCACGAAATTGACCACGCCCGAGACGGCGTCCGATCCATAGACCGAGGACGCGCCGGCGGTGACCACGTCGACGCGCTGGACCAGCAGGGTCGGGAAGAGATTGACGTCGACGGTGTTCTGATAGGTCGTCGGCGAGGCGCGGACCCCGTCGAGAAGGATCAGCGTGCGGGTCGGGCCGATGCCGCGCAGGTTCAGGATGTTGCCGTGCGTCGGCGTCCCGAACACGTTGCTCTGCTTGTTGGGACCCGACGAGCCGACGAACTGCGGCAGCTTGTTGAGGCCGTCGGCGAGGGCGGTCGGCGAGGACTTCATCAGTTCGACCGCCGGAGCGACCGTGACCGGGGTCGTGGCCTGATAGCCGATCTGGCTGATCCGCGACCCGGTGACGACGATCTGGCCGACCTCGGCCTCCGTCTCCGCCGGCGCGCTGGCAGCGGCAGGGGCGGCGGGTTGGGCGTGGGCGGCGGCGGCGAGGCCGAGAACGCTGGCTGACGCCATCAGGGCGCAGACTTTCAAAGCACGCAGTTCATACGCCATGGTCTTTTCCCCAATATTTATAGTATGGTTGAATTCAGTTCAGACATTCGTGATGCGGTAACAGCAACGCGCGCGGAGGCTCTCGCCGTGTCGACAGAACACGACTAGTCGGATACCTGCTGGAGGGTGGTGAGTTAGCGCTTGGCCGAACAGGGAATGGGCGGGGTCCGCGAAGGACGCTGGACGAAGCGATAGGCGAACTTCCACTCGCCGTTCACCCGGGACAGCTTGTCGTCATAGGTGCCGGTGATGGAGATGCCGCCGGTCTTGCCGAAGCCTGTCTCCGTGACCAGGACGACCGTGCTGTGGACGGTGGCGTGATCCTTGTCGATGTAGACGATCGGCCCCAGGGAATGGACGTGCCGGTGCTCGAGGTCGCGCCCCAGGTGTGGCTCGCGGCCGACGACGCCGATCAGGGCTTCGCGGCCGATGGCGCACCAGGACGGGTCCTGGAAGACACCGTCCTCGGTGAAGTCGCCGGCCCAGGCGACGCCGTCGCCATTGTCGATGTCATAGTTGTATTTCGAGAACAGCTGGTTGATCTGCATGAAGTCTTCAGCGGTCCCCACGTAGGGCTTCTGCGCCGCACTGACCGGACCCGCGAAGATCGCGAATGCAATTGCCGCTAAAGACACAATACAACTTGCACGATCGGCGATCATTGGCAGAATCTCCCCACGATTATTATTTTACTTTACTTCGCACGTTACCGACGCAGCCGCTTCAGACACCCGGATGCGACACACTGATTTTAGGCGAGGGCGAGCATTTGAATTCGAAACCTTAGAGCCACATCTAAGGCGATCAATTTGAACGACCGTTCAATATTTATCAGCGGATTCGTTTGCGTCAATTACTAAATTGCACCCCCTGCCCGCGCTCTTCGCGGCGCTGCGACGGGGGGAGGTGTGGTGCGTACGGTGTGGATTTAGTAGTTAGGTCCACGAACGATTGCGGCGGTGAACGCGCCGGCAGGGAGCGAACGGGTTTTGACCAGGTCTGCAAGCGCCGCCCGGACTCGGTCTGGCGAGAAAGCCACGACCGCAAAGCCCGCGGAGCAGGCCCGGAGCGTCGCGACCCGGGAGAAGCTGATCGAGACATCCATCGTGGGGTTTTCGCGGGTCGGCTACGATGGCTATTCGAGCCGGATGATCGCGGCGGACTCTGGCGTGCACCAGGCCCTGATCGCCTATCACTTCGGCAACAAGCTCGGCCTGTGGAAGGCCTGCCTGCTGCGGATGAGCCAGGATTTGCGGGAGCACCTGGCGTCGCGGAACTTCGAAGGCAGCGACGACGTGACCCGCCTGAAGATCTGGTGCGAGGAGTTCATCCGCCACAACTCCCGCCGCCCCCAGTTGCAGGCCATGGCGATCGACGCGGTCGGCCGCAACGACGGACGCTTCGAGTGGGTGCTGGAGGCCTTCGGTCACGCCGCGCACGAATCCTGGCGCGCCCTGATAATCTCGGCCCAATCAGCCGGCCGGTTCGTCAGCGGCGACCCGGGGATGCTGCTGAACATCTTCCTTGGCGCGGCGATCCGGATCTACGTCATGGCCCCGGAGACCGAATACAATCTGGGTCGCTCCCCCTTCGATCCGGACTTCGTCGAGGAGCACGTGCGGACCTGCATGGCCCTGTTCTTCCGCGACGAACCGTAGTCGGGCCGATCACGCCAGGCCGGAGAAACGAAAAGCGGCGGCCCCGCTAAGGGACCGCCGCTTTCAAGTCGTTGGAATTCCTCGTGAAGATGGTCGGAGCGACAGGATTCGAACCTGCGACCCCTTGACCCCCAGTCAAGTGCGCTACCAGGCTGCGCCACGCTCCGATCACGAGGAGCGCCCTTATGGCGGTCGCGCGCGCGGCTGGCAATCGGGAAATGGGGCCTTTAGCGGCCGTCCTTGGCCAGCAGCCGGTCGATACGGCCCTTGACCTGTTCCAGGTCGCCCAGCACGCCCTGCAGCCGCGAGCGGGCGGCGTCGCTCAGCGCCGACGGGGCGGCCCCTTCCGCGGCGGCCTCGACCATCAGGCCGGGCGCGGGCTCGCCGGTGGCGGCGGCCACCAGCCGGCGCACCCCTTGCTCCTTGTGCAGCCGCTGCACGCCCTTGATGGTGTAGCCCTCGTCGTGCAGCAGGATGCGCACGCCCTTGAGGACCTCGAGGTCCTGGGGCCGGTAGAAGCGCCGGCCGCCAGCCCGCTTCATCGGGCGGATGAACGAGAACTTGGTTTCCCAAAACCGCAGCACGTGCTGAGGCACGCCCAGGGTGTCGGCCGCCTCGGAGATGGTGCGGAATGCTTCCGGGCCCTTGGCCACGTCAGTCTTCCGAGCCCCCGGCGGGGTGGGCGGAACCGTTGGCCTGGGCGCGGTCGACCATGGCCTTCATCACCTGCGAGGCGCGGAAGCTGATCACCCGCCGCGGGTCGATCGACGCCGGCTCGCCGGTCTTGGGGTTGCGGCCCATCCGCGCCCGCTTGGCCCGGACCTGGAAGACCCCGAAGCCCGAGAGCTTGACGATCTGGCCCTTCTCCAGCGCCTCGGCGATCAGGTCGAGCGTACGCTCGACCAGGCCGGCGCAGTCCTGCCGGGTCAACCCGACTTCCTGGTGGACCGCCTCCGAAAGGTCGGCCCGTGTCAGCGTCTCGCCCTTCATTCGGCCCCCCGCCTCATGCGGCACATCGGTGCACGCCAGGAAAGCTGCGTCAAGTCAAAGGCTTCGGGCGGACCTTAAAGTCGCAGGACACAGGCCCCCCAGGTGAAGCCCCCGCCCATCGCCTCGAGAAGAAGAAGCTGGCCCGGTTGGATGCGCCCGTCGTCGATCGCCTCGGCCAGGGCCAGGGGAATCGAGGCCGCCGAGGTGTTGGCGTGGCGTGCCACGGTGGAGACCACCTTGTTCTCGTCCAGGCCCAGGCGGTGGGCCACGCCCTGCAGGATGCGCTGGTTGGCCTGGTGGGGAATGAACCAGTCGACGGCGTTGACCGGCACGCCCGCGACCGCGGACGCGGCCTGCACGGCTTCGGCGATATTGACCACCGCGTGGCGGAACACCTGGTTGCCGACCATGCGCAGGTGGCCGGTGGTTTGGGTCGAGGAGACGCCGCCGTCGGTGTAGAGCAGGTCCTGCTTGGCCCCGTCCGAGCGCAAGGCAAAGCCGAGCAGGCCCCGGTCCGTTGTCAGCCCCTGCCCTTCCACCGGCTCGACCACCACCGCGCCGGCGCCGTCGCCGAACAGCACGCAGGTGCCGCGGTCGGTGTAGTCGAGCAGGCGGGTCATGGTCTCGGCGCCGATGACCAGGGCGCACTTCGACAGTCCCCGCGCCACGAAGCCGTCGGCCACCGACAGGGCGTAGACGAAGCCGGAGCACACCGCCTGGATGTCGAAGGCGGGGCAGATCGGGGCGCCCAGCTTGCGCTGCACGATGGCGGCCGTGGCGGGGAAGGTCAGGTCGGGCGTGGTGGTGGCGACGATGATCATGTCGACCTCGGCCACCGTGCGGCCGGCGGCCTTCAGTGCGGCCAGGGCGGCCTCGACGGCGAGGTCGGAAGTGTACTGTCCGGGCGCGGCCTGGCGCCGCTCCTGGATTCCCGTCCGCTCGCGAATCCACTCGTCGCTGGTGTCGACGATCCGGGCGAGATCGTCGTTGGACACGACGTTTTCGGGAAGATAGGCCCCGACGCCTGTAACGGCGCTTCTGATCAAGTTCGGGCCTTTCCCACTTTACTGGGCCTTCTCCGCCGCCGTGGGCGTCTCGCGCAATGCGGCGCTAAGCCGCTCCATGTTGCGGGCGCTGTGGGCGGCGTAGTCGCTGGCGGCCAGGTCGGCGGCCACCTTGATGGCGTTGGCGAACCCCTTGGCGTCGGCCCCGCCGTGGCTCTTGACCACCACGCCATTGAGGCCGAGCAGCGGCCCGCCGTTGACGCCGCTGGGGTCGAAGCGCGCCCGCATGCGGTCCAGCGCGGCCATGGCGATCAGGGCCCCCAGCTTGGCCCATACGGTGGAGGTGAGGCTCTCCCTCAAGGCCGTCGAGAAGAACCGGGCCATGCCCTCGGCGGTCTTCAAGGCGATGTTGCCGGTGAAGCCGTCGGTGACCACCACGTCGACCGTCCCCTTGGCGATGTCGTCGCCCTCGACGAAGCCGCGGTAGTCGAGGTCGATGCCCGCCTCGCGCAGCAGGCGGCCCGCCTCGCGCACCTCCTCGTGACCCTTCACATCCTCGGAGCCGACGTTGAGCAGGCCGACGGTGGGGCGGCAATCCGGATCGCCTCCGCCATGGACGGCGCGGTAGAAGGCCTCGCCCATGATGGCGAATTCAACCAGCTGCTCGGCGTCGCTCGCGACATTGGCGCCGACGTCCAGCACGGCGGTGACGCCGCGCATGGTCGGCCAGCTGGCGACGATGGCCGGGCGGTCGAGGCCGACGGCCATGCGCAGGATCAGCTTGGACATGGCCATAAGGGCGCCGGTGTTGCCGGCGGAGACGACGGCCTGGGCCTCGCCGTCGCGGATCGCCTCGATGGCGTTCCACAGACTGGAGCCCTTGCCGCGGCGCAGGGCCACGGCCGGCTTCTCGTCGCTGGCGATCTTGAGATCGGTGTGGCGCGTCTCGACCAGGGCGCGCACGGCCGGATTGGCGGCGAGCGCGGCCTCGATCAGGTCGCCGTCGCCGTGCAGCAAGAACCGCAGATTGCGACCGGCCAGACGCTTGGCCGCTATGGCCACGCCCTCGACCACGACGGGCGGTCCGTGATCCCCGCCCATGGCGTCGATGGAGATGGTTATGGGATCGGACACAGGCGGCGTTCGGCTCCCTGACGCGGTTCGCAACTATTGCCCTGGCGTGGCCGCGAAAGCGCGCGGACCTTAAGCTGCGTCGTCGAAGGGATGCAAGCAAAGCCCTTTTTAGTCCTCCTTCAGACGCTTCAGCACGGCGAAGGGCGACTCGGGCTGGGCCTGGATGGGCGGTTCGAACACGGCGCCCGGCTTGCGGGGGAACGGCTCCAGTTCGAGGGCCAGGTGCTCGACGAGATAGGCGCCGAGGTCGATCGTCTCGCCCTCCAGCACGTCTGGGGGATCGTCCGCCTCGACGTCGATCTCCAGTTCCAGGTCGATCGGGGCGTCCTCGTCAGGCGCTTGCGGCGCGGTGGCATGCAGGCTGGACGGGGGCACGGCGCGGACGGTGAACTGGCCTTCGAGGTCGTCGTCGAACGGCTCCAGGGTCAGGCCGCAGCGGTAGGTGACGCGGGCGGTCCAGCGGCCCTCGATCTCGGCCCCGTCATGCCAGGGCGACACGGCGACCTGGGCCGAGAAGGCCGGCAGGGCCTCCAGGTCGAGGTCGCGGGCGATGGCGGCGCGGACCGCCTCGTCAGGCTCCAGCCGGCGCGACAGGGGCTGGCGGGCGATGTCGGACAGCCGCACGGGGACCGACCAGGGCTCAAGCTTGCTCATCTTGCGTCTCCGTAGTCGGGCCAGGCCAGGCGCCCCTCCAGAACCTCGGCCAGGGGCTGGGCCAGCAGGGCCGCGGCGCAGGCCTGGGCGTAGGCCGACAAGGGGCCGGGGTCGGCGCCCTCGCGGTCGGCCAGGACGGTGCGGGCGATCACGGCCCGCAGTTGGGCGTCGTCGGGCAGCAGGGCGAGGGCCTCGTCATAGTTCTTCACCCGGCCGTAGAAGGCCTCGCCCAGCTTGCGCATCTTCTTGCCGACCGACAGGTCGCCGACGCCGAGTTCGCGCAGGGCGAGGTCGAGGTTCTTCACGAAGGCGTCGAACAGGGCCTGGGCGGTCTCGGCGGCCTGGGGCCCCTGCCCCTTCAACCGGTGCAGCACCAGCACGGTGTGCAGGGTGTAGAGCTCGAAGCGCCCCTCGGGGGTGTCGCCGACCCCGCCCTGGAGGTAGAGGGCCGGCTGGCGGGCGTGGGCCGAGACCACAGCGAACAGGCGACGCCCCGCCTCCACCGCCATCCGGGGCGCGAACAATCGTTTCAGAGCCTGCATGCCAAAGTTCCGCCAAACCCCTGAGCGAGGGTGCGCATTGAAGTCGAGCGCTTAGGGCGCTAGGTCAAGACCGTCGTCCGTTTTTCGAAAGCTGTCCTTCCATGGCGTCGAAGCCCCTCATCCTTCTGGCCGCCCTGTGCCTGGCCGGCGCCGGCGCGGCGGCCTGCTCGCCCACCGTCGCCTACAACGGCTTCCAGGCGCGGGAAGACAAGCCCCAGGACGTGAAGGTCGGCGAGGACACCAAGTCGACCGTGCTGGCCCGCCTGGGCTCGGCCTCGACCACGGCGACCTTCGAGCCGAACATCTGGTATTACATCTCCCAGCGCACCAACAAGGTCGCCTACAAGAACCCCAAGGTTCAGACCCGCGAGGTGGTCGCGATCACCTTCGGCGACGACGAGAAGGTCGCCAAGGTCGAGACCTACACCCTGAAAGACGGCTACCAGATCGCCTACAACGGCGCCGAGACGCCCACCCGCGGGCGCGAGCTGTCGGTGATCGAGCAGCTGCTCGGCAACATCGGCCGCGGCGGCATGATGCCCCAGGAGAACGACCCCGGTCAGCGGCCCGGCGGGCGGTAGTTTCCTAGCCGTCATCCTCGGGCGTAGCGCAGCGAAGACCCGAGGACCCAGCAGCTCCACCCCCGCCGACACCCAGCTTCGCCACCCGTGCGGCTGGGTCCTCGGGTCCGCGCCCCTACGGGGCTCCGCCCGAGGATGACAGATATGCAGAACGAAAAACGCCCCGGAGCGCGAGCCCCGGGGCGTCGTCGTCTGCGCGATGTCGGAGCCTTAGCCGAACACGCCCTTGGCCAGGATCGCCAGCAGCAGCAGGGCCACGATGTTGGTGATCTTGATCATCGGGTTCACGGCGGGGCCCGAGGTGTCCTTGTAGGGGTCGCCGACGGTGTCGCCGGTGACGGCGGCCTTGTGGGCCTCCGACCCCTTGCCGTGCAGCACGCCGTCGCTGTCGGTGAAGCCCTCCTCGATCACCTTCTTGGCGTTGTCCCAGGCGCCGCCGCCGGAGGTCATCGAGATGGCCACGAACAGGCCGGTCACGATCACGCCCATCAGCATCGCTCCCAGCGCCGAGAAGGCCTGCGCCTTGCCGGCGATGGCCTGGATGACGAAGAACAGCACCACCGGCGAAGCGACCGGCAGCAGGGAGGGCACGATCATCTCCTTGATCGCCGCCTTGGTGAGGATGTCGACCGCCTTGCCGTACTCGGGCTTGACCTCATAGGTCATGATGCCCGGGTTCTCGCGGAACTGGCGACGGACCTCGACCACCACCGACTGGGCCGCGCGGCCAACCGCCGTCATCGACATGCCGCCGAACAGGAAGGGCAGCAGCCCCCCGAACAGCAGCCCCACCACGACGTAGGGGTTGGACAGGTCGAAGGTGACCGGGCCCATGCCCTCGAAGAACGAGCCAGGCGCGGCGTTGGCCGCACTTCCGGGGGCAGGCCCGCCATCTCGGCGATGCCGCCGGCGTTGTCGGTGACCGGGCCGAAGGCGTCGAGGGCGACGATGAAGCCCGCCAGCGACAGCATGGCGGTGGTGGCGATGGCGATGCCGAACAGCCCCGCCAGGTTGTAGGTGACGATGATGCCGACGATGATCACCAGCGCCGGGGCGGCGGTGGATTCCAGCGACATGGCCAGGCCCTGGATCACATTGGTGCCATGGCCGGAGACCGAGGCCTGGGCCACCGACTTCACCGGGCGGAAGTTGGTGCCGGTGTAGTATTCGGTGATGACCACGATGGCCGCGGTGACCAGCAGGCCGACGATGCCGCACCCGAACAGGCTCATCGCCGTATAGGTGACGCCCCCGCCGGTGATCGGAGCCGGGACGAGCGTGTTGAACACCCACCAGATGGCGCCGACCGACAGCACGCCGGTGACGATGAGGCCCTGGTAGAGGGCGCCCATGATGTTGTTGGACTTGCCCAGGCGCACGAAGAAGGCGCCGATGATCGAGGTGATGATGCAGACGCCGCAGATGGCCAGCGGCAGCAGCATCATCGAGGTCACCGCCTCCGTGCCGCGGAAGAAGATCGCCGCCAGCACCATGGTGGCGACGGTGGTCACCGCATAGGTCTCGAACAGGTCGGCGGCCATGCCGGCGCAGTCGCCGACGTTGTCGCCCACGTTGTCGGCGATGGTCGCGGCGTTGCGGGGGTCGTCCTCGGGGATGCCGGCCTCGACCTTGCCGACCATGTCGCCGCCCACGTCGGCGCCCTTGGTGAAGATGCCGCCGCCCAGACGGGCGAAGATGGAGATCAGCGAGGCGCCGAAGCCGAGGGACACCAGGCTATCGACCACCTCGCGGCTGGTCGGGTCCAGCCCGAGGCCGCCGGTCAGCAGGGCGAAGTAGCCGGCCACGCCGATCAGGGCGAAGCCCGCCACCAGCATGCCGGTGACGGCGCCGGAGGTGAAGGCCATCTTCAAGCCCTTGGCCAGGCTCTCTGACGCGGCCTGGGCGGTGCGGACATTGGCCCGGACCGAGATCAGCATGCCCGCGAAGCCGGCCGCGCCCGACAGCACCGCGCCGATGATGAAGCCGAGGGGTTCGTGCCAGCTCTGGAAGAAGACGGCGAGGAGGACGACGACGACGACGCCGACGATGCCGATGGCGGTGTACTGGCGGCGGAGGTAGGCCTGCGCCCCCTCCTGAATGGCGGCGGCGATCTCCTGCATCTTGGCGTTGCCGGGCGAAGCCCGCATCAACGCGGCGGTCTGAACCACACCGTAAAGCACCGCCAGCAAGCCTGCTGCGATGACAAGCAAAAGCTGAAACTGCATCCCTAGAACGTCCTTCCGCCCTGCGAGGGGGTCATCGTCATATTGAGATGGACGCGATGATTCCCCACTCTGACGACGCTGGCGCGTTAACACCCGCGTCTGAAAAGTGGCGAAGTCTCGCCGCAATCGCAGAGCGTGGCAACCGAACGCTGCTTTTCCGCAACCGCGAGGAAAGAGGGGCGCCGGGGACCAGCCCCGCCGCCGTGTGCCTCACCCGGCCGGGGTGCGCACCCGGCTCTTTGGCTGCTGGTTCATCACCTTGACGGCGACGATGTTCTTGGCCCCGGCGATGCGCCGAGCTTCGGCCAGCATGACGCGGCGCAACGCCACCTCGTCGATCTTGTTGGGATCGGTCCCGAGGGTGAAGGGCGTGCGATGGGCGGCCCGCACCAGGGCGTCGCGGAAATAGGGCTCCTTGGTGCGGATCGCCGACAGGTTGGCGCCGGGGGCCAGGATCAGCTTCACCGAAGTGAAGACGTAGTTGACCAGCCGTCCCTGGATGATCACCGGCAGGCCGACGATGGCGATGTCGATGTCCTGGTCCGTCGACGTCGCCTCAGCGTCCTCCTTCTTGCCATGCTCGGCGGCGAGGGAGGGCGTGGCGATGGCCAGGGCGGCGAAGGCGAGAATCAGGCGGCGGCGCATGAGGCGATAGTACCCCCTTTTCCCTCTCCCTTGTGGGGAGGGTGGACCGCGTAGCGGGTTGGGTGGGGGAAGTGATCAGCAGACCTCGAGGCTCCGCCCCACCCCGCTCGCGGACCTGACGCCCGCGAGTCGCCCTCGCCATGAATGGGAGGGAAAAGAGAATGGCCGTGGCGCCCTGGCCCTCGTGGATGCGACCGATGGGGGTTAGGGCGAATCCGGCCTCGGCGGCCGCCACGGCCAGCGGCAGGGCCGCGGCGACATCCGCGGTAAGCAGCAGTTCATAGTCGTCTCCCGCGCTGGCCAATTCGACCAGTCCGGCGGCGGCCGACGGCTGCAGGGCCAGCCAGGACTGGGCGGCGGGCGACAGGGGCAGCCGCTCCAGATCGATCTGCAGCGCCACCTTGCCGGCCTCCTCGATGTGGATGGCGTCGGCGATCAGCCCGTCGGAGATGTCGATACAGGCGCTGGCGTGGGCGCGCAGGGCCTCGCGCAGGCCCAGGCGCGGTTCGGGCCGGCGGTAGCGGGCGGCGAGCATGCCGGCCCCCTCCCCTTCCAGAAAGCCCTGGGCGGCCTTCAGGCCCAGGCCGCCATCGCCGATCGTGCCAGTGACCAGCAGCACCTGGCCCGGGCGGGCGCCGTCGCGGCGGACCATCTGGCCGGCGGGCGTCCACCCCATCATGGTGACGCTGGCGGTGAACGGGCCGGGGGTGCAGACGGTGTCGCCTCCCAGGAGCTTGACGCCGAACTCGGCCTGGTCCGCGGCGAGGCCCCCGACGAAGGCCTCCCGCTCGGCCTCGCCGTAGTGGGCTGGCCAGGCGACGGCCAGGAAGTAGCCAAAGGGCTCGGCCCCCTTGGCGGCCAGGTCGGACAGGTTCACCCGTAGAAGTTTGCGCGCCACCTCTTCGGGCCGGTCATCGGGCAGGAAGTGGACGCCCTCGACGATGGCGTCCTTGGTCACCACGAGGTCGAACCCGGGGCGCGAGGGGATGACGGCCGCGTCGTCCGCCAGCCCGAGCGCCTCCGGCGCCCCCTCGGCGAGGGGCCGGAGCAGCCGCTCTATGGTCTCGAACTC
>NCED01000109.1 GCA_002280485.1 Caulobacterales bacterium 32-69-10
GGTCGTGGTCTCGACCTATCAGTCGGTGTCCGGCGCCGGCAAGGAAGGCATGGACGAGCTGTGGAACCAGACCAAGGCCATCTACGGCCTGGGCGACGCGCGTCCGAAGAAATTCCCCAAACAGATCGCCTTCAACGTCATCCCCTACATCGGTTCCTTCCTCGAGGACGGCTCGACCGACGAGGAGCAGAAGATGTCGGACGAGACGCACAAGATGCTGGACCCCGACATCAAGGTCACGGTCACCTGCGTGCGGGTGCCGGTCTTCGTCGGCCACTCCGAGGCCGTGAACATCGAGTTCGACCGCCCCCTCGCCCCGGACGAGGCCCGCGCCATCCTGCGCGAGGCGCCGGGCGTTCTGGTGATCGATAAGCAGGAGCACGACGGCTATATCACCCCCGTCGACGCCGCCGGCGAACACGGGGTCTATGTCAGCCGCATCCGCAAGGATCCGACCGTCGAGAACGGCCTGAACCTGTGGATCGTGTCCGACAACCTGCGCAAGGGCGCCGCCCTGAACGCCGTCCAGATCGCCCAGCTGCTGGACGAGACGGGCGTCATCACCTCGTCGTCGGGGTATCGTTCGATCACCGTCTGACCCTCAGCCCCGTCATCCTCGGGCTTGACCCGAGGACCGGATGTTCCGCCGCTGGTGCGAACGAGCGACGCACCAGCGCCCGCCGTGCCAGATCCTCGGGTCAAGCCCGAGGATGACGGCGGGGGATGAAGGACCCCATGACCGCCGCCACCCCCAACGATCCCCGCGCGGTAGGCACCGCCATCGCCTGCTACACCCTCTGGGGCCTGCTGCCGCTGCTGTTCATGGCCCTCGCGGCCCACGGCTTCGGCGCGCCCGAGATCCTGGCCCACCGGGCGGTCTGGTCGGTCTTCGTGGCGGGTCTGTTCCTGCTGCTCGCAGGCCAATGGGGCGAGGCGAAACGGGTGCTGGCCACGCCGCGCACCCTGGCCTGGCTGACCCTGTCGGCGGCGATGATCGCCACCAACTGGAGCCTGTACGTCTTCGCCACCACCCACCATGCGACGCTGGAGGCCAGCCTCGGCTATTACATCAATCCGCTGCTGAACATGGCGGCGGGGGCGGTGTTGTTCCGTGAACGGATCGACCGCTGGAGCGCCGTCGCCATCGGCCTGGCCGCCGTCGGCGTCGTGATCCAGACCATCGCCCTGGGCCATGTGCCGATCATCGGCCTGACCCTGGCCGTCACCTTCTGCGCCTATGCGGTGATCCGAAAGCGCGTGCCCGCCTCGGCCCAGACCGGCCTGTTCGTCGAATGTCTGGTGCTGCTGCCCATCGGCGCAGTCTTCCTGGCCTGGCTGGCGACCCACGGCCAAGCGACCGGCTTTTCCTCGCCCGCCGGCCTGGCCTGGGCCCTGGTCAACGGCCCGGCGACGGTCATCCCCCTGGTGCTGTTCGCCTGGTCGGCGCGGCGTCTGCCCCTGTCCACCATCGGCTTCATCCAGTTCCTGGCCCCGACGCTCCAGTTCGCCTGCGGCGTCTGGGCGGGCGAGGCCCTGACCCCGTTGCGGATCGTCTCCTTCGTCTTCATCTGGGCCGGCGCCGGCGTATTTGCACTGGGCGCCGCCTCGCGGTCGCGCGCCGCACGCCGCGCCGTGGCCCTGACCGAACCAGGTTGAGACCTCACAGCGCCCCGTACACGGCCTCCAGCAGACGGCGCGGGCGCGGGTCGCCGATCAGGTGCGGCGACTGGCGCGTCATCACATAGGCGGCCGACAGCCGGCGTGACGGATCGGCCATGGCCATCGACCCGCCCCAGCCGTAGTGGCCCCAGGCTTCGCCCGGTCCGAAGACGTTCAGCCCGTCATTGCGCATCAGACCCGCCGCCCAACTGATCACATAGGGCAGCACCTTGTCCTGTCCGTGGATCCGCTCGCGCGTCAACTGGTCCAGCGTCCCGGCCGACAGCACCGACCGCCCCTCCAGAACGCCCCCATTGGCGACCACCCCCAGGATCCGCGCCAGGCCCAGGGCCGTGCCGTGCAGATTGGCCGAGGGGATCTCCATCT
>NCED01000110.1 GCA_002280485.1 Caulobacterales bacterium 32-69-10
GGCGGTGGACCGGGTGGTCGCCAGCGTGGCCTCGGCGGCCGAACTGCGCGCCATCCTGGCCGCCGCCCACGCGCCCGGCCCCGATCTGAGCTGGCCGGAACTGGCGCTCGAGGCGCCGGCGGCCTTCACCGCCGACGCCCGCGCGCGGATCAGTAGCGCAGCCTGACCCCGACATAGCCGGACCGCCCCGGCTCTCCGTAACCGAACACCTGCTGATAATGTTCGTCGGCCAGGTTCTCGATCCGGGCCGTCAGCGTGACCTTGTCCGTCAATTCGTAGGCGGCGTTCAGATTGGCCGTGACGAAGCCCTCGCGGGCCACGGTCGAGAAGCCGCCGGAATCGTCCTGGTCGCCTTCCGCCCGCACCGTCAGCGCGCCCGAGACCCGGTCGCCCGTCCAGCCCAGGGTCGCCGAACCGGCGTGCTCGGGCACGCGCAACAGGCGGGCGCCCGTCGTGCGGTCCTTGGCGTCGGTCCAGGCATAGGCCAGCGTCAGGTCGAAGCCGGCGCCCAACAGCGCACGGCCTTCCAGCTCGAACCCGTCCGAACGGGTCTTGGCCACATTGATGTAGCGACCGGCCGTATAGGTGATCTGGTCCTCGACGTTCAGGCGATACAGGGTCGCGCGACCGTCGAAACGACCATCGGCCGAGGTCCAGCCCAGGGCGATCTCGACGCTGTCGGCCGTTTCCGGCTTCAGTTCCGGCCAGGGCTGCGGCGCAAAGCAGAAGTCGCAGACCGCCTGGCTGACCGTCGGCGACTTGAAGCCCGTGCCATAGGCGCCCGACAGGATGAAGCCGCCCGCCAGGTCATAGGCGGCTGAAATCCGGCCGGTGGTCTCGGCGCCGAAATCGTCGGTGTCGTCGTAACGCAGGCCGCCGGTCAGGTTCAGGGCGCCGATGTCATATTGGCCCACGCCGAAGACCGAGGTCGTCGCCAGGTCGCGCGCCTCGCCCGAGGACAGGGCGGCGGAGGATTCCTCACGTTCGGCGCCGAAGGCGTAGGTCACGCCCCGCGTCGCGCCGTCCGCCTGCCAGCGATAGGCCTGACGGTCGCCGCTGAAGGTGGAGCCGAAGCCGCCGCTGTAGGAGGTGCGTTCGATGTCGGAGGCCGAGACGCTGAACTGGTGCTTCAGGCCAAGGGCCGCCAGGCTGGCGCGACCGAAGCCGGACCATTGTTCCGACTCCTGGGTGTCGTCGGTGTCGGCCAGGGCGTAGGTCGGGGCCGGGAAGCCGTCCAGATCGGCGTCGCTCTTGGACCAGCGGGCCGAGCCGTCGAACTTGACCGTGTCGGAGACGGCGTAGCGCCCCTTCAGACCGACGGTGGTGTTGGTGAAGCCGTCGGCCTCGGGATTGCCGTCAGCCTCGTCGGCGGCGGAGATCCCGTCGGTGTCGAAGTGCGAGACATAGGCGCTGACGGCATAGGTCTCATTGGCGACGCCGGCGGCCAGGCGGCCGCGCACGGTGTCGAAACTGCCGGCCTCGGCCTCGGCGCGCAGGCCGTCGATCTCCTTGGTGGTGAAGGAAATCACGCCGCCGATGGCGTCCGACCCCCACAGCGACGACTGCGGCCCCGACAGGACCTCGATCCGGGCGACGTCGCCCAGGTCGAAGCCGGAGAAGTCATAGGCGCCGTTGATCTCGGCCGGGTCGTTGACGGAGACGCCGTCGACCAGGACCAGGGTCTTGCCCGGCGTGGCGCCGCGCATCCGCACCTGGGCGACGCCGCCGAAGGCGCCGGAACGGGTCACAGACAGGCCGGGCACGTCCGACAGGATGTCGGCGGCGAAGACGGCGCCGCGCTGTTCGATGGTCTTGGAGTCGATGACGCGGGCGCCGGGCGTGTCTTCGACGATGGCGGGGATACGGGTGGCGGTGATGACGACGTCGTCCAGCTGGGTCGCCTCATCAAAGGCGAAGGCAGGCGCGGCGAAGGCGGCGGCCACAGCCGCCGTGGAGAGAAGAATGGAGCGCTTCATTGAGCGAGAATCCCCGATGTCGGCTCCGCGAGTGCGCGCGAGGAACCGGTATGAGCGAGCCGATCCG
>NCED01000005.1 GCA_002280485.1 Caulobacterales bacterium 32-69-10
TTGGCGGGAAATGCGACGGCTCAAGCCTGGGTCCCCGCTTCCGCGGGGATGAGCGGAAAAATAGAGCCATCGCTTAGAACCCGCGCTTCAGCGCCACCCGCCAGGTGCGTCCTACCCCCGGAAGGGCCGCGACATTGGCGTAGACGTCGGCGACGGGGGTGAAGAAGCGCTTGTCGAACAGGTTGTCGATGTTGAGCGCGAAGCGCCAGTCGCCCCGCTGCAGGAAGGCCGAGCCGGAGACCACCGCATAGGCGGGCAGGCGCACGGCCCCTGGGATCACCCCCTGGGTGTGGCTGACGCGGGTGACGCCGAGGGTCCCGCCGGCCTGGCCCCAGGCGCGGGCGGCGCCGGTATAGACCGCGAACAGGCTCATCACCGAACGCGGGACCTGGGTGTTGACGTAGTCGCCGGGGACCAGGCCGGACAGGGCGTAGAGGGCGTAGGCGCCGCCGTAGCCGTTCGGCCCGCTGACCCCGACCGCGGCGGGCGGGATGACGACGAAGCTGCCGTCGGGGCCCTTGATCCTGGTCTTCTGCAGGGCGCCGGCGAAGGTGAAGCTGAGTTGGCGACTGGCCAGCCAGCGAAGCTCCAGCTCGATCCCCCGCCCGCGCGTGCCCTGCACGGAATTGTTCAGGGACAGCTGGGTGCGCGCCTGGCGGTAGACGGCCAGGGAGCCGGTCAGCACGTCGCCCAGCAACCGCGCCTTCACCCCTGCCTCGGCCAGCAGGCTGTCCGACAGCCAGCTGTCGCTCATCACCAGGCTGGGGGCGACGCCGCCGGCCTGGTTCAGCTCCAGGGCGGACGCCTCGGCGTAGGTGACGTAGGGCATCAGCCCGCCGGGGGCCTTCCAGCTCAGGCTGGCCGACCAGGTCCAGTCGCCGGTCTTGTCGGTGTAGTCGCGGCCGGGCGTGGGGCCGAACACCACCGTGCCCTGGTCGCGGGAGGTGACGCGGTAGCCGTCATAGCGGCCGCCGGCGGTGAGGCTGAGGCCGCGCCATTCCAGGTCGGTCACCGCGAAGACGCCGGCGTCGCGCCAATGGCTGCGCACGTCCGTTTCCCAGGTCAGGCCGATCCCGCCGGGTTCAGCGGAAAAGGGGTCGTCGAATATGTCGGTGGCGGTCGCGCCCCGGGTCAGGTCGCGGCGGTCGAGGGAGAGATTGCCGCCGTTGAAGCTCTCCTTGGCCGTACCGCGATAGTTGCGCAGCGAGGCCCCGACCGCGCCCTGGCCCTTGATGGCGCCGAGGCTGAAAGGCGTGGTGTAGCTGGCCCGGACCTCGGTGACGTGGCCGTTGTAGGCGGCCGGGAAGCCGTAGGAGACGAAGCGCTGGTTATCGAGCGCGTCGTAGAACAGCTGCAGCTTGAGCGCGCCGGCGCCGACTGTCCTGCCGATGTCGGCATAGGCGGTCTGGGTGTCGGTGTCGGAGAAGTCCCGGGGGCTGATGAACACCGTCCGGGGACTGAGCTTGGCCGTGCCGACCCCGGTGTCGAGGATGAAGCGCGGGTCTGGCGAGGGGGTGAAGCCGAAATAGCCGGAGATCAGCCCGCCGGGGCCGATCTCGTTGGGGGTCAACCGACCGTTGCCGTCCCGGTCGGTCAGGGTCGTGTCCTGGCCGGTGACATAGGTCCCGTCGTCGATCAGGGCCTGGGTCAGCCGGTTCCAGCCGGGGGTCTGGACGTAGCCCCGGGCGCGATAGGCCATGCCGCCGAAGGCAAGGCTCCAGCCTCCCCCAAGGTCGAACTCGGCCGAGAGCTGCCCGAGCTGATGGCTGGGGTGCACGCCGCGGTAGAAGCTGTCGGCGTCCTCGGCCTCGGCATAGGCGTAGACCCCGCCCTCCACGTTGCCGAGCCGGGCCGGCAGCCCCACCTGGCCGGCGGCCCGTTTCAGGCCATAGCCCCCCACGGTCAGCTCCAGTTCGCCGGTGGGCCGCGTCAGGTACTTGTCCTCGACCCGGGCGCTGCGGGGCGAGAAGTTGAGCAGGCCGCCGACCTTGCCGGGGCCGTAGAGGGGCGTCGGCGGCCCGCGCACGATCTCCACCCGGTCGGCGGCGGGCAGGGGCGTGGGATAGGTGCCGCGGTTCTCCACCCGCTTGAAGCCGCGGAAGTAGTTCTCGGCCAGGGTGCCGCGCAGGGCCAGGGAGCCGGGCACGCCGTAGTAGCTGTCGGTGAAGGCGCCGGGCGAGACCTCGACCAGGTCGTCGATGGTGCGAACCCCGTAGCGGTCGAGGGTGGCGGCGGAGACGAAGCTGGCCGAGCGCGGTGTCTCCAGCAGCGGCTTGGACAGGCCGAACACGGTGCTGCTGGGCTGGCGCTCCAAGAGGCCCGCCGCGTCGCGAGCGGTGACGGTGATCGCATCCACCGCCGTCTGGGCCGAGGCCCTGTCGGAGGCGGCGCCGGCGAGGAGCAGGGCGGTGGCCGACGTGGCCAGCATAAACGACAGACGTGACAAGGCGTCGGGCCTCCGGACATTCAATATGGCCCGCATAAAGAAGGTGCGGTGGTATTGCAACAATGGTCGCGTAGTAATCGTTGTGAAATGTCACGAGCAATTTCAGACTAATTCTATGGCACCTGACTATAGACTAGGCGCGGCGTCATGGCCTTTGGCGCTTTGCACGGATTGCGCTATCTAGCGGCGATGGAACAGGATCCGATCGGCGACTGGGCGCCCGGCCTGCAGAAGGCCAAGACCTACGAGCAGCTGCTGCTCGACATCATCCTCGGCCTGCTTCCGCCCGGCGGCCTGATCGACGAGCGCAAGCTGGCCGTCCGCTACGGCGTGGGCCTGGCAGGGGTGCGGGACGCCCTGGGCCGGCTGGCGCTGGAAGGGCTGGTGGTGCGGCGGCCCCGGGTCGGCACCATGGTCGCGGCCCTGGACCTACGCGAGATCGAACAGGCCTTCGAGGTCCGCCACCTGCTGGAGGCGCGCTCGGCCGGGCTGGCCGCCCGCAACGCGCGCGAGGGCGACATCGCCGCCATCGTCACCGCCTTCGACGGCGCCGAAGAGGCCATAGCGGCGGGTGACTCCCGCGCCATGCTGGCCATGGACCGGGCCTTCCACCGGGCGGTGGCCTACGCCACCCAGAACCCGACCCTGGCCCGCTACCTGGTCTCGCTGCAGAACATCGCCACCCGGTTCTGGATCTACGCCATGGAGAAGCAGAACCCGGACGAACAGCTTGTGGACGTCAAGCTTCACCGGGCAGTCGCGGCGGCCATCGCGGCCCGCGATGTGGCGGCGGCAGAGGCCGCCATGAGCCGGATCGTCGGCGAGCCGCCCAGCGCCTACCCACCCGCGCGTCGCTCACCGGTTCTCGCGCAGGTTGAGGATGCGAACTGAACATTGCTCGGATTAACAAGCATCATTTGACGTCTTCGTCGAAACCGCAAGCGGTCGCAAAGAACAAACCCGCCGCGGGGGATATCGCGACGGGTTTGACCAGGATTTTTATTGTGGTTTAGGTGGGCGTTTCCTCCCCGAAACGCCGGAGGGTCGAATGTCTGTGCATCCGTGCTCCTCTCGCCTTGTAGAGAACGTCAAATCCCTTGCCTCGTCAATGGTGACCCCGGCGGAAAATCGTTGGATTCATTACACTGTGACGTGATTGACGCCATTTTTCGGCGCCACCGTCAGATGAACGCCGATCAGGAGCCCAATTTTGACGCGTGTGGTAAAAACGGCGCCCGCCGAGCGCGTCGCCTGGAGACGGGTAGGACGAGCGGTGCGGCCCTGCGGATTCGCCGGGGGCGTGGCGGGAGACAGCGGCGTCCTGCCGCCGGGGGCCCGCGGAGGAGGATCTGAGCAGCTGAAAAAGAAAGAGGCCGGAGCGTCGCCGCTCCGGCCTCGGTAGAGAGGCGGACCCGTCCGGGTCCGCCGTAGGCGGGTGTTTGGACCTTAGAAGTCCATGTCGCCCATGCCGCCGCCGCCCATGCCGCCGCCGCCGGGCATACCGCCGCCGCCGCCCTTCTTGGGGGCGTCGGTGATCGCCGCTTCGGTGGTGATCAGCAGGCTGGCGACCGAGGCCGCGTCCTGGAGCGCGGTGCGGACGACCTTGGCCGGGTCGATGACGCCGGCCTGGACCATGTCGACATATTCTTCGGTCTGGGCGTTGTAGCCGAAGGTGGCCGAGGCGTTGTCGAGGATGCGGCCGACCACGATCGAGCCTTCAACGCCGGCGTTCTCGGCGATCTGACGGATCGGAGCCTGCAGGGCGCGCCGGATGATGTTGATGCCGGCGTTCTGGTCGTCGTTGTCGCCCTTGACGTCCTTCAGGAGGAGCGAGGCCTTGAGCAGGGCCACGCCGCCGCCGGGGACGATGCCTTCTTCCACGGCCGCGCGGGTCGCGTTGAGGGCGTCGTCGACGCGGTCCTTCTTTTCCTTCACTTCGACTTCCGTCGAACCGCCGACCTTGATCACCGCAACGCCGCCGGCCAGCTTGGCCAGACGCTCTTGCAGCTTTTCCTTGTCGTAGTCCGAGGTGGTGTCTTCGATCTGGCGCTTGATCTGGGCGATGCGGCCCTCGATGGCGTCGCGCTCACCCGAACCGTCGACGATCGTGGTGTCGTCCTTGGTGATGGTGATCTTCTTGGCCTTGCCCAGCATGTCGATGGTCACGGCCTCGAGCTTGATGCCCAGGTCTTCCGAGATCACCTGGCCGCCGGTCAGGATGGCGATGTCTTCCAGCATCGCCTTGCGGCGATCGCCGAAGCCCGGCGCCTTGACGGCTGCGACCCGCAGGCCGCCGCGCAGCTTGTTGACCACCAGGGTGGCCAGGGCTTCGCCTTCGACGTCCTCGGCGATGATCACCAGCGGACGGCCCTGCTGGACCACGGCTTCCAGGACCGGAAGCAGGGGCTGCAGCGAGGAGAGCTTCTTTTCGAAGATCAGGATGAGGGGCTCTTCGAGGGAGGCCTCCATCTTGTCGGCGTTGGTGACGAAGTAGGCCGACAGATAGCCGCGGTCGAACTGCATGCCTTCGACGACTTCGAGCTCGGTCTCGAGGCTCTTGGCCTCTTCAACCGTGATCACGCCCTCGTTGCCGACCTTTTCCATGGCCTTGGCGATCATGTCGCCAACGTCCTTGTCGCCGTTGGCGGAGATGGTGCCGACCTGGGCGATCTCGCTGTTGGCCTGCACCTTCTTGGACGAATCCTTGATGTGCTGGACGACGACGGTGACGGCCTTGTCGATGCCGCGCTTCAGGTCCATCGGGTTGCGGCCCGAGGCCACCGACTTCAGGCCTTCGATCACGATCGACTGGGCCAGGACCGTGGCGGTCGTGGTGCCGTCGCCGGCCTTGTCGTTGGTCTTGGAGGCGACTTCGCGGATCAGCTGGGCGCCCAGGTTCTCGAACTTGTCTTCCAGTTCGATTTCCTTGGCGACGGTGACGCCGTCCTTGGTGGTGCGCGGGGCGCCGAAGGACTTCTCGATCACCACGTTGCGGCCCTTGGGACCGAGGGTGACCTTCACGGCGTTGGCGAGGATGTTGACGCCGCGGAGCATGCGATCGCGGGCGTCGGAGGAGAAATAGACCTGCTTGGCGGCCATGTTGGTTTCTTCCTTTTCGGCGGGACCGCGTCAGGCCTGAAGGCCCGGCGATCCCGGATGAAATGTGGGGAGGGCGGAGGCCCGGCTCTTAGGCTTCGACGATGCCCAGGATGTCGGATTCCTTCATGATGATGAGGTCTTCACCATCGATCTTGACCTCGCTGCCCGACCACTTGCCGAACAGGATCTTGTCGCCGACCTTGACGTCGAGGGCGGCGCGGTTGCCGGTCTTCTCGTCGCGGGCGCCGGGGCCGACCGCCAGGACCTGGCCTTCTTGGGGCTTTTCCTTGGCGGTGTCGGGAATGATGATCCCGCCCTTGGTCTTGGCTTCTTCTTCGACGCGCTTCACGAGGACGCGGTCGCCGAGCGGACGAAACTTCTTCGACGCGCTTCACGAGGACGCGGTCGCCGAGCGGACGAAAGGCCATGTGGGGCTCTCCTGGATGGGATGAACTGAAATGGGGTCGACCCGCTCAGACCGCTTTAGCAGCCGGGTGGGTCGAGTGCTAACGAGGGCCGGAAATATGAAAATCAGCCGGAAGAGTCAAGGTGCGGCGTGCGCTTCGGTCGCACCCGTGGCGGCGGCGCTGCTGCTGTTCGCCCTCAATCACGGGGGCGCTGCACAGGCCGCTACGCGCTCATCCCCGAGCGTCATGGCCGGGGTCTATAAGACGCAATTCGACAACAGCCTCGTGTCGGGCGAACGCTATCGGTCGCAGAATATCCTCGAGATCGCCGAGGTTTCCCCCGAGACGGCCTACGTCCGGCTGGAGCTGGAATTCTACAACGGCCACCAGTGCGCCCTGTGGGGGATCGCCGACCGCATCGGCCAGACCCTGGTTTATCGCGGCGCCAGCATCGTCAGCGACGAGCCTTGCGTGCTGACCCTGAGGCGCGCCGGCGGCAAGGTGGTGCTGTCGGACAAGGACGACATCTGCCAGAGGAACTCGTGCGGCGCGCGCGGCACCCTGGAGGGGATCAGTTTCCCCGTCTCGGCCCGGCGGCCCATCCGCTACCTGTCCCGACTGAAGGCGTCGAGGGAATACAAGGAGGCGGTGGAGGCCTACACCACGGGGCGCCAGTGGAGGGTCGGCTGCTCGAACAGCCTGGGTCCATGCAGGACCGCGCCGCCCTTGGGGTCGCCCGCGCCGAAGACCAGCCGGCCGATGCGGGCGTGGCTGATGGCGCCGGCGCACATGGCGCAGGGCTCCAAGGTGACGAACAGGCTCATGCCTGTCAGGCGGTAGTTGCCAGTCTTTTCCGCCGCCTGGCGCAGGGCGCGGATCTCGGCGTGGGCGGTGGGGTCGCTCAGCCCGATGGGGGCGTTGTGGGCGGCGCCGAGCACGTCGCCGGTGGCCGGATCGATCACCACCGCCCCGATCGGGGCCTCTCCGGCGGCGGCCGCAGCTTGCGCGAGGTCGAGCGCGATGCGCATGGTGGCTCGATCATGGTCGATCATCCCACCCAAACGAACGCGCCCGCTTCGGCGCGTCAAGAAAACTCGGACGACGGGGCTCCCGACGGCGCCCCCGACGGCTCTCCGGGCGAGCGCGTCGCCAAGGCCCTGGCCCGCGCCGGCGTGGCCTCGCGGCGCGAAGTCGAGCGCTATATCGAAGACGGCCGCGTGGCCATCAACGGCAAGGTCCTCGACACCCCGGCGGTCAAGGTCCTGCCGGGCGACATCCTCACCGTCGACGGCATGGTGGTGGCCAGCGCCGAGGCGGCGCGGGTCTGGCGCTACCACAAGCCCGTCGGCCTGATGACCACCCACAACGACCCGCAGGGGCGCCCCACCGTGTTCGAGCACCTGCCCGAGGGCCTGCCGCGGGTGATCTCCATCGGCCGCCTCGACATCAATTCCGAGGGGCTGCTGCTGCTCACCAACGACGGCGAGCTGTCGCGGTCGCTGGAGCTGCCGGCCACCGGCTGGGTGCGCCGTTACCGCGCCCGCGCCTATGGCCACACCACCCAGGCCAAGCTCGACAAGCTGAAGGACGGCATCGTCGTCGAGGACGTGGCCTACGGCCCGATCGAGGCCAAGCTCGACAAGGCCCAGGGTCCGGAGAAAGAGAAAGGTCCCGCCAATCTGTGGATCACCGTCTCCCTGACCGAGGGCAAGAACCGCGAGGTCCGGCGGGTGCTGGAGGCCATCGGGCTGAAGGTGAACCGGCTGATCCGCCTCGCCTATGGCCCGTTTTCGCTGGGCACGCTTGAGGTCGGCGCGGTCGAGGAGGTGGGCCCCCGCGTGATCCGCGAGCAACTGGCCGATTTCATCGCCGCCGAGAACCTGCCCAAGGGCGACCGCCGGCCCGGCCCGGCCATGGCCTCGGCGCCGGGGCCCGGCCGCCGGGCCTCCGGTCCCGCCCAACCCGGCGACACGCCGCGCGGTCCCAAGCCCAAGCCGCCGGAGCCCGTCGTCGAGAAGCTGGAATACAAGCCCGGCTGGGCAAAGCCCAAGTCCAAGGCCAACCCCCACGCCGCCCCGTCCAAGGCCAAGGCCAAGCCCACGGGCGAGCGCCAGTCGTGGGGCGAGACATCGACCTACAAGCCCAAGACGGGCGGCGGCCCGCCCGCCGCCAAGGTCGCCGTCGGCGAACGCCCCGCCTATGGGACCGGCGCCAGCCGCACCGGCGGCAGGCCCGCCCCGGCCGGCAAGGGATCGGGCAAGCCGGCCTGGGCCAAGGATTCGGCCAGCTCGGCGCGAGCGGAGACTCCGCGCAGGGAAGGGCCCGCCGATCGCCCGGCCTGGGCCAAGTCCGGCGGCAAGGCGCGCACCTCGACCAATCCCGAGGGCAGCCGGGCGGCCCGCAAATATGAGAAGACCGGCGGCCCGCCGGCCGAGGCCCGGGGCGGCAAGCCGGCCTGGTCCAAGGACAAGCCGGGCGGCCCGCGCGCCGACAAGCCCTACGGGGACAAGCCTTATGGGGACAAGGCCAAGCCTGGCGGCTCGGGCTTCCGCTCCAGCGGCAAGCCGCAGGGCTCGTGGGCCGACAAGCCGCGCCCGGAAGGCAAGGCCGAGCGTCCCGCTTTCGGCGCTGGCCCCAAGCCCCGCCGCGCCCCTGGTCAGTCCTACGGCCTGCCCCAGCACGGCGAGGCGCACGAGCGCGGTCCGTGGGAAGCGCCCAAGCCGGAAGGCAAGTCCGGCGCGCCTCGGCCTGCCGGGCCTCGGTCGGATAAGCCGCGATCTGCTGGTCCCCGGACAGGACCGCCCGGCGGCAAGCCTCCCCGCGGCGGTCCGCGCAAGCCGCGCTAGGCCATGCGCATCGTCTCCGGCCGATTCCGCGGCAAGGCGATCGCCACGCCGCCGGGGCTGAACACAAGGCCCACCGGCGACCGGGCCCGCCAGGCCGTGTTCAACATCCTGGAGCACGCCGCCTGGTCGCGGCCGCTGGTGGAGGCGCGGGTCATCGACCTCTTCGCCGGTTCCGGCGCCCTGGGCTTCGAGGCGATCTCGCGGGGGGCGGCCTTCTGCCTGTTCGTCGAGACCGACGAGGCGGCGCGGGGCGCGATCCGCGACAACATGGAGGCCTTCGGACTGTTCGGCGCCGCCCGGGTCCACCGCCGCGACGCCACCGACCTCGGGGTCCGCCCCGGCAGCGCGGGGCCGGCCTTCGACATCGCCTTCATGGACCCGCCCTACGCCAAGGGCCTGGGCGAGCGGGCGCTGGCTGGGCTGCTCGCCGGCGGTTGGCTGGCGCCGGAGGCGCTGGTGGTGCTGGAGCGCGGCTCGGACGAGCCGCCGCTGGCGGCGCCGGGGTTCGAGGTGCTGGACCAGCGCACCTATGGCGCCGCGACCGTCTGGTTCCTTACCGCTCGTCATCCTCCGGCCGCGTAGCGGTCCGGGGGACCAAGCCGCAGTCCACACCAGGCGCCGTCGCTTGGGTCCCCGGGCTCGCCCTGCTGGCGCCCCGAGGATGACGGGATGGGTCAGCGCCGCCCGAACAGCCGTTCGATATCCGCCAGCTTCAGCTCCACATAGGTCGGGCGGCCGTGGTTGCATTGGCCGGAGCGGGGGGTGGCCTCCATCTGGCGCAGCAGGGCGTTCATCTCGGCCGCGGTCAGCCGGCGGCCCGCGCGCACGCTGGCCCGGCACGCTGCGGAGGCGAAGGCCTCGGCCAGCCGCTCCTTCAGCGCCAGCGCCGCCCCGTGCTCGGCCAGATCGTCGGCGAGGTCGCGGACCAGGCCGGCGACGTCGATCTTGCCCAGGGTGGTGGGCAGTTCGCGCACCAGCACCGCCCCGGCCCCGAACGGCTCCAAAACGAGGCCCATGGCGGCCAGCTCGGTCGCGGCGCCGGCGACCCGCTCGGCCTCGGCCGGGTCGAGATCGACCACCTCGGGCAGCAGCAGGGCCTGGCGTGGCACCTCGCCCTTGGCCGCCTGCTCGATCATCGCCTCCATGACCAGGCGCTCGTGGGCGGCGTGCTGGTCGACGATGACCATGCCGTCGCGGGTCTGGGCCACGACATAGGTTTCGTGCAGCTGGGCCCTGGCGGCGCCCAGGGGATAGTCGAGGGGGTCGATCACCTCCCCGGTGGTCTGGTCGTAGCTCGTGGCCGGCGCCGGCTCCCATTCCACCCGGGCGGTGGCCTCGGCGAGGCCCGGCAGGGACGGGGATGGGCTGGCCGGCGGGCGCCAGTAGCCGGCCCCGCTCCAGCCCTGGGCCGGCGGCGGGGTGTACTGCGGGCGAAAGGCGCCGAGCGCGCCGGCCGCCACGGTGGTCGAGGCCCGGTGGCCGTCGGCGGCCAGGGCGTGGCGCAGGGCCCCGATGATCAGGCCGCGCACCAGGGCCGGGTCGCGAAAGCGCACCTCGGCCTTGGCCGGGTGGACATTGACGTCGAGCAGGGTGGGTTCGAGCTCGAGATAGAGCACGGCGGCGGGTGAGCGATCGCGGGCCAGGACGTCGGAATAGGCGGCGCGCAGGGCGCCCTGCAGCACGCGATCGCGCACCGGGCGGCCGTTGACGAACAGATACTGGTGCGAAGCATTGCCGCGCGAATAGGTCGGCAGGCCGGCGAACCCCGTCAGCCGCACGCCCTCGCGCTCCTGGTCGATGAACAGGGCGTTGGCCTCGAATTCGCGGCCCAGCACCGCCGCTAGCCGGGCGAGGCGCCCCTCCCGGCCCGGGTGCTCGGCGGCCAGGCGAAGCACCTTGCGGCCGTCGAGGTCGAGGCTGAAGGCGACGGCTTCATGCGCCATGGCCTGGCGCTTCACCTCCTCGGTAATGGCCATGGCCTCGGCCCGTTCGGACTTCATGAACTTCAGCCGGGCCGGGGTGGCGTAGAACAGGTCGCGCACCTCCACCCGCGCCCCGTGCGGGCCGGGGAAGGGGCAGGGCGCCGGGCGGCCCACCGCGCCGGCGTCGACGTTGAGCTGGAAGGCGTCGCTGGCGCCTTTTGGCCGCGACGACAGGGCGAGGTGCGCCACCGAGCCGATCGAGGGCAGGGCTTCGCCCCGAAAGCCCAGGCTGCGGATATGCAACAGGTCGTAGACCCCGTCGGCGTCGGGCTTGAGCTTGGAGGTGGCGTGGCGCTCGACGGCGAGGACCAGTTCGCCCTCGGTCAGGCCGCAGCCGTCGTCGGCGACCAGGATGCGGGACAGCCCGCCCTGATCGGCCTGGATCTCGATGCGGGCGGCGCCGGCGTCCAGGGCGTTCTCGACCAACTCCTTGACCGCGCTCGCCGGCCGCTCGACCACCTCGCCGGCGGCGATGCGGTTGACGGTCTCCGGCGGCAGGCGGTGGATGGTCATGGACGCGACTCGGGCGTTGCGGCTGGCCAAGATAGCACCGCCGGCTCTCACATCGTCATCCTCCGGCCACGCGCAAGCGCGGTTCGGGGGACCCAAGCAAGATTGGGGGATTGGTCGCCGGCGCGGGAAACTGGAACGTCGCTTGGGTCCCCCGGATCACGGCTGCGCCGCGACCGGAGGATGACGCTCGTTTTTGCCTACAGCCCCGGGAGCTTGATGCCGCCGGTCTTGCCGCGGGAGATCACCACCGGCGCGTCGCCGGTCAGGGACTTGATCTTGGCCTCTTCGGCCGCCGGATCGATCGGGGTGGCGTTCTGGGCGGCGGCCGCGCCCGCGCTGCGGGGCTCGCCCTTCTTCCAGAACATCACCTTGTCGGCGAAGCCCTTGTCCTTGTGGGTCACGTCGCCGAACTCGTCGTCGACCACGTAGCGCACCAGGGGGTCGGCCTTGTCGCCGCCCGCCTTGGCCACCAGTATGGTCTCGCCCTGCGAGCGGTTGGCCGAGCCGGCGGCGCCGAGCAGGGCCGTGCGGGCCTGGCTCTCGGGCTGCAGCTCCTGTGGGCGCGGCTCGCCGGGGGCGGGCGGGCGCAGGGAATAGTCGGGGGGCACGACCAGGGGCGCGCGGGAGACGACGCGGAACTCGTCGGGGACCGTCTTGGAGACGCCGAGCGCCTTGCCGGCCGAGGCGCAGCCCGCCGTGCTGACCGCCAGGGCGGCGACGGCCGTCCAGAGGGCGCCCGCGGCGAGCTTGTTAGGGTTGAAAGCCATGACCGGACTCCAGATGCGCCCCCGCGCGGCTCCGACGGAGCCCAAAAAGCGATACGCTTGGTAACCCATTCGGGCCGCCCGCGCAAAGAGACAGCGTCCTCAACTCTTCTTGTGGCCGACAAAGCTGTCGAGCAGCACCAGGGCCATGCCGACGGTGATGGCGCTGTCGGCGACGTTGAACACCCAGGGGAAATGCAGCCCGCCGAAGTCGAGGAAGTCGGCCACGGCCCCGAAGCGGACCCGATCAACGACGTTGCCCAGCGCCCCGCCGATGGCCAGGCCGAAGGCGATCGCCGGCAGCCGGCTCTTCGAATCGGCCACCCAGAAGGCGAAGGCGGCGGCCACGGCGACCGAGAAGACGGCGAGGCCCCAGCGGGCGAGGTCGGCCTCGGCGCGGAACAGGCCGAAGCTGACGCCCCGGTTCCATACCATGGTCAGGTTGAAGAAGCCGGTGACCGGGACCGAGCCCTTGGCCGGCAGGTCGAAGACCTGGAGGATCCAGAACTTGGACAGCTGGTCGAGCACGATGACCACGGCCGCGAGGCCATAGGCCATCCAGCCGTAGCGGGAGACGCGCAAGGGCCGGTCGAGAAGGCTGCCGCTCATGCCGCCGCTCCGTCGATCTCGGCCACAGCCGCCTCGCAGCGGTTGCACAGGTCGACCACGACTTCGGGCAGGACGCGCCAGCAGCGGGCGCACTTGCCGCCGTCGGCGCGGAACGGCCGCACCGCGACGCCGGGGATCTCGTCGAGCCGGAAGCCCTCGGCATCGCCCTCGTCCGTCAGGTCGGCGGTGCTGGTTCGGAACACCTCGGCCGGATCGACCCCATCGAAGGCGGCGCGCAGGGCCGCATCGGCGACGGCGACCTTGGGCGAGGCCTCCAGGGCCGAACCGATGCGCTTCTCGCGGCGCTCGCCCTCCAGGGCGCCGGTGACCACGGCCAGGACGGCCTGGACCTTGGCCCAGCGGGCGGCCTCTTCCTCGTTGCGCCACTCGGCCGGGGTGTCCGGGAAGGTGCGCATCGCATTGGAGCCGGCGTCCGGGAAGCGGCTGGCCCAGGCTTCCTCGCAGGTGAAGACGGCGAGCGGCGCCAGCCACACGGTCAGGCGCTCGAACACCAGGTCCATCACCGTGCGGCAGGCCCGGCGGCGCACCGACGACGGCGCGTCGCAGTAGAGGGCGTCCTTGCGCACGTCGAAATAGAGCGCCGACAGTTCCTGGGCGCAGAAGTCGGCGACCGGGCGCCATACCTCGTCGTAGCGGTGGCTCTCGTAGGCGGCGCGCACCTGGCCGTCGAGCTGCCACAGGCGGTGCAGGACGAACCGCTCCAGCGGCGGCATGTCGCCATAGCCGACTTTCTCGGCCTCCGAGAAGCCGTCGAGGGCGCCCAGCAGGTAGCGCATGGTGTTGCGCAGCTTGCGGTAGCTGTCGATCGTGGTCTGCAGGATGGTCTTGCCGATCCGCAGGTCCTCGGAATAGTCGCTGTTGGCCACCCACAGGCGGAGGATCTCGGCGCCGCTATCCTTGGTGACCGACTGGGGCTCGGTGGTGTTGCCCTTCGACTTCGACATCTTCTCCCCGTGCTCGTCGAGCACGAAACCGTGGGTCAGCACGCCCTCATAGGGCGCGCGGCCGCGCGTGCCGCAGCTTTCCAGCAGGGACGACTGGAACCAGCCGCGGGCCTGGTCGGTGCCCTCGAGGTAGAGGTCGGCCGGCGAGCGGCTGTCGGCGCGGGGCTCCAGGGTGAAGGCGTGGGTGGAGCCGCTGTCGAACCAGACGTCGAGGATGTCGGTGATCTGTTCGTAGTCATCGGCCTTGCGGTCGTTGCCGAGGAACTCCTGCGGGTCACGGGTGAACCAGGCGTCGGCGCCCTCGGCGGCGATGGCGGTCAGGATGCGGGCGTTGACCGCCTCGTCGCGCAGGGGCTCGCCGGTGACCTTGTCGACGAACATGGCCAGAGGCGTGCCCCAGGCGCGCTGGCGCGAGATCAGCCAGTCGGGGCGGCCGTCGACCATGGAGCGGATGCGGGTCTGGCCGGCCTTGGGATAGAAGTTGGTGGCGTCGATAGCCGCCAGGGCCGTCTGGCGCAGGGTCCGCCCGTCGGCGAGGGTTTCATCCATGCGGATGAACCACTGAGGCGTGTTGCGGAAGATCACCGGCGCCTTGGAGCGCCACGAGTGCGGATAGCTGTGCTCCATACGGCCGCGGGCCAGCAGGGTCCCGGCCTCGATCAGCCGCTCCATGACCGCCTTGTTGGCCTCGCCGAACTTGCCGGCCTTCTTGCCCTCGGTCTCCATCACCTTCATCCCGGCGAAGAGCGGGACGGTGGGATAGTAGGCGCCGTCGGGATCGACGGTGTCGGGGATGTCGGCGCGCGAGCGGCCGGACTTCAGCCACACCTCATAGTCGTCCTGGCCATGGCCCGGAGCGGTGTGGACAAAGCCCGTGCCGGCGTCGTCGGTGACGTGCTCGCCGGACAGCATGGGCACGGAAAAGCCATAGCCGGGATCGAGCGCCGCCAGCGGATGCGACACCGCCAGGCCGGCCAGCTCGTCGGCGAGGACCGGACGGACCCGGGTCCAGGCCTCTACATTGGCGGCGGTGAAGACGCCCTCGGCCAGCTCGTCGGCCAGGATCACCCGCTCGCCGACCTTGGCCCAAGGCTCGAATTCCAGCCCGGCCTTCAGGGCCTTCACCTCATAGAGCCCGTACTCGATCTCCGGCCCGAAGCTGATCGCGCGGTTGGCGGGGAGGGTCCAGGGCGTGGTGGTCCAGATCACCACCGCCGCGCCGGCCAGGTCTCCGGCGGCGACCGGGAACTTGACCCAGACGGTCGGCGAGATGTGGTCGTGGTACTCGACCTCGGCGTCGGCCAGGGCGGTGCGCTCGACCGGGCTCCACATCACCGGCTTGGAGCCGCGGTAGAGCTGCCCCGACATCAGGAACTTGTGGAACTCGTTCACGATGGCGGCTTCGGAGCCGAAGTCCATGGTGGCGTAGCGGCCGTCCCAGTCGCCCAGCACGCCCAGGCGCTTGAACTCGGTCTTCTGCGCCTCGATCCACCGGCCCGCGTAGGCGCGGCATTCCTTGCGGAACTCGGCCTTGGAGACCTCGTCCTTGCGCCGGCCCTTGCCGCGGAACTCCTCCTCGATCTTCCACTCGATCGGCAGGCCGTGGCAGTCCCAGCCCGGCACATAGTCGACGTCGTAGCCGAGGGCGAACCTGGAGCGGACGACAAAGTCCTTGAGGATCTTGTTCAGCGCATGCCCGATGTGGATCGCCCCGTTGGCATAGGGCGGGCCGTCGTGCAGCACATAGAGCGGGGCGCCGGCGGCCTGGCGGGCGGCGCGCAGGGACTTGTAGAGATCGTTCGCGGCCCACTGGCCAAGGATCTCGGGCTCCTTCTGCGGCAGGCCCGCGCGCATCGGGAAGGCGGTCTGGGGCAGGAAGACGGTGTCGCGGTAATCGCGGCCTGGAGCGGTGGTCTGGTCGTCGGACATGTCGGGCTGGTTCGCCTGGAAAGACTTGGGGGGAACGGCAATCCCGGCGCGAACGCGAAGGCTCTAGCCCGTCGGCGTCACGCCGGGCGGCGAATTCGGAACGGGCGAACGGCGCGCATGGGGCGATGTAACAGAGCGGCGGGCGGGGCGGAAGGTGTGCGTGCTTCGAGACGCGCAAGGCTTCGACAAGCTCAGCCTCGCACTCCTCAGCATGACGAACCTCAGTGCGATCATCCCCCTTCGTCATCCTGAGGAGCCGGATGAAATCCGGCGTCTCGAAGGACGCAGCACAGCGCCGCCCCTCAAAACCCCTTCAGCAGCAGTTCGCGGGCCGCGTCGCAGTCGCGGGCGATCTGGGCCTTGAGGGTGTCGAGGCCGTCGAACTTCTCGTCGCCGCGGATGAAGGCCACGAGGTCGGTCTCCAGCGTCTGGCCGTAGAGGTCCTCGTCGAAGTCGAACAGATTGACCTCCAGCCGCTCGTCCTTGCCGTCCACCGTCGGCCGTTCGCCGATATAGGCGACGCCGGCGACCTCGCGGCCGTCGCACAGACGGGTGCGCGAGGCGTAGATGCCCTGGGCCGGACGGACATAGTCGCCGAGGCTGAGGTTGGCGGTGGGAAAGCCGATGGTGCGGCCGAGGTGGTCGCCGTGCACCACCACCCCCTCGATGGCGAAGGGGCGGCCGAGCATGGCGGCGGCTTCCTCCGGCCGGCCGGACGCCAGGGCCTCGCGGATGGCGCTGGACGAGGTCTTGGCCTCGTGATCGCCGACCATGGGGGCGGTGGCGACGCTGAAACCGAGCGCCTCGCCATAGGCTCGCAGCGCCTCGGGGCTGCCGGTGCGGTTTCGGCCGAAGGTGAAGTCGGGACCGGTGGCCACGGACCGGGCGCCCAGGCCTTCGGCCAGGACGCGGCGGGCGAAGTCCTCGTCCGACATGGCGGCCATCTCGGCGTCGAAGGGCAGGCGATAGAGACGGTCGACCCCGAGGGCGGCCAGGGCCCGGGTCTGCTGGGCTGGGGTGGTCAGCAGGAAGGGCTCGGCGTCGGGCACGAACCAGCGGCGCGGGTGAGGGGCGAAGGTGACGACCCCGAGAGGGGCGCCAAGGCGGCTGGCGGCCTTGGCCGCCTCGGCGATCACCGCTCTGTGGCCGCGGTGCACGCCGTCGAAGGCGCCGAGCGCCAGGGCGCCGCCGCGGGCGGCGGACTGTAGGCCCCGCCAGTCGTCGAACACGGGCAGGCCGGTCACGCGGCCTCCACGGGACGGCGGGGAACCTGGACCTGGGCCTGGCCGCGCACGGCCGCGCGGCGACCGAGCCAGCACGAGGTGGCCAGGGTGACGTGGGCGGTCTTGTCGTCGATGGCGGTCACCTCGACCCGGACGGTCAGCGCGTCGCCGATGCGCACCGGGCGCAGGAACTCCAGGCTCTGGGTCAGGTAGATCGAGCCCGGCCCCGGCAGCTCGCCGGCCAGCAGGGCGGAGATATAGGCCGCCGACAGCATGCCGTGGGCGATGCGGCCGCGGAACACGGTGGTCTCGGCATAGGCCTGGTCGAGGTGGACCGGGTTGTGGTCGCCGGACACCTGCGCGAAGGCCTCTATGGCGGCTTCGGTGATGACGATCGTGCGTTCGGCGGCGTCGCCGACGGTCAAATCCTCCAGAAAGCGGCCTGCAGCGGTCTGTCCCAAAGCGCGTTCGCCCATCTTTACCCGTTCTTATCCGGCCTCCCCTTACCTTGCGGACGCGGCGGGGGCGAGGGTGAGCCTCCGTCTGAGTTCGTGATTGCGCCGGAGTCCTGACATGGCCGTCGACCTGTCCATGCCCGTCCTGGTGGTGGACGACTACAAGACCATGGTTCGGATTATCCAGAACCTGTTGAAGTCGCTTGGTTTCACCGAGGTGCACGGCGCCGTGACCGGAGAAGAGGCGCTCGCCAAGCTGGCCGAGCACCGCTACAGCCTGGTCATCTCCGACTGGAACATGGAGCCGATGAGTGGGCTGGACCTGCTGGTCAAGGTGCGCGCCGAACAGGCCACCAAGACCCTGCCCTTCATCATGGTCACCGCCGAATCCAAGACCGACAACGTCGTGGCCGCCAAGCGCGCCGGCGTGAACAACTACATCGTCAAGCCGTTCAACGCCCAGACGCTGAAGCAGAAGATGGTGGCGGTCCTCGGCGACTTCTGAGGCGGTTCGCCGGCCCTACCAGATCAATTCCGACAGGGCGTATCGGGCGCTGACGCCTTCGCGGGCGAGCAGGGCCTCGACCTTGGCCGCCTGCAGGGTCCCGTCGGCGCCCAGGCTCTGCTCCGAAAAGATTCCCGCCGCCACGAACAGGCAGTCGAGGCCTTCGCTGTTGGCGCCCTTCACGTCGGTGCCCAGGCCGTCGCCGATCGCCAGGATGCGGGCAGGATCGACCTTGCGGCCCGCCGCCCGGTCCACCGCCTGGTAGGCCAGCTCATAGATGGGCGGGTAGGGCTTGCCGGCCATCACCACCGCGCCGCCCATCTCCGCATAGAGCTGCGCCAGGGCGCCGGCGCAGTAGATCATCTTGTCGCCGCGGCGGACCACAAGGTCGGGGTTGGCGCACACGAAGGTCAGGCCCTTGGCCACGCAAACCTCGAAGCGGCCGCGATAGTCCTCCGGCGCCTCCGTCTCGTCGTCGAACGGGCCGGTGCAGCAGACGAAGGCCGCCTGTTCGGGGCGTTCGCACAGCTCAACCCCGGTGCCGGCGTAGAGGGGGTGGTCGCGGGCCGGGCCGATCGCCCACGCCGGCCCGGGCGCGCGGGCGACCAGCTGGGCGCGGGTGGCGTCGCCGGAGGTGACGATGCCGCTCCAGGCGGCGTCCGGCGTCTTCAGCTCGCGCAGTTGCGGCTTTACCGCCTCCGCCGGCCGTGCGGCGTTGGTGATCAGGATCACCGGGCCGCGCTCGCGGTTGAAGCGGACCAGCGCCTCGCACGCCTCGGGAAAGCTCTCGCGGCCGTTATGGATCACGCCCCACACGTCGCACAGGACGGCGTCATAGGAGTCGGCCACGTCGGAGAGGCCGGCGATGGGGCGAAGGGTGGACATGGACTGGGGCTAGGGGCTGCGGCGGGCGGGGTCAATCCCGCTCGGCCAGCGGGGCCCTAGGCGCGCCGGCGACCGAGGGCGCCGTGCATGAAGTCGGCCGGCGGGGTGGTTTCAGCCAGCACATCGTCGCGGATGGCGCGAGGCTCGCCGAACAGGTGGCCCTGGCCATAGGCGATGTCGAGCTCCAGCACGTCGATCACCTGACGCTCGGCCTCGATCTTCTCGGCCACGACCTCGACGCCGTAGCGGCGGGTCAGGGACGAGAAGTCCGCCGCCTGCAGGTCGCGCATGTTGCGCATGGCCATGCGGCCCTCGACCTCGAGCACCTGCGCCAGCAGGACCTCGGCCGAGACCTTGAGGAACTTGACGTCGGCGCGGTTGAGATCCTGGAAGTCGAGCTCCAGGTCGGTGACCTTGTCGATCGAGAAGCGGAAGCCGAGGTCGGACAGCTTGGCCATGTTGCGGGCCTCGACCCCGCCACGCTCCTCGAACGCCGCCTGGCCGAGTTCGAAGATCAAGGCGCCGGACAGGTCGCGGTTCTGGGACAGGAATTCAAGGAACTGCGGGAAGAAGCTCTCGTCGCCCAGGCTGGCCAGCGAGATGTTGCAGAAGATGCCGATCTTGCGGTCCTGCTTGGCGAGGCGCCGGACGATCTGCACGCAGCGGAACAGCAGCAGGTTGTCGATGGCCGGGACGAGGCCCTCCGGCTCGGCCACCGCCAGATATTCGGCGGGCATCAGGATGCGGCCCGTCTCGTCGCGCAGACGCGAGAAGCTCTCGTAGAACACGGTGCGCCGCTGGGGCAGGCTGACCACCGGCTGGAGATAGAGGTCGACCCGGCCATCGGCCAGCGCCTCGCGCACGGTGTGCAGCAGGGCGGCGCTCTGCCGGTCGCGGCGGTCGACGTGGGTGGCGCCGCCGGTCGGGCGGACGGCGAGGCGGCTCTCCAGGTCCTCGCCCATGCGCGAGACCAGGTCCTCCAGCATGCGGACCTCTGAGGCCAGTTCGGAGGTCGCGCTGGCGGCCTCCTCGTGCAGGCTGGCCGACAGGCCCTGCAAGCTGGCGTCGGTGGCCTCCAGCTGGTCGGCGAGGAGCTGGTGCGCCTGGCGGATCGCCTCGATCTCGCGGCGGAAGGCGGCGGCCTGGGCCGCGCGGGCGATCATGCCATGCAGGCCGAAGGTCAGGGCCAGGGTTCCGATCAGCACGCTCGACGCCACGGCCCAGCCGGCCCCCGCTCGCCAGAAAAGGGCGGCGACGGTCAGGGCGATCAGCAGATAGGCGCTGACCAGCAGCGCCGCGACAGCCTTCCGCATTGGGTTGGCGGGTCCTAAACCGGCTTCGAATCGTTGGCAGTATCGGCTAAGGCGCGGCCGGCGTCTCCTACGCCGTTCAGGTTGCGGCGTCGTAGCTGGGTACGGATTCCATTGGTGGAAAACGCGAAAGGGCGGCGAGGTCGCCCCCGCCGCCCTTCCCGAAGTGTCTGCACCCTAGCGCCTTAGGCGGCGACGACGTTTTCCGACGGGTCGCGCAGCACATAGCCGCGGCCCCAGACGGTTTCGATGTAGTGCTTGCCGTGGGTGGCGGCGGCCAGCTTCTTGCGCAGCTTGCAGATGAAGACGTCGATGATCTTCAGCTCCGGCTCGTCCATGCCGCCGTAGAGGTGGTTGAGGAACATCTCCTTAGTAAGGGTCGTGCCCTTACGCAGGGAGAGCAGCTCCAGCATCTGGTATTCCTTGCCGGTCAGGTGGACCCGGCTGCCGTTCACTTCGACGGTCTTGGCGTCGAGGTTGACGGTGATGTCCCCGGTCTTGATCACCGACTGGGCGTGACCCTTGGAGCGCCGGACCACCGCATGGATGCGGGCGACCAGTTCGTCCTTGTGGAAAGGCTTCGTCATGTAGTCATCGGCGCCGCCGCCGAACGACTTCACCTTGGTGTCGATCTCCGCCGTACCCGACAGGATCATGATCGGCGTGTTGATCTTGCCGACCCGCAGCTGGCGCAGCACGTCCAGGCCGGACATGTCGGGCAGGTTCAGGTCGAGAAGGATCAAGTCGTAATCATAGATCTTACCGAGGTCGACGCCCTCCTCGCCGAGGTCCGTCGTATAGACGTTGAACCCCTCGGACTTGAGCATCAACTCGATGCTCTGAGCGGTGGCGCTGTCGTCCTCAATCAGCAAAACACGCATCAGCCCCTCCCGGCCTCGCGAAAAATGTCGCGGGCGCGAACCACCGCCCAAGAGAACGGAATCCCCGGCTCTCTCCCGACGACGTTAGGCGCCGAGTACTTAAGAGTGGTTAATCCTGAACGGCAGTTTCACGAATCGTAGGACGATTTGGAGTCGCGTCGCAAGCGTCGGCGTTAAGGATATGGAATCAGGGGGATTCGCGGTCTTCGCCTCGTCTGGGCGGCGCGGGCCCCGGGGCGGCTTCCTTACCCTAGGACGGCCGAGCTTCACTCATGGTTAAAGCCCGTTCGCCATTGTGGCGGCCATGCAGAATCTGATCGCCGCTGTCGAGCGTACGGACCCGCTCACCGTCTCGGGACGCGTGGCCGCCGTGAACGGCCTGCTGATCGAGGCGCGCGGCGGCCTGACCCGCCTGCCCATCGGGGCGCGGGCCGACATTATCAGGCCGCGGGAAAAGCCGTTGCCGGTTGAGGTGGTGGGCTTTCGCGATACCCGGGCCCTGATGATGCCGTTCGGGCCGGTCGAGGGCGTCGCCCCCGGCGCCGAGATCCGCATCGCCCCGGAAGGCTCGGCCGTGCGCCCGACCCTGGCCTGGCGCGGCCGGGTCATCGACGCCTTCGGCGAGCCCATCGACGGCAAGGGCCCCTTGCCGCAGGGACCGGTCGGCTATCCCCTGCGCAGCGCGCCGCCGGCGGCCCACGCTCGGGGCCGGGTCGGGGCGCGGCTGGACCTGGGCGTCCGCTCGATGGATGTGTTCACCACCTGCTGCCGCGGCCAGCGCCTCGGCGTCTTCGCCGGCTCGGGCGTCGGCAAGTCGGTGCTGCTCTCCATGCTGGCCCGCAACGCGGACTGCGACGCGGTGGTGGTCGGGCTGATCGGCGAGCGGGGCCGGGAGGTCCGCGAGTTCATCGAGGAGACCCTGGGCGAGGAGGGCCTGGCCCGCGCCATCGTGGTGGTCGCCACCTCCGACGAGCCGGCGCTGAAGCGCCGCCAGGCCGCGTTCCTGACCCTGGCCATCGCCGAGTACCTGCGCGACCAGGACCAGGAGGTCCTGCTGCTGATGGACAGCGTCACCCGCTTCGCCATGGCCCAGCGCGAGATCGGCCTGGCGGCGGGCGAGCCGCCGACGACCAAGGGCTATACCCCTACCGTCTTCACCGAACTGCCCAAACTGCTGGAGCGGGCCGGCCCGGGGCCGATCCGCCCCGACGGCACCCAGGCCGGGCCGATCACCGCCCTGTTCACGGTTCTCGTCGATGGGGATGACCACAACGAACCCATCGCCGATGCGGTGCGCGGCATTCTCGACGGCCATATCGTCATGGAGCGGGCCATCGCCGAGCGCGGCCGCTTCCCGGCCATCAACATCCTGAAGTCCATCAGCCGGACCATGCCGGCCTGCCAGACCCCGCCGGAGCGCGACATCACCCGCACCGCCCGGCAGGCCCTGTCGGCCTACGCCAACATGGAGGAGCTGATCCGCATCGGCGCCTACCGCGCCGGCTCCGACCCGCAGACCGACCGGGCGATCCGGCTCAACCCGGAGCTGGAGGCCTTCCTGCGCCAGGACCGGGACGACGCGACCCCGCTGGCCGAATCCTTCGCCCGGCTCGAAGCCATCCTTGAAAGCGACGCTGCATGAAGTGGACCGGCTCGCTCATCCGCATCGCCGAGCACGAGATCGAAGCCCTGAGGCGCCGCATCGGCGAGATCGCCGGCCGCCGGGCCGAAAAGCAGGACGAGCTGGTGCGCCTGGCCCAGGAGGCGATCACCGAGGCCGCCTTCTCACACGGCGACGCCGACGCCGGCTGGTACCTGATCGGGTTCCGCGAGGGCTGGAAACAGCGCAAGGCCCGGGTCATGGCCGAGCTGGCCGCGATCGAGATGGAGGAGCAGGGCGCCCGCGACGCCCTGATCCAGGCCTACGAAGACCTGAAGAAGGTCGAGCACGTGGCCGAGGCCGCCCGGATCGTCGAGGTCAAGGAAGCGGCCCGCCGCGAGACGGCGGTGCTGGACGAGATGGCCCAGCGGCAGAGCCGGCGGGCCGGCTAACCGCGTTAGCCGCCCGGAGGACGAAGGCGGGCGGCGCGGCGCTCTTGCGCGACGCGCAGAAGGTGCAGGTCGTCGGCGATGCGGAAGACCGCCATGTAGAACTCGCAGGCGCCGCGCCACAGCAAGGCCATGGCGCCGATGACCAGGAAGCCGGCGACCAGCACCGGGATCGCGAGGACCGTGCCCTCGATGGAGCCGCCCCGGATCGCCACGCCCACTGCGGCGCCGACGACGGTGAAGCCGCCAAGGGCGATGAGGCCGAGCCCGCACCAGTAGATCAGGTGAATGACCGGGCCGGTCATCAGCCGGTCGAAGGTGAGCATGTCCCAGAAGAGGCTGCTGCGGCCGCCGGCCTGGCGGGGCGTAGGTTTGGGCGCTCGCATAATCCGCCTGTCTCGTTCCGCCCCCAGGTACCCGCCGAGAGCCGCTCCCGTCTGGCTATCAGCGCGGGGAGCGCCGCGCAATCCGTCCCGAAACGAGCCGTTGGCCCCACGCGCCTGCAAGCCCCCCCACCGCGCTCGCGGCGCCGCCGAACAGGACAAGCATCCACGGCACGTCGCCGAGCAGGGCCGAGACCGCGATGCCGATCACCGCGCAGATCGCGCCGGCGGCCGCCCCGCCGAGCAGGCCCGGCCCGGCCGCGGCCTTGCGGGCGTAGATCACCCCCGCCGCCGCGGACAGCGCCACCCCGCCGAGGGCGAAGAGGTTGTCGGCGATCCAGGGGATGAAATGGCCGGCGACGACCATGGCCACCTGGGCGATGGTCCCGGTTACGCTAGCGACAAGCAGAGCCTTGCGATCCATCCCCGTCCCCCGTTCGCTCTGGGAGGAATCTCGCCTACATAAAGGGCCGTTCGTCCAGAAGAGACCGTCACATGTCTGAGCCCCGCAACGTCCGTGTCGCCATTATAGGCTCCGGTCCGGCCGGCTACACCGCCGCCATCTACGCCGCCCGCGCCCTGCTGGAGCCGGTGCTGATCTCGGGCATCCAGCCCGGCGGGCAGCTGACCATCACCACCGATGTGGAGAACTATCCGGGCTTCGCGGAGGTGATCCAAGGGCCGTGGCTGATGGACCAGATGAAGGCCCAGGCCGAGCACGTCGGGACCGAGTTCGTGAACGACAGCGTCGTATCAGCCGATCTGTCGAGCCGGCCGTTCCGTCTCGTCTGCGATTCGGGCGACGTCTATCTGGCCGAGACGGTGATCATCTCGACCGGCGCCCAGGCCAAGTGGCTGGGACTGGACAGCGAGCAGAAGTACCGCGGCTTCGGGGTCTCGGCCTGCGCCACCTGCGACGGCTTCTTCTACCGGGGCAAGGTCGTCGCCGTCGTCGGCGGGGGCAACACCGCCGTCGAGGAGGCCCTGTTCCTGACCAGCTTCGCGTCGAAGGTGGTCCTGGTCCACCGCCGCGACGAGCTGCGGTCGGAAAAGATCCTGCAGGAGCGCCTGCTCGCCCACCCCAAGGTTGAGGTGGTGTGGAACACGGCGGTCGAGGAGGTGCTCGGCCAGGACAGCCCCTCGGGCGTGACCGGGGTGCGGCTGAAGAACATCAAGAGCGGCGAGACCTCGGAGCTGACCGTCGACGGCCTGTTCATCGCCATCGGCCACGCCCCGGCCTCGGAGCTGTTCAAGGGGCAGCTCGAGACCGACTCCGGCGGCTACCTGCTGGTCAAGCCGGGCACGGCCACGACCGCCATCCCGGGCGTCTTCGCGGCCGGCGACGTTTGCGACGCCATCTACCGCCAGGCGGTGACGGCGGCGGGCATGGGCTGCATGGCCGCCCTGGAAGCCGCCCGGTTCCTGGCCGAAGAGGACCACCGGCGCGCCCACCACCCGATCAGCCACGCCGAGGCGGAGAAGATCGGGGTCTGGTAGGCCCTGTCAGGGCTGCTGAGCCGCGGCCTGTCCGGCCGGGCTCGGCGCTGTCCCGGTGCGGAGCCGCTGGCCCAGCCAGCGTCGGACCGGCTCGTCGAAGAGCTTCAGCATCACCCAGGCGGCCGCCAGGGCGACGCCCAACTCCAGCAGTGCGAAGAGCTTGGGCGGTATCCGGCCGTCCAGCGCGGCCGCCTGCGCCAGGCCCTGGCACCAGACCAGCACCGGAATCTGCACGACGTAGAGTGGGTAGGACAGGTCGCCCAGAACCTTGCAGGCCGCGGCGCCCTGCCGGCCGGCGTAGAGCGCGCCCGTCCAGACCACGGCGGGCAGGACGAGGAAAACGCAGAATAGATCGAATATGGGGTCGTACCCGCGCCCATTCGGGACCGCGAACAGGGCGACCAGGAGGGCCCCGAGGGCGAGCGGGGCCATGGCGGCGGCGGGCCTGACCTCCCGGCGAAAGAGGCGGAACATCAGCACGCCGGCGAAGAAGCCGAAGCCGCACCGGGGCGCGCCCCACCAGAAGCTGTCGCGGGTGGCGCCGACGTCGAGGCCGGAACGCGCGAAGGCCGCGACGACCAGGGCGGCGGCGAAGACCCCGACGATGACGACGAGGACCCGGGTGGTCATGACCCGCCGGAAGGCCGCATAGGCGAGGTTCGCCGCCAGCTCCATCGCCAGGGACCACATGGCCAGGTTCAATGGATAGGCGTACTCGCCGGTCCCGCCCAGGGTCGGGAGCGCCAGGGCGTTCGTCAGGGCCATCTGGGCGATCTGGCCGGGGCTGTCCCCGTGCGGCGACAGCCGTTCGCGCAGGATCAGGTAGGCGGCGGCCACCAGGGTCGCCGCCAGGACCATCGGGTAGAGCCGCACGAGGCGCAGCCGGGCGAAGGCCCACACCCCGAGCCCCCGGCTGAGGCGGTGGTCGTAGGCGTAGGCTATGACGAAGCCGCTGAGCAGGAAGAAGAAGTCCACCGCCAGATAGGCGTGGGGCAGGACCCCGCCCGGATCGAGGATGCGGCCGCGGTGCAGGATCAGCACCGACAGGGCCGCGACGCCGCGAAGGCCGTCCAGCGCCAGGAAGTGACCGTGGCGTGCGGAGGGGGGGACGGCTGTCACGACAAGAGACCCAAGGGAGCGCCCTTTGCTGCGGACTGGGCCTTGAGCCTGCCAAGATCCCTTTAAGGTCAGGTTTAACCGCAGGTTGTGGTGGTGGGCGCCTAGAGCAGGGCTTGCAGTTTCTCCACCGGCCGGGCCAGGACGGCGCCCCTGGCGGTTTCGACGATCGGGCGTTCGACGAGCACCGGGTCGGCGACCATGGCCTCGATGATGCTGTCGTCGGATGCGCCGGGCGCGGTCAGGCCCAGGGCCTGCGCCTGGGTGTTGCGGGTGCGCAGGGCGGCCTGAGGCGTCACGCCCATCTTGGCGAACAGGGCCTCGAGCTGCGGCTTGGTCCAGCCGGTCTTCAGGTACTCGACGACCTTGGGCTGGCGGCCCGCCGCGCGGATCGCCTCCAGCGCCTTGCGCGAGGTGCTGCACCCGGGGTTGTGGAAGATGACGACGTCGTCGGCCATGGCTTGCTCCCTTGTCGGTATCGCCTCTTAAGGCCGCCCGCGTTGCGTGGCGAGCATCCGCCGACGTAAAGCTCGGGCATGAGCAACCGGCCCACCGCCCTGCGCGACCTGACCTGGCGGATCGAAGCGGCCGCCTTCGATCTGGCCAGTTCGGCCCTGCGCCTGCTGCCGGTGGACTGGGCGTCCGGCCTGGGTGCGGCCCTGTTCGGCCGGCTGGGCCCGCTGACCGGTTCGCACCGCATCGCCGAGCGCAATATCCGCATCGCCTTCCCCGAGATGACGGACGCGGAGCGTCAGCGGCTGCTGGCCGAGCAGTGGTCCAACCTCGGCCGGTCCTTCTTCGAGTTCCCGATGAGCGAGCGGCTGACCCGGGCGTCCGGCCGGGTCGAGGTCGAAGGCTTCGACCGGCTGCAGCAGATCGCCCGCGAAGGCAGGGCGACGGTGTTCGTCTCCGGCCACTTCTCCAACTGGGAGGTGATGCCGATCATCATCCTGGAGGCGGGGGTGGTCTGCCAGATCACCTATCGGGCGGCCAACAACCCCTATGTCGACGCCAGCATCAAGAAGCGGCGCGCCCGCTACGGGGTGAGGCTGTTCGCGCCCAAGGGCGAGGAGGGGGCCCGCGAGCTGCTGGTGGCGCTGGGCCGAGGCGAGTCGGTGGCCCTGATGAACGACCAGAAGTTCAACGGCGGGTTGGAGGCGCCCTTCTTCGGCCGCCCGGTCCACACCGCCAGCGGGCCCACCCGTCTGGCCCTGCGCTTCGGGGCCGCCCTGCAGCCGGTCTCGGTGCAGCGGACCAGGGGCGCGCGCTTCAAGGTCGTGGTGCACGACCCGATCCCGCTCGAGAACACCGGCGATCGGGCCCGCGACCTGCAGGCCGGGGTCGAGAAGGTCAACGCCTTCGTCGAGGCGCATGTGCGCCAGCGGCCGGCGGAATGGTTCTGGGTGCACAAGCGCTGGCCGCACACGGCCTACGCGGAGCTGGACGAGAAGGGCGGCTGACGGCGTGCGTGCTTCGAGACGCGCAACTTCGTCGCGCTCCTCAGCATGACGAAGGTTGGTGCAGGCCGCCCCGCTCGTCATCCTGAGGAGCCCGAGGAACTCGGGCGTCTCGAAGGACGCAGGACAGCGATGCAGTCCTAGGCGCTGGCCTTGTTCTGCGCGCCCGGGTCGGACGAGCGGCGCCACGGGCCGGCGAAGCCCGGATCGTCCTTGCGGCGGCGATCGGGGCCGAAATATTCGGCCGTGCGCACGAAGGGGCGCGGGCGATAGATCACGGCGTGGATGCGCTCCAGCACCGCCTTGGCGGTGAGGGGCTTGGCCACGAATTCGGTGACGCCGGCGTCGCGCGCCTCCATCACCCGATACCGCTCGGAGTGGCCGGTCATCATGATGATCGGCAGGTAGGGATTGCGGCTGTCCGGCGCGTTGCGGACCATGCGGGTGAACTCGACGCCGTCGAGGGGGAACATCTGGAAATCGACGATGGCGAGGTCGGCCGGCCATTCCCGCAGAGCCGCCAGCGCCTCGGCGCCGTCGCGGGTCTCGCGGATCTGGTCGACGCCCACGCCGTTCAGCACCGTCATGACGATCGCACGCATGTGCTGATTGTCGTCGACGAGCAGGACGCGCAGCGATTCTAGACCTGCAGACATCCCGTCCCTCTGGCTCACCGTTGAGCCACCGTCCCGCCCCGGCCTGGGGCCTTTCAAGGAAGTTGGCGCCAATTCGCTTCTAAAGGGTTACGGCGCGTTAAGTGAGCCGCTCAAAACAGGGTCGCGCCAGACCCGACAAGGAGGCTCGGATCGAGGTTCCTGGCCCGCCATTTCAGGCGCCAGCACAGGTGGGGGCCGGTGGCCCGGCCCGTCTGGCCAACGAGCCCGATCGGCTGGCCGCGGACCACCCGGTCGCCGGTGCGGACCATCTGCCGTGATTGGTGCAGGAAGGCGGCGACGAGGCCCTGACCATGGTCGATCAGGGTCAGGCCGCCTTCGAAGTGCATGGCCGGCTCGGCCAGCACCACCAGGCCGGGGGCGGGGGCGCGGATCTCGGTCCCGGCGGGGGCGGCGAGGTCGACGCCGTAGTGCGGGGTCTGCGGCTGGCCGTTGAGGATGCGCTGGCCGCCGAAGCTGGACGAGCGGCGGGTCGGCTGGAACGGCATGGCGAAGCCGTCGCGGAAGTTCTCGCTGTCGTCGACGGAGGCGAAGGCCGCGATCTTCTGCTTGGACTCGCGGGCGATGCGCTCCAAGAGCGCCGGGTCGGTCGGCGCGACCTGGTCGCGGGGCAGGCCGTCGATGCGCTGGATGTCGAAGTCGCCGGGCTCGATGGTGAAGCGGCGCTCGGCCTCCACGTCGCCGCGGGTGGCGACGGCGGTCTGCCGCGGTTCGTCGCGGTCGAAGCCGACCACGAACCACCCGCCCGCGGAGGCCTGGCCGATCGGCTTGCCGTTGACCTCGACATGAGCGCGGGGCGTGGCCGCCCGGCCGATCAGATAGCCGCCCTGGACCAGCCGGCCGCCCCAGGTGAAGCCGCCCTCGTCAGCGGCGAAGGCGCGGGGCGCCGCGAGCGCCGCGAGCCCGCCGGCGGCGAGGCCGAGCGCGGCCCTGCGGTTCAACCCCTGGGGTTCTTTTCGAGCCAACGGGCGAGCGCCTCCTTGGGGCTGGCGTAGGCTTCCTGCAGCTCGGGGCTCCAGTAGCGCAGGGCCTCCAGGTCGATCCGCTTGCCGGAGACGGCGCAGACGACATAGCGGCCGGGCTTGATCAGCACGAATTCGCCGTCGCCGTAGTGGACGACGGCCTCGCCGCTATCGAGGTTGCGGTCATGGGCGTTCATGGGGGCAATGTAGTCGTCCGCGGGCCTAGGACCAACCCACTCTCCGCTCATCCCCCCGGAAGCGGGGACCCAGTTCTTTGGCTGGGCGTGCGACGGCTAAAACCTGGGTCCCCGCTTCCGCGGGGATGAGCGGCAAAAATTAGAACAGATCGCCCTGGTTTAATGGCGGCTTGACCGGTTTGGGCTGGGGCTTCGCCGCCGCCGACGGCGTCCCGTCGACCACCGCCCCGCGTTCAATGTCATTCGCAAACTTGAGACGGATAGCCTCGCCCGCACGAAGCAGGGCCCCATCGCGCACTAGGGTCCCATCTTCGCGGTGAACGCGGGCGAAGCCGAGGGACAGGGGACGGTCGGGGTTTAACGAGGCGCGCAGTTGCTCGATCCGGCCCAGCCGGTCGCGCTCGCGCAGCAGGCGGCGCTGCACGGCCTGGTCCATGCGGGCGGACAGTTCGGGCAGGCGGGCGCGGCGCTCGGCCTGGTCGCGGGCGCGCAGGACCGAGGCGGAGAGGCGCCCCGACAGCTCGGCCAGCCGCGCCTGCTTCAGGGCGTGGGGGCGGCCCAGCAGGCCGGGGGTCAGGCGGGCGGCGATGCTGGTCAGCTGCCGGTCGTGGATGGCGACATTGCGCTCCAGGGCGGCGGCGAGGCGGCCCGCCGCCAGATCGAAGCGCTGGGAGGCGGGGCCGAGCAGCTCGCTCTGGCGGGGCAGGCGGGCGGCGGCCAGGCGCGACCGCCGCGTCTCCAAGGCGTGCTGGGTGCACCGGGCCATGCGCCGCTCGAAGTCGAGCACCAGGGCCTTGAGGTCGGCCAGCACGGGCGTGGCGATCTCGGCCGCCGCCGTCGGCGTCGGGGCTCTACGGTCTGAGACGAAGTCGATCAGGGTGGTGTCGGTCTCGTGGCCCACCGCCGAGATGAGGGGGATGGTCCCGGCTGCGACCGCGCGGGCCAGGGCCTCGTCGTTGAAGCCCCACAGGTCCTCGATCGAGCCGCCGCCGCGGGCGACGATCAAGAGGTCGGGGCGAGGGACCGGGTGGCCGGGCTGCAAGGCGTTGAAGCCGCGGATGGCGGCGGCGACCTGGGCTGCGGCGTCAGCCCCCTGCACCACCACCGGCCAGACGATGACATGCACGGGCCAGCGGTCGCGGATGCGGTGCAGGATGTCGCGGATCACCGCCCCGGTGGGGCTGGTGATGACCCCGACCACCCGGGGCATCTGGGGCAGGGGCCGCTTGCGCGCGGCGTCGAACAGGCCCTCGCCGCGCAGGCGCTCCTTCAGCTTCTCCAACTGGGCGAGCAGGGCGCCGACGCCGGCGTGCTCCATGGTCTCGACGACGAGCTGATAGCTGGAGCGCTGGGCGTAGGTGGTGATGCGGCCGGTGACGATCACCTCCAGCCCCTGTTCGGGCTGGGCCTTCAGCCCGCGCACCGAGCCCTTCCACACCACCGCGGCGATGCAGGCGTTCTCGTCCTTGATGTCGAGGTAGATGTGGCCGGAGGCGTGCCGCGTGACCTTGGAGATCTCACCGCGCAGGCGGACGAAGCCGTAGTTCTCCTCGATGGTGCGCTTGAGCGCCGAGGCCAGTTCCGAGACGGAATAGGCCTTGGCGTTGCCTTCGGTCTCGGTCGGGGCGGCGGCGTCGGTCATGGGCGCAACATAGGGCGCGCCGGCGAGTCGCGGCAGGGGGCGCTTGACGGACTCGTCCCCGGCGCCCCACAGGCCCACCCATGAACATCCTCCTCGTCGGCTCGGGCGGGCGCGAACACGCCCTGGCCTGGAAGATCGCGCAATCGCCGCTGGTGAAGCGCCTGGTGATGGCGCCCGGCAATCCGGGCATGGCCAAGCTGGGCGAACTGCGAGGCGTCGGGGTGCTCGACGTGGCGGGCCTCGTGGCCCTCGCCCGGGAGATCGCCGCCGACCTGGTGGTGATCGGGCCCGAGTCGTCGGTCGAGGCGGGGCTCGCGGACGCCCTGGCCGAGGCCCGCGTCGCCTGTTTCGGGCCCACCGCCCAGGCCGGCCAGCTGGAGTCGTCCAAGGCCTTCACCAAGGCGTTCTGCGACCGCCACGGCCTTCCCACCTCCGCCTACGCCGTGTGCGAAACCGCCGCCGACGCCAAGGCCGCCCTCGACCGGTTCGTCCCGCCCTATGTGATCAAGGCCGACGGGCTGGCGGCGGGCAAGGGCGTGGTCATAGCCTCCGAACGGGCCGAGGCCGAGGCGGCCATCGACGACGCCTTCGGGGGCCGGTTCGGCGCGGCGGGCGCCCGGGTGGTGCTCGAGGAGTTCCTCGAAGGCGAGATCGGCTCGCTGTTCGCCATCTGCGACGGCCGCACCTCGATGCTGTTCGGTTCGGCCCAGGATCACAAGCGCGCTTTCGATGGCGATCGGGGCCCCAACACCGGCGGGATGGGGACCTATTCCCCCGCCCCCGTCTTCACGCCCGAGCTGGTCGAGCAGACGCGCACGCGCCTGGTCGAGCCCGCCTTCGCCGGCATCGCCGCCGACGGCGCGCCTTATCGCGGCGTGCTCTTCGTCGAACTGATGGCCACCCGCGACGGCCCCAAGCTGGTGGAGTTCAACGCCCGCTTCGGCGACCCGGAATGCCAGGTGCTGATGCTGCGGCTGGACAGCGACCTCGTGCCCTATCTGCTCGCCGCGGCGACGGGAAAGCTGGCCGGCATGCCGCCGCCGCGGTGGAAGGACCAGGCGGCGATCTGCGTGGTGCTGGCGGCGCGCGGCTATCCCGACGCGCCCGAGAAGGGCTCGGTGATCTACGGGGCCGGCGCCGACTTCGGCGAGGGCGTGGCGGTGTTCCACGCCGGCACCGGCCTGAAGTCGGACGGGGCCCTGGTGGCGACGGGCGGCCGGGTCCTGAACGTCTGCGCCCTCGGCGCGACGCTGCAAGAGGCGCGGGAGCGGGCCTACGCTGCCGTGGCCCGGATCGACTGGCCGGAAGGCTTCCACCGCACGGACATCGGCTGGCGGGCGCTCGCCAAATAGCTTCGCTAGGTGTCGCCCGAGGATGACGACGAGGGTTGCGGCTCCAGCACCGTCTCGGTCTCCCGAGCCCGTTCGGCGCCGCCCGGCCCCCTGGCCAGCTCGGCATGCAGCTGGTCCATGTCGAGTTCATTCTCCCAGCGCGCCACCACCAGGGTCGCGACCCCGTTGCCGATCAGGTTGGTCAAGGCGCGGCACTCGCTCATGAAGCGGTCGATGCCGACCAGCAAGGCCAGGGCCTGGATCGGTATGGTCGGCACCACCGCCAGGGTGGCGGCCAGGGTGATGAAGCCGGCGCCGGTCACTCCGGACGCGCCCTTGGAGGTGATCATCGCCACCCCCAGCAGGGTCAGCTCCTGCCAGATGGTCAGGTCCGTTCCCGTCGCCTGGGCCAGGAACAGGGTGGCCAGGGTCATGTAGATGTTGGTGCCGTCGAGGTTGAAGCTGTAGCCGGTCGGGATGACCAGCCCGACCACCGGCTTGGAGGCGCCCAGCCGCTCCAGCTTCTCGATCATCTGCGGCAGCACCGCCTCGGAAGAGGAGGCGCCCAAAACGATCAGGATCTCCTCGCGAATGTAGTTGAGGAAACGGAAGATCGAGAAGCCGGTGAATCGGGCGATCAACCCCAGCACCACGATCACGAACATGGCCGCGGTCAGGTAGAAGGTGGCGATCAGGGCTCCCAGCTGGGCGAGGCTGCCGATGCCGTACCTGCCGATCGTGAAGGCCATGGCCCCGAAGGCGCCGATGGGCGCGAAGCGCACCACGATGTGAATGATCGAGAAGAACACCTTGCCCGCGGCGTCGAGCCCGGTGACCACCTTCTCGCCGAAGCTTCCCAGGCGGGTGATGGCGAAGCCGGTCAGGATGGCGAGCAACAGCACCTGCAGCAGGTCGCCGCCCGCGAAGGCGCCGACGAAGGTGTCCGGGATGATGTTCAGCAGGTGGTCGGCGAAGTTGTCGGCCTGGGCCCGCTGCATGTAGCCGGCGGCGATCGACGGATCGAGGGTGGTCGGGTCGATGTTGAAGCCGGCGCCCGGCTTGACCGTGCGGCCGACGATCAGGCCGATGACCAGGGCGACGGTCGAGACGACCTCGAAATAGAGCAGGGCCTTGCCGCCGACGCGGCCAAATTTCTTCAGGTCGCTCATGTGGGCGATGCCGCCCGCCACGGTGACGAAGATCACCGGCGCGATGGTCAGCTTGACTAGCTTGATGAAGCCGTCGCCGAGGGGCTTCAGCGCCGCGCCGGTCTCGGGCCACAGGGCGCCGACCAGGATCCCCAGTGCGATGCCGATCAGCACCTGCACATAGAGCAGCTTCAACAGCCTCATCCGTCCCGCCTCCGTGATCGGTGGGCAAGCCACCAGAAAACCGCGCCTGCGTCCATGGCGGCGATGGTCAGGGGCGGCCTTCGATCCGGCGGGCCTTCTCCACCAGAGCCTGCGCCTGGCGAACCGAGGCGGCGTCGACCATACGGCCGTCGACGACCACGGCCCCGCGTCCCGCCGCGGCGCCGGCCTGCAGCGCCTCCAGGATGCGGCGGGCCTGTGCGACCTCTTCGGGGCGGGGGCCGAAGGCGGTGTTGATGGCGCCGATCTGGCCCGGATGGATCGCCCACTTGCCCTCGAACCCCAAGGCGGATGCGCGGCGGGCGCTCCACTCCAGGCCTTCGGCGTCCTTGAAGTCGGCATAGGGCCCGTCGACGGGGCGCAGGCCAGCAGCCCGGGCGGCGACGACGATCCGGGACAGGGCGTAGTGCCAGGGGTCGGCCATGTGAAGGCTGCGCAGGCCCCCGGCGTCCGGGTCGGACAGCAGGGCGTAGTCGGGGACCGCGCCCCCGATCGAGGTGGTGCGGGCGCCGATGGAGGCGGCGTAGTCGCCCGGACCGAAGTGCAGGCTTTCCACCCGCGGCGAGGCGGCCGCGATGGCCTCCACGTTCTGCAGGCCCAGCGCGGTCTCGATCTGCAGCTCCAGGCCGATCCGGTTGGTGCGGCCCGTCGCCGCCTCGATCTGGCTCAGCAGGACATCGGCGACGTGCACGTCGGCGGCCGTGTCGACCTTGGGCAGCATGACCAGATCCAGGCGCGGACCGCCGCGCTCGGCGACCTCGATCAGGTCCCGGTACATGAAGGGGGTGTCGAGGGCGTTGATGCGGACCGAGACGGTGCGCCCGCCCCAGTCGATGTCGTTCAGCGCCTCGACGACCGTCCGGCGGGCTGTCTCCTTATCGCCGATGGCGACGGCGTCCTCCAGGTCCAGCATCACCACGTCGGCGGCGCTGGCCGCCGCCTTGTCGATGAAGCGCCGGGAATGGCCGGGGACGGCCAGCTGCGAGCGGTTGAGGCGCACCGGCTGGCTCACCGGGCTCATCGGGCGGCGGCCGGCCGGATCGCCACCAGCCCATGCTTGTGCAGCCAGAGGATGGTGCGCAGGGCGCGCCAGCGGGGAATGGAGGGGGCGGACCCCAGGATCGCCTCCACCGACGTCTCGCCCAGCGTCGCCATCTGCTCCGTCAGGGCCTCCAGCATCGCCCCGTCGAGCACGATGCCGCGGACCGGGGCGGTTCCGGCTCGCCGGTTTAGAGCTGCGGCCTGAACCGCCAGGTCGGCGGGCGAGGCGACGAGGTCGTCGCTGTCTATGGCGCGGGTCGGATAGGCGGCGAAGGTGCGGAAGGGGTCGGCCCGAGCCGGGTCGCCCAGGCGACTGGGGTGCTTGGGCGCCGCCTCGCGGTCGACCGCCCTGCGCTGGGCCAACTCTCCCCACAGGGCCTGATAGCGCGGGATCACCCGGCCCCAGTCGAACTCCGACAGGGCCCGCGCGCGACCTGCCTCGCCCATGCGCCGCCTCAGATTCGCGTCCGTGATCAGGGCCGTGAAGGCGTCGGCGGCGGCCGCGACGTCGACCGAGACGACCTGGGCCACCGAGGCCACGTACTGCTCATAGTCGATCCGGCTCAGCTCGTAGGCCTGGCTCATATAGCCGCCGCCGCCGGCGGGCGGGGTCAGGGTGGGGACCAGATAGCCGGTCTCGCCGTGGACGATGGTGTCCTTCAGCCCGTCCCAGTCCGAGCCCACCACCGGCAGACCCGCGGCCATCGCCTCGACCGGTGACAGGCCGAAACTCTCCTGGATGTTGTCGGAAAGCAGGGTGTAGATGTCGCCGGCCTGCCAGACGCTGTCCCACATCCCGGGCTCGCGCCCGTCCACCACGTGCAGGGTCACGTCGGGGCACAGCTCGGCGGCGCCGTTACGGAACACGCGCTCCTGAAAGGCGTCCGCGAACCAGCCGGCCAGCAGCAGATGGACCCTGGCGCCCGTGCGCTCGGCCGCGCGCTGCAGGGCCGCGTACATCGGATAGGGGTGCGCCTTGGCGTGGAAGCTCAGCCGGGCGGCGTACAGCACCACCACCTCGTCGTCGGGAACGCCCAGGCGGGCGCGCAGCCTGGCCCTCGCCTCAGGCGCGGCGGCGAAGTCCTGGCAACGGACGCCCAGGGGGATGACCGGCAACTGCAGCCCAACGGCGGGAGCCTGCGAGCCCAGACGGGCGCGAAGGTAGTCGGCCTGCTCTTCCAGGCTGACCTCGACCGCGGCCTTCACCGCCCGGGACGTGCAGATCAGCGCGTCCCAGCTCTGCACCGGCGCGGTGGCCAGCGAGGCTATGGCGTCGGCGGCGGCGTGGGAAGAAATGGTGTGGGTGACGCCGGTCAGGCTCCAGGCCCGTTGATCGAAACCACGCCGGTGGAAGGCGTGGGCCGCGCCGATGGGCCCGGCCACGTGCAGGGCGCCGACCTCTTTCAGGGCGCTGATGTTCCAGTGCGAACTCCACCGCACCGGCGCGTCGCCGCCGAAGCGGCGGACGGCGGCTTCGAACCCGGCCTGGGTGGGCTCGAACTCGCTGTAGCCGAACACGGTGTCGACCTTCGCATGTTCGACAAACCCCCGCAGCAGGCCCAGCCCGGCGGTGCGTCGGCCCATCGGCTTGTCGCCGGGCTCGAACGAGTCGGCGTCGTAAGAGATCGCGGCATTGGCCGAGGGGGTCAAATCAGGGTCCTGTGCGTGTAGGGAACATCGGGTGTTGTCCCCGAAAATCGGCGCCAAGACCAGCCATGCGACAGGCGGCGGCATTGCCCTGCCCGGGCTTTTGATTAAGGTTTCGTATCGACGCCAAGCTCGGCTCGGGGGAGCTCTCGTGAACCTACTGCAAATCACCGGCGCGGTGCGCGACGGCGGCGCCAAGAAGCTCGAAAAGCTCCTGGCCACCCTGGATCAGGATCGGGCGCGCAGCACGTCCGAGAAGATGATCGAGGGCACCCGCTCGATCGGCGAATCGCACGAGAGCATTTCCGCCGCCCTGGAAGAGGCAAACCGGGCCCTGGCCAGCGTGCGCGGCGCCGAGGAGACCCTGGGCCGGGCCCGCTCGACCCTGGCCAGCGAGTTCGAAGCCCGCCGCGCCGACCGCTCTGAACTGGTGGCGATCACGGCCCTGCTGGAGCAGACCACCGAGGAGCTCGGCTCGACCCGCCAGCGCGAGACCGAGCTGCAGCGCCGCCTCTCGACCATCGAAGACGCTCTGGCCGAGACCCGCTCGGGCAAGCTCCAGGTCGAACTCCTGGCCAGTTCCCGCGAGGCCGAGGTCTCCCGCCTGTCCGCCGCCCTCAACGCGGCCCGGGCCGAGAGCATTGAGCTGAAGACCAACGGCGAGCGGGCCGTGGCCCACGCCCAGCGGCTGGAGGACGACAACGGCCGTCTGCGCGCCAAGCTGGAAGAGGGCGAGATCCGCCGCCAGGAAGCCGAGTCCCAGGCCGCCGAGGCGATCCAGGCCCGCAGCCTGATGGACGTCGAGCGCGGCGTTCTGGAACGCAAGGTCGAGAGCCTGACCGGCGACCTCAACCGCAGCACCCGCGCCGCGGCGGAGCTCGAGGCCTCGCTGACCACCGAGAAGAACCGGGCCCGGGCCCTGGAGAGCACCGCCCAGTCCGCCACCGCCGAGGCCGACCGCCTGGGCCGGCTGCTGGAGGAGCAGGCCGACAAGGCCCGCGCTCAGATCGAGACCTCGGAACTGCGGATGGAGACCGCCCAGGCCCGCACCGCGCGCCTGGAGGAGGACAACACCGAACTCAACCGCCAGCTCCGCGAAGCGGCTGTGCGCGACCGCCTGGCCGAACGCGAGAGCGGTGAGCTGAAGTTGAAGCTGAAGCAGGCCGAGGACCAGCTGAGCGGCCTCGCCGCCGACCTCATCGCCTCGCGCAAGGAGCTGGCTTCGGTGGAGGCCGCCCGCGCCGCCGCCGTCGACCGCAGCGAGCGCCTGGGCGAGACCTCGGAGGCCCGCGCCGCCGAGATCGCGCGGCTGGAACAGCAGATCGATGTCATCAACGGCCGCTACGAGCTCTTGGCCCAGGAAGCAGCCAACGACCGCGCCGCCGCCGACGCCCGCGCCAAGGGCCTGGCGGCCGCGGTCGAGCGGGAGCGCAGCGAGCGTCACCTGGCGTCCGGCGCCCTGGAGGCGGCCCGCAAGGACCGCGCCCGCCTCCACATCGAGGTGCTGAAGTCCAATCGCGGCGGCGGTCAGGCCGAGCCGGCGTCGGACCTGGAAGAACAGGCGAGCTGAGTCCGCCCGCCTACTGGGCTGGCTCGGCGTCGCCAGGACTTGAGTGGCGGCCCGGGAGGGACTCGAACCCCCGACCTCTGCTTTAGGAAAGCACTGCTCTATCCTGCTGAGCTACCGGGCCGCGCCAGCGGTCCGCATGCCCCGAGACGGGCGGCCGACCGCGCCCGGAGCGATGCCACGGTGCGGCCGGCGCCGCAAGGCTGGCCGACGGCGGGCGTCAGTGCTCGTCGTTCGGAATGTTGAGAATCTCCCCGCACGCCTTGCAGTGGACCGCGTCCTGGTCGTGGCGCATCAGGCCGCAGGTCGGACAGGCGAAGCTGACCTTGTAGGGGCGGAACAGGGCCTGGGCGAGCCGGACGAAAAGGGTGATTCCCGCGATCATCGTCACGATGGAGATGAGTTTGCCCCAGGTCCCGGGCAGGGTGATGTCGCCGAACCCGGTGGTGGTCAGGGTGGCGACGGTGAAATAGAGGGCGTCGACATAGCCGTCTATGCCGGGATGGGTGCGGGCGTAGCTCGTGTAGACAAAGCCGGTCACCACGAAGACGAAGGTGACCATGGTCGCCACCGTGCGGATGACGTCCTCCCAGCGGGTGTCGTCGTAGCGCCGCCCGACCGTGCGCCAGAAGAACTCGCTGTGCACCACCGACCACAGCCTGACGATCCGCAAGAAGCCCAGGTTGAAAAGCACCTGAGGGACGAGGAGCGTGGCGAGGACGAAGATATCGACCCAAACAATCGGAGCCCGCCACCAGCGGCTGTCGTAAGCGGCGGACACCCGCGCCACCATCTCGACGGCGACCACGACCGCGATGGCGTAGTCGATCAGAAAGAACGCCTCGGTCCCCCTGAGCATGGGGGCGGCGATGAAAAAGGCGATGATCGCCAGGTCCAGCACCAGCACCGAATAGCGGAACCGCACCGCCGCGGGGGTGCGGCCGTAGTAGAGCCGGTGCAGGCGGGCGCGCAGCCCGGGCCCGTCCCCAGGCTGGACGGCGTGGGTCGCGGATGAAGACTCTACCATCGTCCCATGCTGGGGCCTGGGGCCGACGGGGGGCAAGGGCTTTCGCACCGGGAACGCGGCCTACCGGCGCGCGCCGGCGCCGTGGTAGCAAGCCCGATGCGGCCGACGATCGCTCCATTGCTGCTGGCGGGGTGGCTCTGCGCGTGCGGCCAGGGTGTGGCCCTGGACGCCCTGCCGTCGGCCGGGCGGGCGCGGGTGGCCGCGGCGGTCGCCGGCGACCTGCTGATGCTGACCGACGGGACGCAGCTGCGTCTGGCCGGGGTCGAGGCGCCCCACGCCGACGCGCCCTACGCCGCCGAGGCGAAGGCGGCGCTCGCGCGCCTCGTCCAGGGGCGCGAGATCGAGTTGCTGCAGGGCGGCGCGGCGGCCGATCCCTATGGCCGCACCCTCGCCCAGGTGCGGGAGACGGCGGCCCGACGCTGGATCGAAGGCGAGTTGCTGCGGCAAGGCGCGGTGCGGGTGCGCACCTATGCCGACAACCGCGCCCTGGCGGGGGCGATGCTGCTGGAGGAGGCGCGGGCGAGGGCGGCGGGGCGGGGCTTATGGGCCCACGCCGCTTACCGCGTGCGCTTGCCGCAGGAGGTGGGGCCGGCCGACCGGGGGCTGACGGTGGTGGAGGGCCATGTCGGCCGGGTGGTCCGGGACGGCGGACGGCTGCGGCTGGAATTCACCGAAGCGCCCGATGGCTTCGCGGCCGAAATCCCGCGCCAGGCCTGGGACGATATGGCTGTGGCTGGGGCCGCGCCTGTCGGCCTGGCGGGCAGGCTGGTCAGGGTGCGGGGGGCTGTGCGGTCCAGTCGGGGGCGCCCCATCCTGTGGCTCGACCATCCCGAGCAGATCGAGCGGCTGGCCGACCGCGCTGCTAAATAGCTGATATTAAGCGGCTATCCATAATCCTTTGGCATCCTGGTTGGCGATGATCGCAAGGATGGCGTGATGACGGATGTGAAGACCGACCACGGGGGTGACCTGTTCCGCCTGGTCTATGCGAGCCGGGCCGCGCTGCCTGTGCTGGCGCGCTTCGAGGCGACGGTGGTCGAGATCCTGGCGGTATCGCAGGCGAATAACGCACGCCACGGACTGACGGGCCTGCTGCTCGCCCATCAGGGCTGGTTCGTCCAGGCCCTCGAGGGGCCGCGCCGCAATGTCAGCCAGGTCTTCGGGGTGATCGGCCGCGACGCGCGCCACGGTCAGGTCGAAGTCATGATCGGCGGCCCCGCCGGCTCGCGTCTGTTCGGTCAGTGGAGCATGTGCGGGCGCGCGGTCACGCCGAAATCCGCCCCGATCCTCGCCGCCCTGGATCTGAATGGCGAGTTCGACCCGTTCCGCATGCAGGGCGACAAGATCCTCGCCTTGCTGGCGGCCATCTCCAAGGCTCCCGACGTCGCCGTGCTGAAGAAGGCCGGCTGACTGAGGCGTCATTCAAACGAAAACGCCCGGCGCTGAGGCCGGGCGTTCCGCAGAACTCTCAGATTTTGGGCGCCTCAGGCCGCCTTGACCAGCGACTTCGTCAGGAGGCCGATGGCGGCGTCGCGATCGATCTGTTCGATGGCGGCGACTTCGCGCGCCATGCGGTCCAGGGCCGATTCATAGAGCTGGCGCTCCGAATAGGACTGTTCCGGCTGGTTGTCGGCGCGGTGCAGGTCGCGCACCACCTCGGCGATCGAGATCAGGTCGCCCGAATTGATCTTGGCTTCATATTCCTGGGCGCGGCGGCTCCACATGGTGCGCTTCACCCGGGCGCGGCCCTTCAGGGTCACCATGGCCTGCGAGACCACGTCGCCGGTGGCGAGGGGGCGCAGGCCCGCGGTCTTGGCCTTACGGGTCGGAACCCGCAGGGTCATTTTCTCGTGGTCGAAGGTGATGACATAGACTTCGAGCGACAGGCCGGCGACCTCTTGGGTCTCGACGCCGTTGATCAGCCCCACGCCGTGCGCCGGGTAGACGACGTAATCGCCGACAACAAAATCCGTGACGCTCTGAGTCATCGTCATTCCTTCATGTTCCGCGCTGGAGACGCGCTAGGAATGCCGGAAGGTCAGCCGCGGCAGAACCAGGACGAGGAGGCCGTCGCACAGGGGCGGCTCCGCTGGGTCTTCTCTGAATTTGTCTTCAGGCCATCCGCCTTGGATGGAGCGCGTCTCGATCGACCGGCTATTGCGCGACACCGGTCAGACGCTCTTGCAGCCTCACCTTGTCGTAGGGCCACCATAACACAACGGGAAGACGTTTCAAAGCTTGCCGGGGGCTTCCCAGGCGCGGTCTTGCGCCTGGGACTACGAACCCTTGCCGGGAGCCGGGCTGAAGTGTTGCTCGAACTTGTCGGTGACGCGTTCCCACTCGTCGCGGTCTGCGGGGGGCTCGCCCTTGACTGTGATGTTCGGCCACACCTTGGCGTAATCCGAATTGACCTTCAGCCACTTGCCGTCCGGATCGTCCTCGGTGTCGGGCTTGATGGCGTCGACCGGGCATTCCGGCTCGCAGACGCCGCAGTCGATGCACTCGTCCGGGTTGATGGCGAGGAAGTTCTCGCCCTCGTAGAAGCAGTCGACAGGACACACCTCCACGCAGTCCATGTACTTACATTTGATGCAGGGATCGGTGACGATGTAGGTCATGGTCTCGGTCTGAATGGATCGGGCCCGGGCGCGGGGGACATGCAGTCCAGGGCCGCCGGTGTCAATGCCGACGACCCTTCATATAGGTTACGCGGGGCGATCCCCGACCCCTGGATTCATTTCGCTATAGAGGCCGCGCGCTTCTTCGGCCGGACCGCGCCGGTCGCCCACCGCCTCAATCCGCACCGCTGTCAGCCGCCCGCCGAGGGCGAACACCAGCCCGTCGCCGGGGCGCACGCTGCGGCTGGCCTTGTCCAGGCGCGTGTCCTGCCCCGCCCGCGACAGGCGGATGCGTCCGGCCTCGACCGCCATGGCGGCGAGACTGCGGGTCTTGAAGAACCGCGCCCGCCACAGCCACACGTCGATGCGGCAAGATTCTTCGGTCATGGGCGGGCGGCGGCCTTGGGGGCCCGGCGGCGCTTGCGGCGGGCCGGAGGAGGCGGCGCGGTCAGGGCGGCCAGGGCCGCGAAGGGCGAATCGGGCCGCACGGTCCCCGGCGGCGGCTGGTCGGCGTCGGGGCGGCGGCGCCAGGCCTGCGGCTCGGCCTCGCCCCGGCGCCGCGACGGGGCGTAGCCCAGGGCGCGCAGAATCGGGCCCACCGCCCCCTTCGGCCAGCCCAGCGGCTCCAGCGCCGCGTCGGAGAGCACGGCGCCGCCGCCGTCGCGGGGGGCGGCGCGCAGGATCTCGTCGAGCCGCTCCAGGGCCGCCGGCGGGACGGCGTAGGGGCCGCAGGCGCGCAGGCCCCGAGCCGCCAGCACCCGCGGCGCCGGAACCGGGCCGGGCAGGGCGCTCAGCCGCTCCGCCGGCGGCGTCCAGCCGGGCGCCTCCAGCCTGGCGAAGGCGGCGGAGAAGGCGAGGGCCTGCGGCTCCAGCAGCGCCGGCATGAAGATCGAGAAGGCGCCGAAGCGCACGCCCAACGCACGCAGGGTCCGCCGCTCGGCCTGGCTCAGCCCCGCCACGTCGGCGGCGACGCTGCGCCGGTCGACCAGGCCGCCGGCCTCGATCAGCCGGTAGGCCACGCCGCGGGCCAGCCCCTTGACCGATCCGTCGGCTGTCGCCGCCTGCAGCCGCTTGAGGGGCTCCAGCCTGCGCCCGGCCTCGGCGGCCACGAAGGCTTCCAGCCGGCGCCGCGCCCGCTCGCGCACCGGCTCGGGGCCAAGCTCGCCGAACAGCCGGGCCCGCGGCGAGAACGGATCGCCCCCGGCCAAGTCCCCGGCCGCCGCGCCGCGCCACAGGATCAGCCCGTCCGGCTGCAGGGCGAAGGCCCCGTCCGGCTCCCCGGCCAGGGCGCCGAGCCGCTTGGCCAGCACCGGCGCCACGGCCGCCTGGGCCGCGCCGCGCAGGGCCTTGTCCTCCAGGGCGGTCTCCCCCTGGGCCAGATCGAAACGCAGGCCTTCCAGGCGGCCGACGAAATGGCCCTCGACACTGACCGCCCCGTCCGCCCCCACCACGGCCTCGACCTCCTCGCGGACCGACAGGGCCTTCATCAGCACGCTGGTGCGCCGGTCGATGAACCGCTGCATCAGCTTCTCGTGCAGGGTGTCGGAGAGCCGGTCCTCCAGGGCGCGGGTCTTGGCCTGCCAGTGCCCGGCGTCGCGCAGCCAGTCCGGGCGGTTGGCAATGTAGGTCAAGGTGCGCATGCCGGCGAGGCGCTGGGCCAGGACGTCGATTTCGCCGCCGACATGATCCAGCGTCGCGTACTGCCCGGCCATCCAGTCCTCGGGCAGCCGCCGGTCGCGGGTGGACAGGTGGTCGAACAGGGTGCGGGTAAGGCGGACGTGCTCGTCCAGGGCCGCCTTGCGGAAGTCCGGGGTCTGGGCGACCTCCCACAGGCGGCGCAGGTTGACCCGGTCGCGGGCCCGGCGGGCCACGTCCTCGTCGCCCGCCAGCAGCTTCAGGGTCTTCTCGTCCAGGGCCTCCTCAGCGAGCTTGAGGCCAGGGCGGACGGGCGGCGCGGCCAGGGAGCGGATCAGGTCCTTGAGCGAATCGAAGTCCAGCGCCGCGCTGCGCCATTCCAGGTCGGTGAGAGGCTCGAAGCTATGGCTCTCCACCGAGGCGACCAGATCCTCGTCCATGTCGGGACAGTCGGCCGTGATCCCAAACGTGCCGTCGGTGCGGAAGCGCCCGGCCCGGCCGGCGATCTGGCCGATTTCAGGCGCATAGAGCCAGCGCGTGCGCTTCCCGTCGAACTTGCGCAGGCCGGCGAAGGCGACATGGTCGACGTCCATGTTCAGGCCCATGCCGATGGCGTCGGTCGCCACCAGGAAATCGACCTCCCCCGACTGGTACAGCGCCACCTGGGCGTTGCGGGTGCGGGGGCTCAAGGACCCCATCACCACCGCCGCCCCGCCCCGCTGGCGGCGGATCAGCTCGGCGATGGCGTAGACCGCGTCGGTGGAGAAGGCGACCACGGCCGAACGGCGGGGCAGGCGGGTCAGCTTCTTGGAGCCGGCGAAGGTCAGGGCCGAGAAGCGCTCGCGCGAGACCAGTTCGGCGTCGGGCAGCAGGCGGCGGATCAGCGGCGCCATGGCGGCGGCGCCCATGAACATGGTCTCGTGCTTGCCGCGAGCATGCAGCAGCCTGTGGGTGAAGACGTGCCCCCGGTTCGGGTCGGCGCAGAGCTGGATTTCGTCGACGGCCAGGAACTCGACCTCGCGGCCCAGCGGCATGGCCTCGACGGTGCAGACGAAATAGGCCGCGTGCGGCGGGACGATCTTCTCTTCGCCGGTGATCAGGGCCACCGCGCGGGCGCCGCGCAGTTTGACCACCCGGTCGTAGATCTCGCGGGCCAGGAGGCGAAGCGGCAGGCCGATCATGCCCGAGGCGTGGCCCAACATCCGCTCGACCGCCAGGTGGGTCTTGCCCGTATTGGTCGGGCCGAGCACCGCGACCACCCTGGAAGGCGCGGCTCCGGAGGGGCGGTCGCTCATGATCTTGAAGGTGGGGGAGTCGCGGCGCGCCCGCAAGAAGGGGGCGTTGCGACGGCTACGGTTAACGCGAAGGGAGCTTAGCCGGAACGGCCGCAAAACGAATCATGACCGAATCAGCGACCTGCGCCTCTTCAGCCTTTGTTCCCTACCAGATATGGTGGCTCAGGCGGTCGAGTCGCACAACGCCCCCGTCATTCTCGCGCCAATCCCGAGATGGCGGGGGTGAAGGCCTCACGCCGCCCGCCCTTGACCCCGGAAGCGGCGCTGGTCTATATGCCCGCCTCCCGCGCAGGACTCCCCGTCCGGCGCGCCTCTGTTATTTTGCGCTGAAGGTAGTCGCCATGTCGCGCCGCTGCGAGCTTACGGGCGTTGGCCCCATGGTGGGTCACAACGTGAGCCACTCGAACATCAAGACCAAGCGCCGGTTCCTGCCGAATCTGGCGGACACCGCGCTGCAGTCCGAGGCGCTGGGCCAGTCCTTCCGCCTGAAGATCACCAATGCGGCCCTGCGCACCCTGGACTTCAAGGGCGGCCTGGACCCGGTGCTGCTGAACACCAAGGACGAGCTGCTCTCGACCCGCGCTCGCAAGATCAAGCGCCAGGTCAAGGCCAAGCTCGCGGCGGCCGCTCCGCAGGCCTGAACGCCTTCCGTCTAGGAAATCAAAACCCCCGCCGGGCGACCGGCGGGGGTTTTTCTATGTCGGGTTCGGACACGACAGCTACTGCGGCCTGGGCGCGCGCCAGTCGAAGGCCAGCAGGACCGTGCGCTGCAGCCGGTTCAGGTTGTCGTCCGAGATCAGATAGAGCCGGATCGAGCCGTCGCGGTTCCGCAGGGCGGCGATCCCTTCCATGTTGTCGATGGTGTAGGGCGGAGAGATGCGGGCCAGCTCGGTCATCTTCTTGGCGGCGTCCGGCTGGAACCAGGCGACCAGGGTGCGCATGCCCTTGATCAGGTCGAACGCGCGATAGACCGCCACCATGCCCTGGCCGTCGGGCAGGGCGTCCAGGCCCGTCAGGCTGAACTCCTTGTCCGGACTGTCCACCGCCGGATCGAGGATCTGCACGCAGCCCTGGCCCTCCAGGTCGCAGGACCAGGCGCGCCCGTCCTCCGAGCCCTCGACCAGGCGCTGGCGGCCCTGGGCGTCGGTCCATACGGTCAGGGCTTCGAGCCCCGCGTTGGACGGGAACGACGCCGCCTCGGCGGGCACGCCCAGCCGCCGCGCGCCTCCCTCGCCCTGATACAGCTCGACCCGCGGGGACTGCTCGAAGGAGACGGCGAAGCCGCCGCCGGGCATGAAGGTTATGTCCTCGGAGTCGGCGTTGCTCTTGGCGCCCTGGAACGCCTCGCCGGCCTCGTCGGTCAGCTTGGCCCAGGTCGCGTCGGCGATACCGACCAGGCGACCGCGGCGGCTCAGCACGATGCGGCCGGTCAGCAGGTCGCCGGAATCGCTGTGGGACACGAAAGTCCCGTCGGGGCGCACGTCCAGGCCCGACAGGCCGCCGAAGCGGTCGGTCTCGGGCGAGGTCAGGATCAGGCCGCCGGCATAGACCAGGGCGCCGACGCGCCGGTCCTTCGGCCGTTCCAGGTTCAGGGGGGCGGGCCTGGTCTGGACGACGATGGGCCGGGCGCCGGTCTGGGCGACGGCGATCTCGCCGCCTAGAGCCACGAGCCCCGCTAGCAGGCCTGCGCAGGCGGCGACGAGGCCGAACGCCCGTCCAGGCCTCACGCGGGGGCGCCGGGCTGGACGGTGGCGCCGCGGCGGGTGCGGGCGGCGGGGTCGCCCGGCTGCACGGTCGGCGGCTCCTCCAGCATGGCGCCGCGCACGGTGCGGCGCTTGACCGCCGTCTCCTCGAACAGTTCCGCCAGCTTCTCGACCATGATCCCGCCCAGCTGCTCCACGTCGAGGATGGTGACAGCCCTTTTGTAATAGCGTGTGACGTCGTGGCCGATGCCGATGGCGATCAGCTCCACCGGCGAGCGGGCCTGGATGTCGCCGATGACCTGGCGCAGGTGCCGCTCCAGATAGTGGCCGGAGTTCACCGACAGGGTCGAATCGTCCACCGGCGCCCCGTCGGAGATGACCATCAGGATCTTGCGCTGCTCGGGACGGCCCAGCAGGCGCTGGTGCGCCCAGATCAGGGCCTCGCCGTCGATGTTCTCCTTCAGCAGCCCCTCGCGCATCATCAGGCCGAGGTTCTTGCGGGCGCGCCGCCACGGGGCGTCGGCGGCCTTGTAGATGATGTGGCGGATGTCGTTCAGCCGGCCGGGGTTGGGGGGCTTGCCGCTCCTCACCCACTCGTCGCGCGCCGCCCCGCCCTTCCAGGCGCGGGTGGTGAAGCCCAGCACCTCGACCTTGACCGCGCAGCGCTCCAGGGTGCGGGCCAGGATGTCGGCGCAGACCGCCGCGACCATGATCGGCCGGCCGCGCATCGAGCCGGAGTTGTCGATCAGCAGGGTGACCACCGTGTCGCGGAACTCGGTGTCCTCCTCCTGCTTGAAGGACAGGGGGGCGGTGGGGTCGATCACCACGCGGGTCAGGCGCGCCACGTCGAGCACCCCTTCCTCCAGGTCGAAGGTCCAGGCGCGGTTCTGCTTGGCGAGCAGCCGGCGCTGCAGCCGGTTGGCGAGGCGCGACACCACGGTCGACATGGCCGCCAGCTGCTGGTCGAGGTAGGCGCGCAGCCGCGACAGCTCCTCGGGGTCGCACAGGTTCTCGGCCTCGACGATCTCGTCGTTGGCGGTGGAGAACACCTTGTAGGCCGGCTCCGGCTTGCCGCTGTCCTTGGGGTCGTGGCGCGAGGGGCGCTGGGTGTCGGCTCCCTCGGGCGCCTCCTCGTCGAGGTCCGAGCCCTCGGACTCGTCGGCCTGGGCCGACTGGTCTTCGCCGGACTGGGACTTGTCGTCGGAGGCGTCGCCCAGCTCGGGGCTCTGGCCCTCGGACGGGTCGCCGTCGTCCTCGCCCTCGCTGGGCGACTCTTCGGGCTCGGCCTCCTGGCTCTCCTCGTCGGGGGCGTTGTCGTTGGAGTCCGGCGGCTCTTCGCCGAGCTCGAGGTCGTGCAGGATCTCACGCACGATACGGCCGAAGGCGGCCTGGTCGTCGATGGCCGCGAGCAGCCGGTCGAGGTCGGCGCCGGCCTTCTCCTCGATATCGGGGCCCAGCGTCTCCACCATGGCCTTGCCGCCGTCGGGCGGAACGTCGCCGGTCAGGCGCTGGCGCACCATCAGGCCCAGCACCTCGGCCATGGGGGAGTTGGGCTTGGCGTGGCCTGCGGCGTAGCGGGCGACGTCATTGCGGCCGCCGACAGGGGCGTTGGCCGCCTCCAGCCGGGACTCGAGGGCCGCGCGCAGGTTGGCGCGCACGCCGCCCAGGGCGTTGGCGCCGATGGCCTCGATCCGCGCGGTCTCGACCATGTCGAAGGCCTCGGCCGCCTCCGGGTCGATCGGGCGCTGGCGGACGTGGGCCGCCCCGTCGTGGTGCGACAGGCGCAGGGCCATCTGGTCGGCCAGGCCGCGGATGCGGCCGGCCTCGCGGCTGTTCAGGTCGCGGGGCGGGTGGGGCAGCACGGCGCGGTTGCCGACCAGGGAGGGCGGCTCGTTGGCGAACACCACCTCGAGGTCCGGCGTTTCGGCCAGGCTGCGGGTGGCGTGGGCGAGCGCGCGCTTGAACGGCTCGGTGGGGCTTTCGGGCTTGTCGGCCATGGGGGCTAGATAGCCCGGCCGCGCGGCCGGATGAAGGCTTGCCGCGTCGTTTGTGCGGGCGGCCGGCCGAACGGCTTAGAAGATGGGCCGCTTGACAGCCCCCGCCGCCCAGCCGAGCGTGCCGGCCTCAGTTTTCCAGACCAAGGCGCCGCCCCATGATCCGCTTCCTGATCCAGCTCGTGGTGGTGGGCGTCGGCCTGTGGCTGTCGTGGAAGTTCGTTCCCGGCATCGGCTTCGACAACATGACCACCCTGGCCATCGCCGCCCTGCTTCTGGGCCTGGCCAACGCCGTCGTGCGCCCGATCCTGACCATCCTGACCCTGCCCCTGACCATCATCACCCTGGGCCTGTGGCTGATCGTGCTCAACGCTGCGATGATCGGGCTCGTGGCCTACTTCCTCGACGGCTTCACGGTGCGCGACTGGATCGCCGCCCTGCTGTGCTGGTTGGTGGTCACCGTGGTGAGTTGGGTCGCAGGCGCGCTCTTCGACCGGTAGATCGTCGGCGCCTGTGGGCGATTCGTAGCGCCATGGGCTAAACTCGTCCCCGTCCTTCGGTCTGAAGGGATTGTGGATGGTGCTCGAACGCGACGACCGGACGATCGCACCTGGCGCCTCGTCGCCGGTGAATTCGTCATGGCGCGGCCGGATCATTCCCGAGGTGTTGATCGCGGTGATCGTATTTCACCTCGGCGCGCTTCTCGCCTTCGTGCCGTACTTCTTCACTTGGACGGGCGTCGTCGTCGCCTTAGTCACGGCGCAGTTCTTCGGCTACGTGATGAGCGTCGGCTTCCACCGCTACTTCGCCCACAGAAGCTTCAGCTGCTCCAAGCCGTTCGAGCACGTCCTGGCCGTCCTGTGCCTGCTCTGCGTCCAGCGGGGCCCGGTGTGGTGGGCGGCGACCCACCGGCGGCATCATCACCACGCCGATACCGAGCTCGACCCCCACAATCCGCGACCCAGCTTCCTGTGGGCCCACCTGGGCTGGTTCATTTACCGGAACGACAACACCGATCCGAAGTGGCCGAGGCGGTCCGGATGGGACTTAGTCTTGTGGTCTGGGGCGTGTTCGTCCGGACGGTCGTCGTCTGGCACCTGACCTGGTCCACCGCCTCCTGCTCGCACCTTTGGGGCTATCGCAACTACGAGACGGGGGACGACAGTCGCAACAACTGGCTGCTCAGCGTGATGGTGATGGGCGAAGGCTGGGCCAACAACCACCACGCGTTCCCCCAGTCGCCGCGCCTGACGGCCAAGTGGTGGGAATTCGACCAGAGCTGGCTCGTCATCAAGGCCCTGGCGGGGACCGGGATGGTCAAGGTCGATCCGGCCACCTTTCCGCGGCAGGACGCGTGACCGGGGGACGCTGGCCCGCCCTTAGGCCACCTTCACCCGGGTCGCCGCTTCCGGCAGGTCGGCGCCGAAGGCGCGCTGGTAGAATTCGGCGACCGTCGGCCGCTCCAGTTCGTCGCACTTGTTGAGGAAGGTCAGGCGGAAGCCCATGCCCACGTCGCCGAAGATCTCGGTGTTCTGGGCCCAGGTGATCACGGCGCGCGGGCTCATGACGGTGGAGATGTCCCCGTTCATGAAGGCGTTGCGGGTCATGTCGGCCACGCGGACCATGGCGTTGATGGTCTTGCGCCCTTCCGGGGTGTCGTAAGTCGGCGCCTTGGCCAGGACGATGCCGGCCTCCACGTCGTGGGCGAGATAGTTCAGGGTGGTGACGATCGACCAGCGGTCCATCTGACCCTGATTGATCTGCTGGGTGCCATGGTACAGCCCGGTGGTGTCGCCCAGGCCGATGGTGTTGGTGGTCGAGAACAGGCGGAAATACTTGTTCGGGCGGATCACCCGGTTCTGGTCGAGCAGGGTCAGCTTGCCCTGCGCCTCCAGGATGCGCTGGATCACGAACATCACGTCCGGGCGGCCGGCGTCGTATTCGTCGAAGACCAGGGCGATGGGCCGCTGGATCGCCCAGGGCAGCATGCCTTCACGGAATTCGGTGACCTGCTGGCCGTCCTTCAGGACGATGGCGTCCTTGCCGACGAGGTCGATGCGGCTGACGTGGCTGTCGAGGTTCACCCGCACCAGCGGCCATTTGAGCCGCGCCGCCACCTGCTCGATGTGCGTCGACTTGCCCGTGCCGTGATAGCCCTGGACCATCACCCGTCGGTCGAAGGCGAAGCCGGCGCAGATGGCCAGGGTCGTCTGCGGGTCGAACTTATAGGCCGTGTCGAGGTCCGGCACGTGCTCGTCCGCGACCGAAAAGGCGGGGACCATCATGTCGCTGTCGACGCCGAATACGTCTCGGACCGACACTTGCTTGTCGGGGGCGGCGCTCAGCAGCGGATCGGTGTCGGAGGTGGTGAAGGCTTTCATCGCAGCCTGTTTAGTTGGGCGGGCGAGGCTGGTCGAGCCCCGGAGCGGCGGATATGGGGCGGTGCGGCGTCGTGCGCTCGCGTCCAGTGCGATTTTTCGGCGTCTGCGTGCTTTGGTCGCCGCCGTTGGCGTCGGGGTGGCAGCGTTTGACCAGCTCGGTGTAGCGGGCCCGGATCACCGCCTTGTCGGCGGCCTCGTCCAGGTCGAGTTCGGCCAGGGCCTTCTGCTCCAGCCGCCCAAGGGTCTTGGGCGCCTGGCGGGCGGCCTCGGTGGCTCGGGCTCTGCGGCCCAGCATGTCGAACGGGTCGGCGTAGCCCGTGCCGGTGCCGGCGCGCTGAGCGAAGGACGCCGCCTCGCGGGAGAATTTGGAGGCCTTGAACTGCCAGGTCGGGCGCTCGCCATGGGCGCGGGCGGCCTGGGCCTCGGCCACGCTTGCCTCGCTCATCCCCTCGAAGAAGTTCCAGTTGCGATTGTACTGGCCCGCGTGCGGCTGGCAGAACCAGTAGTGTTCGTCGAGGCGTTCGCGCGATTTCGGGGCCTTGGCCGCCCCGGCGATGCGACAGCCCGGCCACTCGCAGGGACGCTCGCCCGGCTTCAGGTCGTGCACGTCCGGCGTCCGTCCTTCCTCCCCCGGCTTGGGGGGGCGGACGCGGATATCAACGAACTTGGGCTTGTAGGGAAACTCGCCGCTCATAAGTGGAGTATGGAAGCGAGAAAATCGCTTTCAAGAATTGACGGGAGAATGGATTTGGGCGCCGTGACCGAACTGATCCGCACAAGGCTGGAAGAGGCGTTTTCGCCACAGCACCTGGAGGTCGTCGACGACAGTGACCGCCACGCCGGCCACGCCGGCGCCAGCGAGAGCGGCGAAAGCCATTTCAACGTGGTCGTTGTGTCGGCGGTTTTCCAGGGCCTGTCGCGAGTCGAACGCCAACGCCGCGTCAACACCGCCCTGAAGGAGGCCTTCGACGGCGGCCTGCACGCCCTGTCGATCAAGGCTCTGGCGCCGGGCGAAGGCTGAGGGTCCGAAAGCCTCGAAGGACGAGGCGGCGGCGCACCGTCACCCGGGCCGCGGCATCCGCGCGCCTTCCTCCACCAGCCAGTCGCGGAAGGCCGCGGCGGCCGGGTTGTCCACGCCGGCCGGGCGCAGCACCACATAGCGGGCGTCGGCGGGAATGAAGCCGAGCGGGGCGACCAGCCGGCCGTCCGCGATCTGGTCCATCACGAAGGGCCACGGCCCCAGGGCCACCCCCAGGCCCGCGGCGGCCGCCTCCAACATGTAGAAGTGGTGGTCGAACTCGCGGTCGACCGGCGCGGGCTCCAGCCGATGGCCCGACAGCGCCTGCCATTCGCTCCAGCCCTGGCGATAGGTCCGGGTGTGCAGCCGGGGCAGGCGCGCCAGCCGCTCGAGGGTGAGGGGCACCGGTCCCGCCAGGGACGGGGCTACGATCGGGCCGATATGGTGGTCGAGGAAGACGGTCGACTCGGCGTCCCTAGCCCGCAGGCTCTGCGACATGCGGATGGCGAGGTCGACGCCATCACGCTTGAAGTCGACGTCGGCGTGGCTTTCGGTGAGCCCGACGCGGATGTTGGGATGCAGCTCCACGAACCGGGGCAGGCGTGGGATCAGCCAGCGCATGGCGAGCGTCCCGATGCACGAGACCTCAAGCGACTGCGGCGCCTCGGCCCGCGCCACCGACACCGCCTCGGCGATCTCGTCGAAGGCTCCGGTCAGCACCCCGGCCAGACGCAGGCCTTCGGCGGTCAAGCGCAGCCGGCTCTTGGGCCCCTCGATCAGCCGGGCTCCCAGCGATTCCTCTAGCTGCTTGACCTGGCGGCTCACCGCCCCGTGGGTGACGCACAGCTCGTCGGCAGCGGCGGACATGCGGCCGTGCCGGCTGAAGGCCTCGAAGGCGCGCAGGGCGTTGAGGGAGGGCAGGGTACGACGGGTCATTGTGATCTCAGCTCACATGCGCCGTGCGTTTATAGGGTTTGATCCCCGGCTGGCAAAGCTGCCATGCAGCGAGCATGGAAAGGGAGATGTTCAGGAACCGGCCGACGGGAAGCCGCTATGCCGCCCTTCAGTACGCCCTCGCCGTAGCGGCGATCTGGGCGGCGGTCGGCTTCGGCCTTTGGAGCCAGACCCATCCCCTGGCGCAGACGAACCAAGTGCTTCTGGCCCTGCAGCCGGCGAACGCGACCTGCGATCCTTCGTGAGGTTTTGGCGGTAATGGCGGGCGTTCTTCGGTGCCCGCAGTTCACCTCACCCCGTCTCTTCCTCTTCCGCCTCGTCGCCTTCGCGCAGGGGCGGGCTGACCCTCAGCGCGGTGATCTGGTTGCGCTGGCGGCGCAGGATCTGGAAGCGGTGGCCGTGGAAGATGAAGGTTTGGCCGGGGTCCGGGATGGTCTGGGCCTCGTGTATGACCAGGCCGGCCACCGTCACCCACTCGTCGTCGGGCAGGCTCCAGTCCATGAACCGGTTCAGGTCGCGGATGGTCACCGAGCCGTCCACGTGCACCGAACCGTCCGCCTGGCTGCGCACGCCCTCGACCGCGAAATCATGCTCATCCTCGATCTCGCCGACGATCTCCTCCAGGATGTCCTCGAGGGTCACCAGCCCCATCAGGGCGCCGTATTCGTCGACGATGAGGGCGAAGTGCACCCGGCGCTTGAGGAAGGCGTTGAGCTGGTCCTTCACCTTGGTCGTGTCCGGGATGAACCAGGGCTCGGTTGCGATGGACATGATGTCGAGCTTGTCGAGGTCGCCGCCCGTCGCCGCCATGCCGCGGGCCAGGTCGCGCACATGCAGGACGCCGACGATGTTCTCCGGTTCGTCCTTGTAGAGGGGCAGGCGGGTGTTGGCGGCGGCGAGCGCGTCGGCCACCACCTCGCGGGTCGGCAGGTCGGCGTCCAGCATGACGATGTTCTTGCGGTGGACCATGATCTCGGACACGTCCATGTCCTGCAGGTCCAGGATGCCGCCGAGCATGCGCCGGTCGCGCGCTTCCACCAGGCCTTCGGAGTGGTGGTACTCGACCGCGCCGCGGATCTCCGCCTGGGCCATGGCCGCGTCCGGCTCGGCCGCGACCTTGACCCCGAACAGCCGCAGCGTCCGCCAGATCACCCACTGGATGCCGAAGATCACCGGGCCGAACACCTTGACCACCAGCAAGATCGGCGGCGCCAGCACGCGGGCCACGTCGTCGGGCCGGGCGATGGCCACGGTCTTGGGCAAGACCTCGGCGAAGACCAGGACCAGGACGGTCATGATCACCGTCGCCGCCGCCACGCCCCAGGCGCCGGGGATGGCCTTGGTCAGGAAGTCGGTGGCCAGGGCGGAGGCCAGGATGTTGATGACGTTGTTCCCGAGCAGGACCGACCCGATCATGGTCTCCTGCTTCTCCATCAGCCGGTTGACCCGGCCGGCGGCCTTGTCGCCCTCGCGCTCCAGCTGGTGCATGCGCGAGCGGCTGGCGCCGGTCAGCGCCGTCTCGGCCGCCGAGAACAGGGCCGAGATGGCGAGGAGCACGAGGATCACCAGGGCGATCACGCCCAGGGCGGCGGTCATGGTTCAGGTCTCCGGAGCCATCGGCTCGATTGGACGCTCGGTGGGGCTCGGCCTTGTCGTCAGGCGACGGCCCCTTCGGCGATCAGAAACGCGCGAAGCGCCGCCGCGTCCACGCCCTTGGCGACGAAAGCCTGGCCGATGCCGCGGGCAAGTACGAAGGTGAGGCGCCCGGCCTCGGCCTTCTTGTCCTGAGCCATGTGGGCGATCAGCCGGTCGACCGGCAGCGGCGTGTTGGAGATTTCGGCCATCCGGGTCGGCAGGCCGCCGGCGGCGACGGCGCGCACGGCGCGCTCGGCTTCATCCGGCGGGCACAGGCCAAGCGCGGCGGAGAAGCGGAAGGCGAGCGCGCAGCCGGCCCCCACCGCCTCGCCGTGCAGCAGAGCCTCGCCGAAGCCGGTCTCCGATTCCAAGGCATGGGCGAAGGTGTGGCCGAGGTTGAGCAGGGCCCTGCGCCCCGCCTCCTTCTCGTCCTCGATGACGATCTCGGCCTTCATCTCCACCGAACGGGTCACCGCCTGGCCCAGCGCCCCCACCTCCAGCGCCAGCACGTCGGCGCAGTGGGTCTCCAGCCAGGCGAAGAAGGCGGCGTCGCCGAGCAGGCCGTACTTGATGATCTCGGCATAGCCGGCGTGGACTTCCCGGGGGGGCAAGGTGGCCAGGACGTCGAGGTCGGCCAGGACCAGCCTGGGCTGGTGGAAGGCGCCGATCAAGTTCTTGCCGCGGGGGGTGTCGATGGCGGTCTTGCCGCCCACCGAGGAATCGACCTGGGCCAGGAGGGTGGTCGGGATCTGGATGAAGTCGACGCCGCGCTTGTAGATGGCGGCGGCGAAACCGGTCAGGTCGCCGACCACCCCGCCCCCGAAAGCAGTGATCACGTCGCCGCGGTCGAGTTCGAGGGCCAGCAGCTGGTCGGACAGGTCGGCCAGGCCCTCGAAGCTCTTGGCCTGTTCGCCGGGCTCGACGACGATCATGTCGACCGATATGCCGCCCTTCTCCAGGGCCACGGCCAGGCGCTCGCCGTGATGGTCGGCCACGTGGCGGTCGGTGACGACCACGGTGCGGCCGCGCGGCAGGAAGGGCGCGAGCTGCTGGCCCGCCCGGTCGAGCAGGCCTGGGCCGATCATCACGTCATAGGCCCGCCCGTCCAGGCCGACATTCACCTTGCCGCTCGCTGGGGCGCTCATTCGGTGGGGCTTCCGTTCATGTGTTGGCGCAGCGCCGTCAGCACCCGCTCCAGGGCCACCGAATGTGGCGTCTCCCCGGTCTCGACGCAAAGGTCGGCCTCGGCATAGGCCGGGCCGCGCTCACGGGCCAGGGCTTCCAGCACCGCGCGCGGGTCGCGGCCCTTGAGCAGGGGCCGGGTGTCCTTGCGGCCGACCCGGCGGACCAGCACGTCCACATCGGCTTTCAGCCAGACCGACACGGCCTTCTGCTTGATGAGGGCCCGGGTCTCGGCGTTGACGAAGGCGCCGCCGCCGGTGGCCAGGACCATGGGCGGATCGTCCAGCAGGCGGGCGATCACCCGCCGTTCGCCCTCGCGGAATTCGGCCTCGCCGCGCTCGGCGAAGATCTCGGTGATGGAGCGGCCGGCGGCGGTCTCGATCTCGTCGTCGGCGTCGCGGAAGGGCAGGTCCACGGCCGCGGCCAACCGCCGGCCGATGCTCGACTTGCCCACTCCCATCAGGCCCACGAGCGCGATGGTCTTCTTGCGAAGGGCGGGGTCGGGGCTCATGGATGGCGCAGATACACGATCCGCGCGAACCACGCCAAGGCGCGCGTCCGCAGACCGGCGCTGACCATGGGCAGCGAAACGTCACCACCGCCGTTCCGAGCGGGTAGGGGAGCGGAAACCTCTCACCGCCACCCTGACCCCATGAGCGCGGCGCACCGGATCGAAGCCTTTCTGGAGATGATGGCGGTGGAGCGGGCCGCGGCGCGCAACACCCTGACCGCCTACGCCCGCGACCTCGCCGACGCCGACGGCGCGCTCGCCCGGGGCGGGACCGACCTCGTCCAGGCGCCGGCCGAGGCGGTCGAGGCCTATTTCGCTGGCCTGTCGGAACGGGGCCTGTCGCCAGCCACCGCCTCGCGCCGCCGGGCCGCGGTGCGTCAGTTTTATCGCTTCGCCGTCGAGGAGGGCTGGCGCGCCGACGACCCCGCCCGCCGGGTCGAAGCGCCGCGCCGCGGCCGGCCCCTTCCCAAGCTCCTGTCCCGAGATGAGGTGGCGGCCCTGATCGCCGCCGCCGGGGAGAAGGACGGCGCGGCCGGGCTGCGCCTGGCCTGCATCGTCGAGCTGCTCTACGCCTCGGGTCTGCGCGTCTCGGAGCTGACCGCCCTGCCGCTGGCGGCGGTGATCCGCGATCCGGCCTTCGTCATGGTCACGGGCAAGGGCGGCAAGACAAGGCTGGCGCCGCTGAACGCCGCCGCGCGGGAGGCGGTGAAGGCCTATCTGACGGTGCGGCGCGGCTTCCTGGCCCTGGAGGTGAAGGAAAGCCCCTGGCTCTTCCCGTCGCCGCGCGGGGCCGAGGGGCGGTTGACCACCCGGCGGCTGGCCCAGCTGCTCGACGAGGCGGCGGCGGACGCGGGCATCGACCCGGCCAGGGTCAGCCCGCACGTGCTGCGGCACGCCTTCGCGACTCACCTTCTGGAAGGCGGCGCCGATCTAAGGGTTGTTCAGACCTTGCTGGGCCATGCCGACATAGCGACGACACAAATCTATACGCATGTGGCCGAGGCTAGGCTTCGCGAAACCGTGCTCCGCGCCCACCCCCTGGGCAAGGTGCGCTGAAAAACCTCGCGGCCGCCCTCAAAATGCCAGGGAGCCGACACTATCTCTGGATCGGATCGCTGGATGCAGCGTTCTAGTTAGCGCCGGCCCGACGCTTAGAAGCGGGCCGCTGAAGGGACGGAGCTCAGGCGCATCGTCACCCTTTTACGCCGGACTCAATCCGGTCCGGGCCCACTGCGGAGCCCTGCCTCGTGCTGCATTGCAGCATGGTTGGCTCGTCATGCTCGTAATGCATAAGCGCTTGTATAGAAAAGCTCTTCCGAGCCTATAGAAACTTTTTTGTCAAAAAAGGTAGCGGCCGGCTTGCTTCGTTTCGCACCGCAACTTATAAATGACCTGTGCGGCGTTCCTGACGCCGCTGCCCTTCCTGGGCGTTTCCTCCCTATGAACTGGCCGCGCTTTCGGGCGCGGCCTTTTTTTTCGTGCGCGCGCCCCTACCTAGGCGGTCCATTGACAGCCCTGCCGCCCCGCGCTCCAAGCCTCGCATGAACCTCAGCCTCAACCCCTCGGCGGAGATTTCCACCGCAAGCGGCGTGGCGCGCTTCGAGCGCCCGCTAGGGCTCGATTCGGGCGCCGCCCTGGAGGGGGTGGAGATCGCCTACGAGACCTACGGCGAACTGAACAGTGACAAGTCCAACGCCGTCCTGGTCTGCCACGCCCTCACCGGCGACCAGCACCTGGCCTCGATCCACCCGGTGACGGGCAAGCCCGGCTGGTGGGACCGCATGGTCGGGCCTGGCCGGCCGCTCGACCCGGAACGCTATTTCATCATCTGCTCGAACGTGCTTGGCGGCTGCATGGGCTCAACCGGCCCGTCGTCGATCAACCCGGCCACGGGCGAGCCTTACGGCCTGGCCTTCCCGGTGATCACCATCGCCGACATGGTCCGCGCCCAGGCCATGCTGGTCGAGCAGCTGGGGATCAAGCGCCTGTTCTCGGTGATCGGCGGTTCGATGGGCGGCATGCAGGTGCTGCAATGGGCGGCGGACTACCCGGACCGGCTGTTCTCGGCGGTCTCGATCGCCGCGGCGCCGCGCCACTCGGCCCAGAACATCGCCTTCCACGAGGTCGGCCGCCAGGCGATCATGGCCGATCCGGAATGGAAGGGCGGCGACTACAAGCGCCAAGGCTCGCGCCCCCAGAAGGGGCTGGCGGTCGCGCGCATGGCCGCGCACATCACCTATCTCTCGGAGCCGGCCCTGCAGCGTAAGTTCGGGCGCGAGCTGCAGCGGGACGGGTTGTCGTGGGGCTTCGACGCCGACTTCCAGGTCGAGAGCTACCTGCGCCACCAGGGCTCCAGCTTCGTCGATCGCTTCGACGCCAACTCTTATCTCTACATCACCCGGGCGATGGATTATTTCGACCTCGCCGCCGGCCATGGCGGCGTGCTGGCCGAGGCCTTCCGGGGCCTGGCCTCGACGCCGGTGTTCGTCGTCTCCTTTTCCTCGGACTGGCTCTATCCCACCGCCGATAACCGGACCGTGGTCCGCGCCCTCAACGCGGCGGGGGCCAAGGCCAGCTTCGTCGAGGTCGAAAGCGACAAGGGCCACGACGCCTTCCTGCTCGACGAGCCGGTGCTCGATGCGGCGCTGGGGGGCTTCCTCACTTCGGCGGCGACCGCTCGGGGGCTGGCATGAGCGGGACGGGCCGCGAGGACTTCCGCGAGATCCTGCGCTTGGTCCGCCCCGGCGCGCGGGTGCTGGACGTCGGCTGCGGCGGCGGCGACCTGCTCGAAATGCTCCAGCGCGAGAAGGGCGTCGATGGGCGCGGCATCGAGATCAGCGCCGCCGGCGTCTCGGCCTGCCTCGCCCGGGGCCTGACTGTCATGCAGGGCGACGCCGACCGCGACCTGGCCGAGTTCCCCGCCCAGGCCTTCGACTACGCCATCCTGTCCCAGACCCTGCAGGCGGTGCGCGAGCCGCGCACGGTGCTCGACAACCTGCTGCGCCTGGCCGAGCGGGCCATCGTCTCCTTCCCCAACTTCGGGCACTGGCGCGTGCGGATGGCTCTGATGACCAGCGGCCGGATGCCGGAGACGACGGTGTTGCACGAGCCGTGGTGGTCGACCCCCAATATCCACCTGTGCACCCTGCGCGATTTCACCGCCCTGTGCGACGACCTGGACCTGAGGATCGAGGCGGCCTCGGCGCTCACCGACGGCAGGCCGGCGCGCCAGATCGACCCGAACGGTCTGCTTGAGAACTGGCGCGCCGAATCGGCCCTGTTCCTGCTCAGCCGCCGGGGCGGGGCGGCGGCGGCCAAGCCGGCGGGTCAGGCGGACCTGTTCGGCTAGCCCAAAGGGACGGCGGCCAGGGCGTTGATCACCGCGTCGACGATGTCGTTGGGGACGGCGATCTCCAGCTTGACCTTGGGCAGCAGCTTCACCGCGTATTCGGCGCCGCGATAGACCTCGGTCTTGCCCTTCTGTCGGCCGTAGCCACGGACCTCGGTGACGGTCAGTCCCGAGGCGCCCGCCTCGGTGACGGCGTCCAGCACGGCGTCGAGGCGACTGGGCTTGATGACGGCGGTGATCAGCTTCATCGGTGACATCCCCTGCCCGAGCCTTCGCTGTATGGCAAATTGTTGCGCTGCATCCTAGGGCTTAGGGGTCACACTTCCCACGGCGCCGACCGGTTGGGGCCGCAACCGCCCCGCAGCGAAGGCCGGGGCGCGGACGCCGGCGGGCTTCACGGCATAGGTCTGCTTGACGGCCTCCAGCAGGATCAGGCCCGACCCGGGCGGGAAAAGCCGCGAGCCGACCTGTTCGAATGCGTCGGCATAGGGCGCCAGCATCTGCAGCGGCGGGGCGTAGAGCGCCCGCGACCAGGCGGCGGGCTCCAGCCCCGCGTCGCGCACGGCGACCTCGAGCTGATTGCGGGTGAAAGGACGGCCATACCCGAAGGGCGTCGTCTCCGACCCGGCCCACAGGCCCCGCCGCGACACCGCCGCCACGATCAGGCGCCCCGAGGGCGACATCACCCGCTTGACCTCATCCAGGAAGGCGGCCGGATCGTCGCTCTCCTCCAGGCCGTGGATCACCAGCACCCGGTCGAACAGGGCGTTGGGGAAGGGCAGGGCGTCTTCCTCGGCCAGACAGGCCAGGTTGTCGGCGCCGGCGGGCCAGATCTCCACGCCCTGCTGCCCCGGCATGGCGGCCACGGTCCGCCGCGCCGCGCCGGTGAAGGCCGCCAGATAGGGGGTGGCGTAGCCGAGGCCGAGGACGTCGAGGCCGTGGGCGTCGCCCCACGCCTCGCCGATCTTGCGGGCGAGCAGGCTGCGCACCGCCCCGCCCAGGGGGGTGGCGTAGAAGGCCCTAAGGTCCAGAACGTCGCGTCGCATGGCTAGACAGACTATAGGAGTATGCAAACGAAAGGCCCATCGATGTCCCTCGACGTCCACCAGTTCGCCTGCCTGAGCGACAACTACGGCTACCTGATCCGCGACCGGACGAGCGGAAAGGTCGCCTCCATCGACACCCCGGACGCCGACGCCATCCTAGGCCAACTGGCCAAGCTGGGCTGGTCCTTGTCGCTGGTGATGAACACACACTGGCACCCCGACCACGCCGGCGGCAACGAACGGCTGAAGGCAGAGACCGGCTGTGAGATCGTGGGCCCCGCCGAGGTGCGCCGCATCGCGCCGCTGGACCGCGAACTGGCGGAGGGCGACACGGTTGAGCTCGGCGAGAGCCGCTTCAAGGTCATGGCGGTGGGCGGGCACACCCTGGGCCACATCGCCTATTACGATGCGAACGACGCCGTGGCCTTCGTCGGCGACACCCTGTTCGCCCTCGGCTGCGGCCGGGTGTTCGAGGGCGATGCGGCGATGATGTGGGGCAGCCTGTCCAAGCTGGCGGCCCTGCCGGACGACACCACCGTCTACTGCGCTCACGAATACACCGCCTCGAACGCCAAATTCGCCCTGTCGGTGGATGACGATCCGGCCCTGGCCCTCCGGGCGGAGCAGGTGTTCGCGGCCCGCGCGCGCGGCGAGCCGACCGTGCCCACCACCATCGGCGCCGAGAAGGCCACCAACCCCTTCCTGCGGGCGCCCGTGCTGGCGGGGCGGATGGGGCTGACGGGCGCGCCGGACCACGAAGTGTTCGGGGCGGTGCGGGCGGCCAAGGACACGTTCCGCTGAAGGCCCGCGCTAGCCGATCAGCATCGCGTACTCGACCTCGGTGAGCAGCTCGCTCAGCTCAGACGGGTCGCTCATCAGCAGCCGCACCGTCGTCAGGTCGGCGTCCAGGACCTCGCCGGAGAGGGGCGAGGGGATCTCGCAGGCCGCCTTGACGGCGTCGAGCACCGCCAGGACTTCGCCGCGGGCCACCGTCTCGCCCACAGGGGCCCATTCGATGCTGCGCACACCCTCCAGCAGCTGGGCGGCATAGCCGGTGACGCTCATGGTCGCGACCACGCCGTCGACCTCCACCCACAGATGATCGCGGCTGAAGCGTCTCAATCGTACCAGCTGTGGCCGTTGCGTTCGGTCAGGGCGAAGGAGCCGGCCGGGCCCCACGAGCCGGCGGGATAGGGGGCCGGCTTGATGTCGTGGCTGCGCCAGCCGGCCTCGATGGAATCGATCCAGGTCCAGGCGGCCTCCACCTCGTCGCGGCGCACGAACAGGGTGGGGTTGTGGTTCATCACCTCCAGCAGCAGCCGCTCATAGGCGATGCGCCGGCGACGCTCGTGCGGGAAGGCTTCGGCGAAGCTGAGGTCGAGGGACAGGGGGCGCAGGGCCATGGCCCGCTCGCCCTGGTCGGGCGCCTTGTTCATCACCGTGAGCGAGATCTCCTCCTCCGGCTGCAGGCGGATGGTCAGCCGGTTGGCCAGCAGGTCGGCGCCGCCGAAGATCGAGTAGGGCACCTCGCGGAACTGGACCACGATCTGGGAGGCCTTGCTCGGCATGCGCTTGCCGGTTCGCAGGTAGAACGGCACTCCGGCCCAGCGCCAGTTGTTCACGTGGGCGGCGAGCGCGACATAGGTTTCCGCCTCGGCCGGGTGACCGCCGGCCTCCTCCGCATAGCCGGGAACCTGGGCGCCCTCGGAGACGCCCTTGACGTACTGGCCGCGCACCGTGCGCCGCTCCAGTTCGCGCCCGACGATGGGGCGCAGGGACCGCAGCACCTTGACCTTCTCGTTGCGGACCGAGTCCGGGTCGAGGCTGGCCGGCGGCTCCATGGCGATCAGGCACAGCAGTTGCAGGACGTGGTTCTGCACCATGTCGCGCAGGGCGCCGTGCTCCTCATAGTAGCCCCAGCGCCCCTCGACCCCGACTTCCTCGGCGACGGTGATCTGGACGTGGTCGATCGAGACCTTATTCCACAAGGGCTCGAACAGGGTGTTGGCGAACCTCAGGGCCAGCAGGTTCTGCACCGCCTCCTTGCCGAGGTAGTGGTCGATGCGGAAGATCCGATCCTCCGAGAACACCACGGCGAGGGCGTCGTTGATGGCCTGGCAGCTCTTCAGGTCGTGGCCGATGGGCTTTTCCACCACCACCCGATCCTCGGGCCCGGCCAGGCCCGCGCACCTCAGGCCCCCGCAGATGTCGGCGTATAGGCTGGGCGAGGTCGACAGGTAGAAGATGGTTTCGCGTACGCCCTCCAGGCGCTGGGCCAGGGCCGTGAAGTCGGCTGCGGCGCCGGCGTCGACCTTCACATAGGCGAGGCGGGCTTTCAGGCGGGTCCAGGCCTCGTCCTTCCACCAGCTCCCGGCCCGCTCGCGGATGGCGCTTTCAGCGCGGTTCACGAAGGCCTCGTCCGTCAGTTCGGTGCGGGCTGCCCCGACGATCCGCATGCCGGCCTCCAGCAGGCCGTCGGCCTCCAGGAAGTACAGCGACGGCAGCAGCATCCGCAGCGACAGGTCGCCCGTGGCCCCGAAAATGACGATGGCGCGATCACTCATCCGACGCTCTCCAGCGGCCAAAGCCAGGCGGCCCCCTTTACTCCGGAGCTATCGCCATGTCGCGCCTTGAGCACCCGGACGGCATAGGCGTCGGAGAAGGCGCGCGATGCGATCCGATCCGGCAGGTCGGGATAGATCTCGTCGACGTTGGACATGCCGCCCCCCAGCACGATCACCTCGGGGTCGAGGATGTCGGCGATCATCGCAAGGCCGCGCGACAGCCTGTCGACATAGCGGTCCAAGGCCGCCTTCGCCGCCGCCTCGCCCGCCCGGAGCTCGGCCACGATCTGCGGCGCCTCCAGCCTGCGGCCCGTATGGCGCTCGAAGTCGGCTTCGAACCCCGTCCCCGACACCCACATCTCCATGCAGCCTCGCCGACCGCACCAGCAGGGGGGACCGGGGTGCTCGTCAGGGCGCGCCCAGGGCAGGGGCGTGTGGCCCCATTCGCCGGCGATGCCGTTGGAGCCTTCGACCAGGCGCCCGTCGATCACCACCCCGCCGCCGCATCCTGTCCCGATGATCACCCCGAACACCGAGGCGGCGCCGACCCCCGCCCCTTCCAGCGCTTCGGACAAGGCGAAGCAGTTGGCGTCGTTGGCCAGGCGCACCGGACGGCCCAGGACCGCCTCCAGGTCGGCGCCGAAGAGGCGGCCGTTCAGCCAGGTCGAGTTGGCGTTGCGAACGCGGCCGTCGCGCGGCGAGGGGGAGCCCGGAATTCCGATCCCGATGCTGCCCCGCCCGCCGGCCTGCGCCTCCACCTGTTCGATCAGCTCGCGGACCGCCCGCAGCGCCGCGTCGTAGCTCCCGGGGTTTGGCTTGCGGATGCGGGCCCGCACCGCACCGTCGGGCCCCAGGGCCGCCGCCTCGATTTTAGTGCCGCCGAAATCGACGCCGATACGGATCACGCGGCCCTCCAGTACGTTCCAACCATCGCCCATGCAGCCCGCCCGGTCCACCTCTGCGGCTTCTCGCGTATTGATCCGAATACGGACACACGCCATAGCCAGCGGCGCGGTCGCCGTGGCCGAAAAAGAGTCGCCCCCGAATCGCCCCGCCCGAGTCGCCCATGTTCCGTCTCTCCGCCATCTTGACGCCAAAGGATGGCCGCTTCTGGCCCGCCGCCCGATGAACGATTCGATGACCAGCAAGGCGCGCGGGGCGATGGCCGCGAAGACCGGCCGGCCGGCGATGCAGTACGCCGCCCTGCCATACCGCCGCCAGGGCGGGCTGGAGATCCTACTGGTCACCTCGCGGGAGACCAAGCGCTGGGTTATCCCCAAGGGCTGGCCGATGAAGGGCAAGAAGCCCTACGCCGCCGCCGCACGCGAGGCGCTGGAGGAGGCGGGGGTGACCGGCCGCGTCGACAAGGCGGCCCTGGGCGCCTTCCCCTATCTCAAGCAGCTGGCCAACGGCGCGCCCGCCCCGTGCCTGGTCCGGGTGTTCGCCCTGGAGGTGACGAAGGAGCGGTCCCGCTGGCACGAGATGGCTCAGCGCGAGCGTCGCTGGTTCCCCGTGGAGGACGCCGCCGCCGCTGTCGACGAGCCGGAGCTGGCCGACCTGATCCGGGACTTCGCCGCCGCCTCCAACCCTAAGACGCTTTAGCTTCCGGCCGCGCTTCAGGGCCGGCGGCGGGCGGCTGCACGGCGCTGCGGAGGGCGCCGATCAAGTTGGCGGCGGTGATCGGCTTGGCCACGTGTAGGTCCGCTCCGGCGGCCAGGGCCGCCGAGACCTGCGCCGCCATGGCGTCGGCGGTGAGTGAGATGATCGGTGTCCGGCCCACGCCGCGGGCGATCTCTTCGGCGCGGATGGCCCGGATGGCGGTCAGGCCGTCCATCCGCGGCATGTGGGTGTCCATCAGGATCGCGTCGAAGGTCTGGGTTCGGACCGCCTCGACGGCCGCCTCGCCATCGTTGACGACTGTCAGGTGCGCCAGGCCGGTGAGCATCGCCTGCACGACCTTCTGGTTGATCAGGTTGTCCTCGGCCAGAAGCACCGACACCAGTCCCGTGTCGGCGGCCCCCATGCTGGCGAGGGGGCCGGGGCCCGGGCCGCTGCGGTCGGCGACGACCGGCCCGGCGGCCAGGTCGAGCGCGGCAGTGAAGCTGAAGACGGCGCCCTTGCCCGGAACGGCGTCGCATTCGATCGCACCGCCCATCATCCCGGCCAGCCGCTGCGCGATGGCCAGGCCCAGGCCCGTGCCGCCGAAGCGGCGGGTGACCGAGCTGTCGCCCTGCTCGAAGCGGCTGAACAGCCGGGCCTTGACCGCCGCGTCGAAGCCGGGGCCGGTGTCGCGCACCACGACCGTCAGGCGGGCGCGCCCGTCCGGGCGGCGCTTCAGCGAGACCTGCACGGTGACCGAACCCTGGGCGGTGAACTTCACCGCATTGGCGATCAGGTTCGAGACGATTTGGCGCAGGCGCAGGGCGTCGCCCAGGGCCGCCCCCGGCGGGTCGACGTCGAAGTCGACCTGGAACGCCAGCCCCTTCTCCTTGGCCAGGCTTTCGAACAGGAAGGCCGCCTCGTAGATCGAGGTCCGCACGTCGAAGGGTTCGTTGGCCAGGGCCAGGGCCCCGCTATCGGCCCGGGCCAGGTCGAGGGCGTCGGACAACAGCCCCGTCAGCGCCTTGCCCGAGCTGAGGATCATCTGCAGCATCTCCCGCTGCTGGGAGGTCAGGTCGGTCCGCGACATGGCGTCGGCGAGGCCAATCACCCCGTTCAGGGGCGTGCGGATCTCGTGGCTCATATTGGCCAGGAACTCGCCCTTTGCGGACGAGGCGGCGTCGGCGCGGCGGCGGGCGAGCCGGGCGGTGAGGCTTCGGCGCGCCAGCAGGCTTCGGGTTCTGGCGTAGGACGCCACCGCCCCCGCGGCCGGCAAGGTGCTGAGGAAAGCCACCACGATGAAAAACTGCATCCAGGCGATGTAGTCGCCTGGGTCGTCGGGGGACCAGGGGCCGTAGATTTCAACGAGCGCGAGCAGGCTGAGGATCACGCCGCCCAGGGCCGAACCGAGAGGCCCGTGCCGGAAGGCGACCAGCATCAGGACCGGAAAGATCATGAACCACAGCACGGGGTCCCGCCTGAAGAACAGGACTCCGGCGACGGCCGACAGCAGCGCCAGCGAGGCCCCGAGCTCCCAGGCCGACCCCCGCAGGCTGCGGAACCGCCGCTGATCCAGTATGATGGTCAGGGCTGGAACGAAGATGGCCGCCCCCAGCGCATGGCCGATGAACCAGTTGACGGCCAGCTGGACCGTGGTCGGCGGACCAAACGGCAGCGACAGGGCGTAGACCAGCGCGCCGGAGATCAGGTTCGTCGGCAGCACCGCGCCGACGAGGAAGATGAACAGCGTCCGCCCCTCCGAAAAATTGGGCTTCGGCCCGCACAGGACCCGTCCGAGGTAGGCGAGAGCGAGGCCTTCGGCCAATCCCAGCCAGGCGCGCACCGGGCTGGCGAAGGTAGAGATCACCAGGGCGCCGATGACCGACAGGACCACGGCCCACCGCCGCTGCCGCTGCGGCATCAGCAGAAGCCCTGTCGCCAGGATCGCGCTGGTCGGCCAGATGGCGCTGGCCGTATCCGTATTGATGTTCGGGAGCAGCACCGTGCGGCGGAGCAAGACGAGCCCGAAGTAGATAAGGGGCACGACCAGCCACAGCCAGGGGCGCTGCCGCAAGAATGCGGCGCGCGGCGATCCCCCTCCCATGGCAGATTCGAATGTCATCGACGGATCGAAGGGCTAAGCAGCTTTAGAATCCCCTAACGAACCTCGGTGGTAGTTCGACTCCACGGCTAGACAACGGAACGGGGCAATCGGCGAAAAAGTTGTATTCGCTACGATTTGAGCGGGATGCTTATCTGTTTAGCTGAAGCTATTTTCGATGGGCTACGGCGCAAGATGGGGGCCGCTGTCGCCAGACCAAGATCATCGTGAGCCCGAGGGTGTGACATATTTTCTGAACGCTGGAGGTCGCCCTGGGGCCGGGTCCAGGCTGACCGGCAAAATTGGGCGCGCTCCGCGCCTCCCCCTGCTGAGACACGGTTTTCCGGCGCTTTACCCTGCCTCGCGATAGACAAATGCGGAAACTTGGCGGCATTGATCACCTTGCGGACGAAGGCGCCCGGAAACGGCGCCCGCGGTCGCGTGGGAAATGGGCAGCTGCGGGCGCTGGCGAATGCCATCGACGGACGAGGCTCGAAACTCCGAGACCGAACTGAAGTTCGAGGTCGCCCGCGGCGCCCTCGGCAAGCTGCTCAAGCATCCGGCCCTCGCCGTTCCGGCCACCTTGGCCCGGCTCCACTCGATCTACTACGACACTCCTGACCACGACTTGCGCAACGCCGGGCTCAGCCTGCGGGTGCGCGAGGTTGAGGGTCGTTTCATCCAGACCGTGAAGGCCCGTGAATCCCCCGGCGCCCTGGCCCGCGGGGAATGGGAATGCACGGTGGCCGGGCCGGGCCCGGACCTGGCGGCCCTTGCGGGCGGTCCCGCTGAGGCCCTCTTGAACGGCCACGCCGATGCGCTCGGGGCGGTGTTCTCCACCACGGTGGAGCGGGCCGTGCGGCTGTGGCGCGAGGGATCGGCCCTGGTCGAGCTTAGCGTCGATAAGGGGCGTATCGACGCCGGGGACCACCACGAGCCGATCCACGAAATCGAACTCGAGCTGAAGGCGGGCGACATCGGCGACCTGTTCGGCCTGGCGCGCGCCCTGGCCGGAGCGGCGCCCATCGTCCTGTCCTTCGATTCCAAGGCGGAGCGCGGCTACCGCCTGGCCGGCCATGATACGACCGCCGCCCTGAAAGCCGAGCAGGCGGCCCTCACCGCCGATACCGCCGCGCAGGACGCCTTTCGCCGCATCGCGCGCGGCTGCCTCTCCCAGGTCGCCGGCAACGGCAAGCTGCTGCTGGCGGTGCGCAGCCCCCAGGTCCTGCATCAGGCCCGGGTCGGCCTGCGCCGGTTGCGCGCCGCCCTGGCCGCCTTCGAGCCCCTGGTCGGCGACGGTCGTCTCGAGCAAATCATGGCCGAGGCCAAGTGGCTGGCGGGCGAGTTCGACCGGGCCAGGGACCTCGACGTCTTCATTCAGACCACCATGCCCGCGGACGAGGAGGGCCTGGCCCCCGAACCGGCCCTGGCCGCCTTCAACAAGCGGCTTCTCGTCGCCCAGGCCGGGGCCTACGACCGCGCCGTCGCGGCGGTTGCCTCGCGGCGCTTCGCCGACCTGTTGCTCGAAGCCGCCGCCTGGATCGAGGTCGGCGACTGGGCCGCCGATTCGGCCCCGGAGCGCGCCGCCCTGCGCGACGTACCGATCTCCGACTTCGGGGCGCAGGCGCTTGAGCGCCAGTACGCCAAGCTGCTCAAGGCTGGCCATCACTTTGGCCGCCTCGACGCGGAGGCCCGTCACCGCATGCGCATCAAGGGCAAGAAGCTGCGCTACGCCGCCGATTTCTTCGGTGAGGCGTTCCCGGAGCATCCCAAGCGCCGTCGCCGCTTCATCGCGGGTTTGAAGGACCTGCAGGAACTGCTCGGCCAGCTCAACGACATCGCCGTGGCCGGGGATTTGGCCGCGGAGGTTGCAGGAAAGCGGGCCGGGGACGCCGCCTTCGCCGCCGGCCTGCTGATCGGGTCGCGCCGCTGTGTCGAGCCGGCGATGATCGACGAGGCGGGGCGGGCGTGGGACGCGTTCAGGCGCCTGCCGCGGTTCTGGCCCGAACCCACCAGCTAGCGCCTGCGGGCTCTCGCGCCGCTGGCCGTAGGTGGCTATTGTCCCTGCGGCGCGAGAGATCAGGCTGATGACGGCTGTCGAAGTGAACGTTGAGAGTAGTGCGACCGGCGCGCGGATCTGTGGGTCGGGCGGTTTCCTGGGCGCGCATCACGACCGTAACGAGCGGCGGACCTGGGTCGTGGTCGGGGTCACCGCCGTCATGATGGTCGGCGAGATCGTCGGCGGCAGCATCTACGGCTCGATGGCCCTGGTCGCCGATGGTTGGCACATGTCGACCCACGCCGCAGCCCTCACCGTCGCGGCCCTGGCCTACCGCTACGCCCGCATCCACGCCGCCGACCCCCGGTTCGCCTTCGGCACAGGCAAGGTGGGTGAACTGGCCGGCTTCGCCAGTGCGGTGGTGTTGGGCGTGGTCGCCCTCCTGATCGGGTGGGAGAGCCTGGTGCGGCTGTTCAATCCGCAATCCATCCACTTCTCCCAGGCCACCGGCATCGCCGTCCTGGGCCTGGTGGTGAACCTGGTCAGCGCCTGGCTGCTGCACCAGGGCGACCTCGATCCGCATCACGGCCACAGCCACGGCCCCGCCCCCGATCATGGTCCAGCGCACGAGGACGAGCACGAGCACGACCATGCGCACGAGCACGACCATGCGCACGATCACGACCATGCGCATGATCACGCCCGCGAGCTGCATGCGAACGGCCACCACCACGACAACAACCTGCGCGCCGCCTACCAGCACGTCCTGGCCGACGCCCTGACTTCGGTCCTGGCGATCGCCGGCCTGCTCGCCGGCCTCTACCTGGGCTGGGTGTGGATGGACCCGGTGATCGGCATCCTGGGGGGCATCGTCATCGCCCGCTGGTCATGGAGCCTGATGAAGGTGGCGGGCGCCTCCCTACTCGACATGTCCGGCTCGAGCCGCCTGGCCCAGGCCGTGCGCAAGCGGCTGGAGACAGGGTCGGACACCGTCTGCGACATGCACCTGTGGCGGGTGGGCCCGGGGCACCAGGCCCTGATCGTCTCGATCGTCTCGGCCGACCCGGCCTCGCCCACTGATCGCCTAGGCCAGCAGGTTGCGAACCCGCCGGACGATCTCCTGATCCAGGAACGGCTTGGGGGCCAGTACGCCGTCGGCCACCTTGAGGTCTGCGAATTCGGGGCGGGCGACGCCCGAGGTGTAGAGCACGCCCATCGCAGGATTATGCGCCCTGGCGAGGCGAGCCAGTTCATAGGCGTCGCCGTGATCGCGCAGATCGAGGTCGCACACCAGTACGTCGGGCCCCGCGGCCAGGAGGGCCGCCGCCTCCGCCACGGTCTCGGCCTGGAGCACCTCCAGCCCGTCCGCCTGCAACTCCAGGCTAAGGACCATCAGGACGAGCGGATCGTCCTCCAGCAACAGAACGCAGGGCATGATACTGTACTCCAACGGACCATAACTCACTGAACAGGCGAGAAGTTTCCGGCCACGCTGGACGGGCGCGGCGCACGGATTCGTGTTGGCCGTTCCGCAAGCGCCCAGACTGCGGGCGGGGAGGGGAAGGGTCGCAAGGAACTCTCGCTCGCGCTGAGCGCTGATCTGGGCCCAACGCGGCCAGCGAGGACGTCATGACGACCGCCTTGCGCACCCTCCGAACCCATCCCCTCGAGCCGACGCTGCGTCGGTTCGCGACCTTGGCGGCCCTGAACCCAGACGAGATCGGCATCGTCGAGCGGCTGGCCGACACCCGCGAAGAACAGCAGAGCGGGTCCGAGCTGGTGACCGAGCGCGTCGCGGTGCGCGCGCCCCGGTTGATCGTTTCGGGATGGGCCGTACGCCAGCGGCTGCTCCCGGACGGTCGCCGACAGATTTTCAGCTTCCTGATACCGGGCGACGGCGTCGCCTTGTCCAATCGCGACCGGCCCACGGCGCTCGCCAGCACCGTGGCCATGACCCGGCTGGAGACCGTCGACGCTTCCGCGTTGATCGCGGCCGCCTCCGACAGGGCGGCCTATCCTGGCCTGGCCGCTGTTCTCGACGTCAGCAGCCGTGTCGACGAGGCGAGGCTGCTCGACAACATCACCCGCCTGGGCCGCCAGACCGCCTACGAACGGGTGGCGCATCTGCTGTTGGAGCTGCGCGATCGCCTCGGGGTGGTCGGACAGGCCGATGGACAGCGCTTCCCCCTGCCGGCGACGCAGGAGGTGCTGGCCGACGCCCTGGGGCTCAGCGTGGTGCACGTCAACCGCATCCTGCAGCAGCTGCGGCGCGAGAAGCTGATCCAGTATCAGTCGAGCCGCGTGACCCTTTTGAACTCGGGGGTGCTGGCGTCGATCGCCGACTATCGGCCCACCGGCCCCTAGGCTGAATTTGGTGAAAGCGTGCGCGCTTTCGCCGCCCCGGCTTGCGACCCCGTGGCGCTTGCCGCCTGCGGATGGCTATGCAACCTAAGGATTAGGGGGCCTGCATGCCGGACGTCGCCGCAACCCTTGGACTGATCGACCGCCGCATCGGCGCCCGCATCCGCGTCCGCCGGGAACGGCTGGGCTTGTCGGTTCCTGGACTCGCCGCCCGGCTCGGGCGTCCGCCCAGCCTGATCGAGGATTATGAGGCGGGCCGCGCCCGCGCCGGCGCGAGCGTGCTCCTGGCCCTGACTCAGGTGTTGCAGGTGGAGATCGGCTACTTCCTCCGCGGCCTCCCGCAAGACGCCCCGCCGCCGGCCGCCTCGGCGGGCGCGAGCCGATCGCCTGACCGACTCTAGTCCTGGTCCTCGTGTTTGCGGATCTGGCTGTAGCAGGCCTGAAGAGCCTGGGCCGAAGCGGCGTCGCCCCGATGCGCGGCCACCGAAGCGAGCTCCTGCACGAGGTCGAGTATGTATTCCCTGAGGTGGGACACGCTCATCTCGGCCACGCCCCGCAGGTTCTCTGCTCCCATTCCCCCCACTCCTTCTATGGATGATTGGCGGCGTGCGCGAGCAGCGGCCCAGTGATTTCAACAAGCTGATCCGCGCTCACGACCTCCACGAAAGAGCCCAATACGCTTAGCAGTACGGTCTCCATCACCTCGCCGCTGAAGCCCCGCAGCGACGGCGCCGCCAGAGCCCCCTGGACGACGGTGATGGGTATGCGCAGTTCATGCCCCGCCACCGCGCTGAACAGCACCGAGGCGTCGAGCGAGAAGCCGACCACGATCAGCCGGGGATCGCCCAGGCGCGAGACGAAGTCGCGGAACGGCGCGCTGGAGAAGGCCGACGGCCGGTCGCGGTAGAACACCGCTTCGCGCGGCAGGGGCTCCAGCCCCTCGATCGGCCGGGACGGTTCGGACAGGCAGGCGTTGGCGCCGTTGTGGCGGTGGACATGGGCCACCTGCCACCCTGCCCGGCGGGCGTGGCGCAACACGCGGCGGCACTGCTCGATGCACCGCCTGGCGTCTTCCGGGGCGAGGCCGGTCGCGTCCGCCTGTTCGCGTTGCAGGTCCAGGCAGAGCAGGGCGGGGGCGGGAACGAACGAGTCTCTCCCGAAGGGCTTCATGTGTTCGCCAGAGGATTGGTTGCGGGGCGGTCGGCCGACCAGTCGAGCACGCCCGGCGTGTCCCAGTCGCCCTCTGGGCGCAGCAGGATCATCGGATCGCTGTCGATGGTCAGGGCGTTCGGGGGCGGTGTCGTCTCGGCGACGATCTCCACATAGTCGTGGTCGGAGAACACGAAGGTCTCGCGGCTCTGACGCGGGAAGCCCTTGAAATGCCGGCCCCAGAACGGCAGCAGTCGGGCTTGGGCGTGGCCGAGGATGCGGCGATAGCCCTTGCGCTCGGCGATGCGGAAAGCCTCCCGCACGAGCTCCAGCGTCGCCCGGGTGCCGCGGAATTCGCTGCGCACCGCGACCCGCTCCAGCTTGGCGAAGTCGGCGAACCAGCGGATGCGCAGGGTGCCGATCGGCTCCTTGCCCCGGCGCAGGATCAGGTGGGTGGCGCCGGAGAAGTCGTTGCCGTCGTACTCCTCGTGGTAGGGGCACTTCTGCTCGCCGACGTAGACCAGGCTGCGGATCATCATCACCTGCATCAGGTCTTCCAGCGTCCGGGCGACGACGGTCTCATATTGCGGCCGCGCCAGGCTCACCGGTTCACCCGACACCTTCGGATCGATACGGGCGTTCATGCCGCACGCTCCTTGGGACTACGCACTGGATTCCACAGCAGGTCGTCTGGGGCGTCCGGATAGGGCATGTAGCCCATCTTCCCGCAGATGATCCGTTGGCCGGCCGGGGTGGCGGCGCGGGTGAAGACGGCGATGCCGGGGAAGGCGTCGCGGATCGACATGGCCCCCAGCACCACCTGGGCGGAGGCCCGGCGGGTGCGGGCCGCGAAGCCCCAGCCATAGATGCAGGCCAGCGGATCGCCCGGGGCGCACAGGTGCTCGGGGGGCGGGTCCTTCTGGGTGAAGACGTGGCGCTGGATGGCGTCGAGGCCAGCAGGGGTGATCGGCACCATGCCCAGGACGCCGGCGACCTCGCCGTCGCGGACGAAAACCGAGACGGCGCAGCGGGTATAGGCCTGGACGCGGCGGAAGGTCGCGGCGGTGGCCACATGAGGACTTATCAGGTCGGCGGCGATCGCCCGGCCCGCGTCACATTCGGCGTCGTCAGCAGGGTGCAGGTGCACAGCGGCCATGGCCTCGACGAATTCACGAGGATCGTGAGGCCGATTCGGGGCGGACGCCGATTGCACTTTTGAAGCCCTTCCCCTTGCATTCACAAGGACTCTGGTAAACGCTCTCGACGACCGAGAAACCAGCGAAGTGCCGATGGGGACTATCGAGAAAACCGAACCGGCTAAGCTGACGCACCTGCGGGCCGACTGGTCGGCGCTCAGGGTGTTCTACGCTGTGGCCGAGACCGGCAGCTTCTCGGAGGCGGCGGCGCAGCTTGGCCTGACGCAGCCCACGGTCAGCGGCCGGATCCGCGATCTCGAGACCCGGCTGGGGGTGCGGCTTTTCAACCGCTCGCCGCACCGCCTCTCCCTCACCGAGGCCGGCGAGAAGATCCACGACCACGTGGTGACGATGGAGCGATCCGCCGAGGCGGTCGAGCGCCTTGTCGCCGACGAGGACAAGAAGGACGAAGGCCGGGTGATCATCGCCGCCCCCGACGGGCTGGCGACCTATCTCTTGATGCCGGAGCTGCCGCGGTTCTTCCGCGAATCCCCCGACATCAGCGTCGGTATCGACTGCGGCATCTGGACCGACAACCAGGTCGGCGCCCATGTCGACGTCAGTCTGCAGTTCGACCCGGTCTCGAACCCCGACGTCATCTCGACGCCGATGGCCTACTACCACTACTGCCTCTATTCGAGCCGGGCCTACCTCGACCTCTACGGGACCCCCACCTCCCTCGCGGCGGTGGCCGAGCGGCGCTACCTGCACCACGTCGCCCACACCCGCCAGCCCGACAACTGGGCCATCAAATATTCGGCGTTCCAGGGGCTGGCCAACATCGGCATGGCGACCAACTCGTCCTCGGCGATCATCGAGGCGGTGCGTCACGGGGCCGGCATCGCCGCCCTGCCGACGGTGGCCTCGATGTTCGCTCCCGAACTGGTCAGGCTCGACCTGCCGCCCCTGGCCCGGCTCGAGCTGCGCATGTGCGTCCACCGCGACATCGCCGGCGCCGCCCGCATCCGCCGGGTGACCCAGTGGCTGAAGGAGGTCTTCGACCAGAAGACCAAGCCCTGGTTCCGGGCCGAGTTCGTCGATCCGGCGGAATTCGCACCGGCCAAGCCCCGGATAATGCACCCCGCCATGGCCAGCTGACGCATTACGCGTCAGTTTCCCCCGCGTGAACCACCGCCTCGCCCTCCTCGCCGCCCTCGTCCTCGCCATCATCCTGACGGCGGCGGCCGTCCGCCCGCCCGCCGCCGCACCCGAGGACGCGCCAGCCGGGCGCTTCTCCGCGACGCGCGCCTTCGCCGACATCCGCGCCATCTCCGCGGCGCCCCATCCGACCGGCTCGGCCGAGAGCGCCCGCGTCCGCGCCTATCTCGCCGCCCGCCTCGCCGCGCTCGGCCTTGTGGTCGAGACCCAGGCCGTTCCCCTCACCCCGCGGGGGGCCGAGCGCCTGCGGCGCATGGGCGAGCCGCCGGCTGCGGCGGCCGTCAATGTGATCGCCCGGCTGCCGGGACGCGATCCGGCCCAGCCGGCCGTGGCGCTGATGGCCCACTACGACACCGTCCCGGGCTCTCCCGGCGCCGGCGACGACGGCGCCGGCGTGGCTGCGGCGGTGGAGATCGCCCGGGCCCTCAAGGCCGGTCCGCAGCCCGTCCGCGACCTGGTGATCGTGCTGACCGACGCCGAGGAGCTGAACTCCGACGGCGCGGGCGCCTTCTTCGCCGTCCATCCACAGGGCCGGCGGGTCGGGGCCGTGGTCAACCTGGAGGCCCGCGGCGGCGGCGGCCGGGCGCTCATGTTCGAGACGGGCGCGGACAACGGGGCCATGGCCGGGCTTTACGCGCGGTCGGTGGCCCGCCCGTCGGCCAATTCCCTGGCCGTGCTGATCTACCGGCTGATGCCCAACCTCAGCGACTTCACCATCCCCAAGGCGGCGGGCACGGCGGGCTTCAACCTGGCCTTCCTGGGCCGGCCCGGGCTCTACCACGCGGCCCAGGCCACCCCGGCCAGTATCGATCCCGGTTCGGTGCAGCACCTGGGGGCCCAGGCCCTCGACATCGTGCGCGCCCTGACCGCCGCCGACCGCCTGCCGCCGCGGGCGCCGGACGCCGTCTTCTTCGATGTGCTGGGCCTGTGGCTGATCGTGCATCCGGCCTGGGTCGGCTGGCTGGTGCTGGCCGTCGCGGGCGGGCTGCTGGGCTTCGCCTATTTCCGCGTGCGTGGGGCGGGCCTGATGCAGGACGCCCAGGCCGCCTTCGGGGCCGCCTGGGCTTTCGGCCTGCTGATACTCACGGCGGTGGCCTTGGGCGCCGCCAACACCATCTCCGGCCAGGGCCGCGGCGCCAACTACTATGATCGGCTGGCGGCGATCCCCAGCCTGGAGGTCCAGGCCCTGCTGATCTGCGTCGCCATCGTCCTGGCGATGGTCTTTGTCCGCCCGGTCGCCAGCTGGTGGAGCCGATGGCTCGGCTCGGCGCTGACGGTGCTGGCCGGCGCGGTGGTCGTGCAAGCGGCCTTCCCTACGGCCGCGCCCCTGGTGGTCTGGCCGCTGCTGCTCACGGGGCTGGGCGCGGCGCTCGCTGCGGGCGTCGATCCGGAGCTGAAGTCGCGCAAGGTTCTGGCCGTCCTGGCGGCGCTCGCCGCCCTGGCTGTCGCCCAGACCCTGGCGCTTGCTCACCTGGCCTTCCTGGCGATCGGCGCCGACGCTCCGGCCACCATGTCGCTGTTCGCCCTGCTCGCCGCCCTGCCGCTCCTGCCTCTGCTCTCCGGCCTCGCCGACCGGCGAGTCGTCATGACCGTTGCAGCGGTGCTGGCCGTCGGGGCCGTGGGTCTGGCGGCCTGGGTCAGGCTGGATCCGATGTCCCCGACCACCCCGGCCTACAGCCTGATGCCGGCCGCCAACTAGGGCCGCGGCCCCGATTCTCGCCGCAAACCTGTTGCACTCGTTTGACCAGCGGCCATGTAGGGAGGATTCTACGGGCCGATCTGGGCTTGGCTGTATCCGTCCGCGCGAGCGACTGCGCGGCCCACGAGTGGATTTCCCTTGGCAGCCTCACCGACGACCGACCGCCGTACGGACCTGGACTGGCTGCGCGTCCTGCTGTTCGGCGGACTGATCGTCTACCACCTCGGCCTGATGTACGCCGCGTGGTCACCCTTTGCGGTCAAGAGCGGATACCGGGCCGAATGGGTCGAGGTCGCGCTGATGTCGACCCATCCGTGGCGGATGCCCCTGCTGTTCCTGATCTCCGGCGTGGCGACCAAGTTCGCCCTCGACAAGCTGGGCGGCGCCTCCAAGCTCGCGCTCAGCCGCACGATCCAGCTGCTGCCTCCCCTGCTGTTCGGCATCGTGCTGATCGTGCCGCTGCAGGGTTATCTGCCCCTGATCGACAGCTACGGCTATCAGAAGAGCTATCCGGCCTATCTGGTCGAGCTGTTCAGCAGCGACCATCAGGTGGTGTGGGGCGGCAAGCGGTTCGTCATGCCCCATTACGCCCACCTGTGGTTCGTGGCCTATCTGTGGACTTACGCGATGGGCCTGGCCTTGGTTCTGCGCTTCGCCCCGCGCGCCGTCGCCTGGGCGCAGGCGAGGCTGGAGGCGCTGATGGCGGGGCCTGGCCTCCTGCTATGGCCCCTGGTCCTGCTGCTGGCCCTGCGCTTCACCCTGTTCCCGATTTTCAGCGTCACCCTTGAACTGACCAACGACTGGTACACCCACGCCGTCTCGGCCTCGATGTTCCTGTTCGGCTTCCTGGTCGCCCGCAGCGCCAGGGTGTGGGACCAGGTCGTGGCCCTTCGCTGGTTCGCCCTCGTTCTCGGCGCCGCCGCCTACGCCGGCTACGGAGCCATGGCCTGGGGCCAGGGCTCTCCAGAACAGGTCGAGCAGACCCACCCCCTTATGCACCTGCTGTATCCGGTGATGTCGTGGGGCGGGATCGTCGCGGTGCTGGGCTTCGCCCGCGGCGTCCTGCGCTGGAACAACCGAACCCTGGCCTATCTGAACGGGGCGATGTTCACCTACTACATCGTGCATCAGCCGGCCCTGTTCTTGCTGATGCGTCAGGTGAAGACATGGGGGCTTCACCCGGGCGTCGAGTTCGCGACGGTTCTGGGCGGGACGGCCGTCGTTTGCGCCGTGGCCTACGAACTGGCCCGCGGCCTCGGCTTAGCCGGCGCCTTCCTGGGGGCGCCGCGCGGCCGGCCCGCGCCGGCCTGGGCCAAGGCCCTGCGCAACGGCAGTCGCCGCCTTGTCGGCGAGCGGCCTCAGCCTGTCGAGGGCCGGGTCTAGATCCGGCCCAGCAGGACGAGAACAAGCACCACCACCAGCACAAGCCCGAGCCCGCCGCTGGGGAAATAGCCCCACGAACGGCTGTGGCCCCAGGTGGGAAGGGCGCCGATCAGCGCCAGCAGCAGGACGATCAGCAGGATGGTTCCAAGCATGGGCGTCTCCTTCAGCCCGGCTTGAGCGCCGAGACGAGGGGTGCAACGCCGTCACGCTTGCCGGGGTTCCTGTTCCGCCTGCCTTGCCGGGAGGGAACAGCCCCGATCGGCGAGAGTTCTAGCCCCGTCAACAAAGGGAGGCTGGACCATGGCGACCGAGCAAAGCGGCGGCGGAACGACGGTAGTGAAAAGCGGCGGCGGCGGCATGATGCTGATCGGCATCGCCGTCCTGGCCATCGTGGCCCTGGTCGCGGTGTTCCTGGTCGTCCAGTCCCAGCGCAATAGCCCCGGCCAGCAGGCGGCCGACGCCGCGACCAGCGTCGCATCCTCCGCAGCCCGGGCGGCCGACGACGTCGGCGCCGCCGTCAACCCGACCCGCTAGAGCTGGGCTACAGCCGCATAAGCTGGCCCTGGGCGATCACAGGGCCTGTCGGCGCGCCGCTGGGCGATCCGCCCAGCGGTTCGAGCGATACGCCGAGAATGGACTCCCCCGTAAGGCCCGCCGGGGCGGCGACGACCAGGGCCTGGTTCGGCAACACACCCATGGAGACGGGGGGCTGGCCGTCAGGCATCAGCCACAGTTCCGGGCTGCGGTTCTGCGGGCGCGCCCCCCCGGTTGGAGTCACCACCAGCTGGCGGCGGGCCTCGTCGAGGGTGACGGTGTAGGCGACGGCCGCCCCGTCAGGCGTGGTCAACTGGGCGACGGCCAGGGTCGCCTGGGCGGATGGCGCGGGCGGCGCCGCCGGCTCGGGCCCGCGGCCGAGGACCACGACGGCCAGGCTGGCGGCCGCCAAGGCGCCCGTGGCCAGGGTCAGGCCCCGCCAGAAGGCCAGGCTGTCCCAGAACCCGGGCCGCGAGTCGGCCGAGCGGCGGACCGGCGTCAGGCGCTGGGCGATGGCCTCCCACACGGAGAGCGGGGGCTCGACCGCCGCCACCTCATCGATCAAGGGGATCAGCGAATTCTCCCACGCTGCGACCTCGGCGGCGAAGGCGGCCTCGGTGGCGATGCGGCGGCGCGCGATCGCGCTCTCGGCGGCGTCCAGGACGCCCAGCACATATTCGCCCGCCGTCAGGTCGGGGAAGCCGTCGGCGTCGTCGGGTTCGATCGCGCTCATGCTTCCAGACACACTCGAAGCCGCATCAGTGAACGGCGGATCCAGCCCTTGACCGTGCCCAGCGGCGTCTCCAGTCGGCGCGCCAGGGCCTCATAGGTCAGGCCTTCGAAGAAGGCGGTGCGCACCACATAGGCCTGACGCTCCTCCAACTCCGCCAGGCAATGTTGCAGGCGGCGGACATCCTCGCCCGCCTCCAGCCCGGCCAGGGCCGAGGGGGAGGGGTCTTCGGCGTCGAAACCGGCCAGGCCGATGTCTCGGCGCCGCGCGCCGGTCGCCCGCAGCCGGTCGATCGCCCGGTTGCGCGCCAGGGCGGCCAGCCAGGTGATCGGGCTGGCGCGGCTCTCGTCGAACCCGCCCGCCTTGCGCCACACGGTGATGTAGATGTCCTGCAGCACGTCCTCGGCCTCGATCTCGCTCTTCAAGATACGAAGGCAGATGCCAAATAGTTTGGCCGACGTCTGGTCATAGACGAACCGCAGCGCAGCCTGGTCGCCCCCCGCCACGCGTCTCAGCGCAGCGGACAGGGCCGCGCGATCACTCTCAGCCGTCATGAATTCCGCCGCCCGTCCTGGCTCACGGGTAGAAGCTTACACGGCTGGGGGCCGGCTTCAATCGGCGGCGTCGCCAGGCCGGGCGAGTACGGCCTGGATCACGTCGGTGCGGCCGGTGGCGAAACCCGCTTCGCAATAGGCGAGATAGAAGGCCCACCGCCGGCGGAACCGCTCGTCGAACCCCTGTAGCCGCAGGCGCGGCCAGGCGGCGTCGAAGCGGTGGCTCCACACGTTCAGGGTGCGGGCATAGTCCTGTCCGAAGCGCCGGGTCGAATCCCACGTCAGCCCCGCGCGGGCGATCTCCTCGCCCAGCCGGCTTTCGCCAGGCAGCAAGCCGCCCGGGAAGATGTGCTTCTGGATGAAGTCGATCCGCTTGCGGTAGTGAGCGAACAGGTCGTCGCGGACGGTGATGATCTGCAGCCCGGCCCGACCGCCCGGCTTCAGCCGAGCACGGACCTGGTTGAAATAGGCCGGCCAGTACTGCTCGCCGACCGCCTCGAACATCTCGATCGAGACCACGCGGTCGAAGGCGCCGCCGACGGTGCGGTAGTCGGCGAGGCGGATCTCGACCAGATGCTCCAGACCCTCGCGACGGATCCGCTCGACGGCATAGGCGTGCTGGGCGGCCGATATGGTCAGGCCGACGACCCGGGCGCCATACGCCCTGGCGGCGAAGGTCGCAAAGCCGCCCCAGCCGCACCCGATTTCCAGAACCTCGTGACCAGGCTGTAGTCCGATCGCCTCGGCGAGCCGCGCGTACTTGGCGGTCTGCGCGGCCTCAAGATCCTGGTCCTGTCCGCCGTACAGGGCGGACGAATAGGTCATGCCGGGGTCGAGCCACGCCTCATAGAAGGCGTTGCCCAGGTCGTAGTGGGCGTAGATGTTGCGCCTCGAGCCCGCGATGGTGTTGCGGCGGAACAGGCTGCCGACCACATTGGCCAGCTGCGCCGCAGGCCCTCCGACGCTCAGGCGCTTGAGGCCGTCGAAGTTGTCGGCCAGGACGGTGAGCAGCCTGGCCAGGTCCGGCGTGTCCCACTCCCCGGCCATATAGCCTTCGGCGAAACCGATGTCTCCGGCGGCCACGACCCGCCGGATGCACGAGAAACTCCGTATACGGATCGATAGCTCGTATCCGGCCCCGTTCCCGAGGCGCAGCACCTCGCCCCTTGGGGTGTGGATCGCCACTGACGGGCCGATCCAGTCGCCGGAGACCCGTCGCAGGGCGGCGCGGAATATCGAAAGGGCGAGGCCCGGTTCGCCGCCGCGGGCCTTGTCCGTCCGGGGTGTAGGGCCGAGGAGGGACTCGCTCATGCCGGCCCGCCCTTGATCGAACGGGCGATGAAGAAGCCGGCGGTGGCCGCCGCCCCGGTGACGAAAGCGCCCCAGCCCATGTCGGCCAGGGTGATCTTGGTCGACCAGGTGCGCAGGGTGGCTTGGTTGGTCAGGTCATAGGTCGCGTAGGCGACGAAGCCCAGCATGGCGCCCGACAGCGTGGCTCGGCTCCAGACGCCTTCCTTGAGCGCCGGCCACACCGCGAGCGCCAGGATGCCTGCGATGTAGATCAGGTAGAAGACCGCGCCGGGCGCCAGGTTGATCTTGGGGGCGAGCAGGTCGCCCAGGATCGGCCGGTACAGGCGGTTGGCGGCGAAGCTGAGCCATGCGGCGTCCAGAACCAGGAAAACCAGGGCCGTTCCGGCATAGGCGGCGATCAATCTAAGCATGGTCGTTCCCCTCGGCTGCGATCAGGCGGTAGTGGCTGACGCCCCATTCCTCGCCGCGGCTGTCCCCGAACAGCCCGGCGGTGGCGAGGAAGAAGCGCCGCCAGCGGCGCATCCACAGCCTGGCGTCGTCGCCGTAGACCTCGCGCATGATGGCGCGGATGCGGGAGGCGCTGGCGTCGAGATTGGCCAGCCAGTCCAGGGCGGTGCGCTGGTAGTGCCGGCCGCTCCAGCGCCACTCGGCCTCGACCGTGAACAGGTCAGGGAACTGGCGGATCAGGCCATGGCTGGGCATCAATCCAGCCAGCGCCGCGCCCGCTCCAGAAGGACGCGCCAGTTGGCCATGTGCTCGAACATCTCGACCGACACGACGCGATCGAAGCGCTGGCCCGGCTCGAAGGCGTTCATGTCGGCGGTGACGACGGTGAGGTTGAGCAGGCCGCGCAAGGCCGCTTCGGCCTCGATGTGGGCGCGCTGGCCGGCGGAGTTCGAGACCGCCACGATGCGGCTCGACGGATAGCGCTCGGCCATCCACAGGCTGAGCGAGCCCCAGCCGCACCCAAGTTCAAGCACCCTCTGGCCGTCGTGCAGGTCGGCATGGACGGCGGTCTCGGCCAGCGCCCGGTCCTCGGCCTCGATCAGGGTGTCGTCGTCGCCATAGAGGCAGGACGAGTATTTCAGCCGAGGACCGAGCACGAGGCGGAAGAACTCCGCCGGCAGCTCGTAGTGCTGGGCGTTGGCCGCGTCCGTGTGCTCGGCGATGGGGCGGGGCGCCATCTGCGCGGCGAAGGCGGCGTCGGCCCCGTCGGCCGGCCCGGCCAGGCGGCGGCGGGCGCCGGCGACCAGGGTCGCGATCGCCGGCCGGGTGACGAAGTCCGGGAACGGCGCGTCCTGCAGGTTGCGGATCGAGGCGGCGACGAGGCTCATGCTTGCGGGGACCTATCGACGGGGCGGACGAGGGAAGAAGGCGGGGACGCGGGCTTGGTAGTCGGCGTAGGCGGCGCCCTTGGAGCGCAGCATGGCGCCCTCCAGCGGGGGAACGCCGGTGACCCGCGTCAGCAGCAGGTACATGAACAGGGGCCCGGCCAGGGCCAGCCAGCCTTCGGGGTAGCCGCCGCCGAGGTCGACGGCGATGACCGGATAGGCCAGCCAATGCACCCATTCGAAAAAGTAGTTGGGATGGCGCGACCAGCCCCACAGGCCGGTGTCTGCCACCTTGCCGTGGTTTGCCGTGTCGGCCTTGAACCGCTTCATCTGCCGGTCGGCCACGGCCTCTCCGGCGATGGCGACGACCAGGATGGCCAGGCCCGCGAAATCCTCGACGCGCAGCTCGCTGGGGGCCGGGCGGCGGGCCGCGACCATGATGGCCAGGCACAGCAGGGCCGTGGCGGGGGCCTGGATCTGCAGGAAGCCGAACATGCGGCCGGTGAACCGCTCGCCCCAGGTCTCGCGCAGCCGGGCGTAGCGGGCGTCCTCGGGGCTTGAGGCGACCCGGCGCGCGACATAGGTGCCGAGCCGGATCGCCCACATGGCGACGAGGCCGGCGACCAGCGCCTGCCGGGCGGTCGGCCAGCCCCCGCCCTCGACCGGGACCAGGGCGCAGGCGGCGCCCGCGAGGCCGGTCCCGAAGGTCCAGTAGACGTCGGTCCAGCCGCCGTTGCCGGTGCGCTTCACCGTGGCCCAGGCGGCGGCCATCACCGCCGACATGAAGACGAAGACGCCGAGGATGACGGGCGCGGTCATCGGTCCACCTGCGCGTCGATGAAGGCCGAGGCCTCGCGCAGCACGGGGGCGAGGAAGCGCAGCGGAAAGGCGATCACGCCCACCATCAGCTGGTGATTGAGGCCGCCGTAATACCGTTCCTCCACCGGTCCGCCCTTGGCCCGCACCGCGGCGGCCAGGCGTGTGGTGTTGGCGCTTTCGACCAGCTTGTCGCCCTCGTCGTGGGCGAGCCACAGGGGCGGGTTCGTCCCGTCGACATAGGCGATCGGCTGAGTGGCCGGGCGCTGCGCTTCCGGCCCGAAGATGGCCTTGAGCGTCTCGCTCTGCAGCGGCAGGAAGTCGTAGGGGCCGGCCAGCCCGACCATGGCGCGGATGTGGAGGCGCGGGTCCATCCCCACCTCGCCCAGCCAGCGGCGGTCGAGGGCGAGCATGGCCGCGTTATAGGCCCCGGCCGAGTGGCCCATCAGCACGAGCCGCGCCGGATCGCCGCCGTACTCGGCCGCGTGCGCGCGGGCCCAGGCGACGGCGCGGGCGCTGTCGCGGATGAACTCCGGATAGCGGACCTCAGGATACAGCCGGTAGTCGGGGACGACGGCGAGGTAGCCCTTGCCCGCCAGGGCCTTGCCGACGAAGGCGTAGTCGCCCCGGCTGCCGCTGTCCCAGCTGCCGCCGTAGAAGAACACCACCACCGGCGCGCCGGCGGCCTTGCGCGGCGCATAGACGTCGAGACGGTGGCGGGGCCCTTCGCCGTAAGCCAGGTCGCGGGTCACGGCGCCGGCCCGCGGCTCGACGGCGTTCAGCACGCCGGTGGTCGAGCAGCCGCCCAGGGTCGCCGCGGCGGCCAGGGCCAGCATCCATTTCGTCAGCACCTTCACCTCGGCTCCCCGCGATCCGCCGACAGTTACGGACCGACGGGCGTTTCGGATGCGCGGCGCATCCAACAAGCTCGCCGGTCCGTAGCTGGCCCCCAGAGCCCCCTGGCAGAAAGAGCCCCTTGGCAGGATCAGCGATGCAGCCCCCCCGAACGCCCCTGAAGATCGCCGTGGTCGGCGCCGGCATATCCGGCCTGTCGGCGGCCTGGCTGCTCAGCCAGCATCACGAGGTCACCCTCTATGAGGCCGACGGGCGGCTCGGCGGCCATTCGCACACGGTCGACGCGCCGTCGCCGGGCGGGACCACGGCGGTGGACACCGGCTTCATCGTCTATAACGAGCCCTGCTATCCCAACCTCACCGCCCTGCTCGCCCACCTGGGCGTGGCCACCAAGCCCGCGCCGATGTCCTTCGCCGTCTCCATGGACGACGGGGCGCTGGAGTATTCGAGCGCCGGGCTGGCCGGCCTGTTCGCCCAGAAGCGCAACCTCGTCAGTCCCCGGTTCGGGGCCATGCTGCGCGATCTGCTGCGCTTCCAGCGCACGGCGCCGGGCGACCTCGCCGACCTCGAAGGCTCCCTGATCAGCCTCGAGGACTATCTGCTGCAGCGCGGCTACGGGCCGGCCTTCCGCGACGAACACCTCCTGCCGCAGGCGGCGGCGATCTGGTCCTGCTCCATGGACAAGATGGCCGGTTATCCCGCCGCGTCCTTCATCCGCTTCTACATGAACCACCGCCTCCTGAAGCTCGACGTGCGCCCCACCTGGCGCACGGTCGAGGGCGGCTCGCGGGCCTATGTGACGGCGCTGATGGCCCAGTTCCGCGGCAGGGTGGAGCTGGGTCGCCCCATCGTGGGGGTGGTCCGCAGCGCCGACGGCCCCGGTGTCCGCACCGCCGACGGGATGCTGGCGTCGTACGACCATGTGGTGCTGGCGACCCACGCCGATCAGGCGCTGCGGCTGCTGGAAGCGCCCGATGCCCAGGAGCGCCGGCTGCTCGGCGCCGTCCGCTACGGCCGCAACCGGGTGGTGCTGCACCGGGACGAGCGTCTGATGCCGCGCCGCCGCGCCGCCTGGGCCGCTTGGAACCACCTCGGCCACAGGGGCGAAGGCGGGGAAGGCGGGGTCACCTACTGGATGAACCGGCTGCAGGGCCTGCCGGGGCCGGACCTGTTCGTCAGCCTCAACCCGTCGGTCGAACCGCGCGCGCAGACGATCATCCGCGAGGACGACTACGAACACCCGATCTTCGACGCCGCCGCCATCGCCGCCCAGAGGGAGCTGTGGAGCCTGCAGGGGGAGCGCGACACCTGGTTCTGCGGCGCCTGGTTCGGCTGGGGTTTCCATGAGGACGGGCTGCAGGCGGGCCTTGCGGTGGCCGAACAGCTCGGCGGCGTGAAGAGGCCCTGGACCGTGGCCAATGAAAGCGGCCGCATCGCCGTCTCCGCGCCAAGCCGCGACCTTTTGCAGGAGGCCGCCGCGTGACAAGCTCGGCCCTCTATGTCGGGCGGGTCGATCACCGACGGCTGCGCGGCCTGACTCACGCCCTGCGCTACCAGGTGTTCATGCTGCTGCTCGACCTTGATGAGGTGGACGGCCTGCTGCGCCATCTGAAGATGCTGCGCCGTGGGCGTTTCGGCCTGCTGAGCTTCGACCCGCGCGACCACGGGGACGGCTCAGATGCGCCGCTCAAGGTCCAGGTCGAAGCCCGGCTGGCCGCCGCCGGGATCACGGGGGGCGGGCCTGTGCGGCTGCTGTGCATGCCCCGGGTGCTGGGGTACGGCTTCAACCCGCTCAGCATCTACTTTTGCGACGGGGCGGACGGCCGGCTGGCGGCCATCGTCTATGAGGTGACCAGCACCTTCGGCGAGCGGTACAGCTATGTGATCCCGTGCGACGCCGGCGAAGGCGAGGTGGTCTCTCAGACGGCCGACAAGCGCCTGCACGTCTCGCCCTTCATGGACATGGGCCTGACCTACCGCTTCACGGTACGGCCGCCGACCGACAGCCTGAGCGTCGCCATCCGCGTCGATGACGCCGAGGGGCCGCTGCTCGGGACCGGCTTCGTCGGCTGGCGCCGGCCCCTGTCCGACGCCACCCTGCTATCCGCATGGGCCGGTCATCCGCTGCTGACCTGGAAGGTCATCGCGGGAATCCACTGGGAGGCCCTGAAGCTGTGGCTCAAGGGCGCCGTCTATCACCCCCGCCCCGCCCCTCTGGCGCAGACGGTCACGCTGGGATCGAATGTCCGGACGCGCCGTTTCGTGTTCCGGCGCCGCCCCGCGCCGCTTGAAGGACGACAGGATGCGTAAACTCGCCGCCCTCGCCATCGCCGCCGCGCTCGCCGCCGGCCCCGCCCTGGCCAAGGCGCCCGAGCCGAAGAAGCCCATCGAGGTCGAACGCCTGATGGGCCGCTGGTACGAGATCCTGCGCACGCCGAACGCGATGCAGAAGAACTGCCACGGCGCCTATCAGGTCTGGGCGCGATCGGGCCCGGAGAAGTTCTCCATCACCCAGACCTGCCACAAGGACAGCCTCGACGGCGAGCCCAAGACCGTGCCCACGACGGCCAAGGCGGTCGATCCCGGACGGAACACCAAGTTCGAGGCCAGCTTCTTCGGCGGGATCATCAAGCAGCAGTACTGGATGCTGGATCACGACGACGGCTACAGCTGGATGATCGCCAGCACCTCGGGCGGCAACTTCGTCTCCCTGCTCGCCCGCCGGCCGAGCCTGCCGGCCGCCGAGGTGGACGCCCTGAAGGAACGGATCGGGGCTATGGGACTCAGGACCGACAGGTTGATCGCCATGGGCGCCAAGGCGCCCTAGAGGCTCCCCTAAGCGCGCCCTAACCCGCCGGCAGCTCCTTGGCCCAGGTCGCGCGCACCATGTCCTTCACCGCGGCGGGCAAGGGGGTGTAGCCGAGGGCCTCGGCGCTGCCGTCGCCCTTGCTGAAGGCCCATTCGAAGAACCTGGCCGCGTCGCGGCCGGCGGCGGTCCGGTGCACCAGGATGAAGGTGGCGGCGGTGATCGGCCAGGCGCCCTGGCCCGGCTCGTCGAGAAGCAGGATCCCGTAGCCGGGGACGCCGGCCCAGTCGGCCGCGACCGCCGCGGCCGCGAAGCCTTCCCCGCTGGGGTCGGTGAACTGGCCCGCGGCGTTCTGCAACTGGGCGTGGGCCATGCCGTTCTGCATGGCGTAGGCGTGCTCGACATAGCCGATGGCGCCGGGGGTCTGTTTTACATAGGCGGCGACCCCGTCGTTGCCCTTGCCGCCGATGCCGGCCGGCCACTCCAGCGCCTCGCCCGCCCCATAGGCCGTCTTCCAGGCCGGGCTCTTCATGCTGAGATAGGAGGTGAAGACGAAGGTGGTGCCCGAGCCGTCGGAGCGGTGGACCACGGTGATCGGCAGGTTGGGCATGGGCTTGCCCGCGGCGGCGGCCAGCCGGGGGTCGTTCCAGCGGGCGATCTTGCCCTCGAACAGCTCGGCCAGCAGCGGGCCGGTCAGCTTCAGCTCGCCGGCGGCGAGGCCGGGCACATTGACCACCGGGACCACGCCCCCGAGCACGGTCGGGAACTGGACCAGGCCGGCGGCCTCGAGTTCGGCGCCCTCCAAGGGGCGGTCGCTGGCGCCAAAGGCCACCGTGCCCGCCTTGATCTGCTTGACGCCGCCGCCGGAGCCGATCGGCTGGTAGTTGACCGAGACGCCGCCGTCCTCCTGGAAGGCCTTCGCCCACTGGGAGTAGAGGGGGGCCGGGAAGGTGGCGCCCGCGCCGGTGAGACGGGCCGCGCCCGCGGGCGCCTCGCCCTTCTGGTCCGCGCCCTGCTCGCCGGAGCCGCAGGCCGCCAGCACCCAAGCCATGGATGCGATCAGGCATTTCTTCAACATGGACGGCGCTCCGGCTTCAAACGAGTTCGACGGTCATCGCCTGTCGCCGCTCCCCAGGCAAGCCTTAGGGGCGAGCCTCAGGCGGCGCGAGCCTGCACCGTATCGATCGCCGTCGCCTCGCGATAGACACCGACCACGGCGTCCAGGATGCGGCTCCAGCTATAGGCGGCGCTCTCGGCTCGGGCTGCGGCCTGCAGACCCTGCAGGGCGGCCGGCGTGTCGATCAGGCCGCGGATGGCCTGGGCGTAGGCGGCCGCGTCGTCGGCGGGGCAGATCAGGCCGGTGCGGCCGTGGGTCAGGAGGAACCTGTTGTTGGGGGCGTCGGCGCAGACGGGGGCGAGGCCGGCGGCCATGGCTTCCAGGGTGACGTTGCCGAAGGTCTCGGTCTTCGACGGATTGAGCAGGATGTCGCCGGCGGCGATCGCCGAGGCCAGGGCCTCGCCGGACAGGAAGCCGGTGAACACCGCGCGGGGCAGGCGTTGCTCCATCCACGGCCGCGCCGGGCCGTCGCCGACCACCAGCACCTGCACCGGGCCGCTCGCGGCTTCGATGGCGTCGATGGTGTCGGCGAAGGTCGCCAGGCCCTTTTCCATTACCAGCCGGCCGAAGCTGACGATCACGGGGCGGGCGTCGTCGAAGCCCTGGGCCCGGCGCCAGGCCATGTCTCTACGGGCGGGGTCGAACAGCTCGCGGTCGACCCCCCGGGCCCAGACCCGCATGCGGTCGCCCAGGCCCTCGGCCCTCAGGCGGGCGGCGATGGCGGGGGTGGGGGCCAGCACATAGTCGCAGCTGGCGTAGAAGGCGCGCAGCCTTTGCTCCACCGCCGGGCGCAGCCAGCCCAGGCCGTAGTAGTCGAGGTAGGTCTCGAACAGGGTGTGAAGACTGGCGACGGCCGGCACGCCCATGCGCCGGGCCAGTTTCACCGCCCCGGCGCCCAGCAGGTCGGGGGCCGAGACGTGGACGATGTCGGGGGCGAAGGCCGCGACGTCGCGGCGGATGGCGGGGCTGAGCCCCATGGCCATCCGGTAGTCGGGCCGGCCGGGAATCTGGAACGATGGGGCCGAGACCAGTTCGCCGCGGGGGGCGAAGGCGGCGACCGGCGCGGTGGGCGAATAGACCCGCACCCGCGCACCCTCGACGTCTTCAAGATGCTGCACCAGCCGGTTCAGCGCCTTGTTCGCTCCGTCGACGGTGTAGTTGTAGTTGCCGGAGAACAGGGCGACCCGCAGGGGCCGTCCGGGCGCAGGGTGGGGAGCGAAAGCATCGAAGGCCATGGCGCATCACCGAAGCATCTGACGCTCCGTGGTTAGGTGCGTCGCATGCCCGTAACGCGACAATGCGGTGACGGTTCGATGAAAACAAGCCGCCTACGGATTGAAGCCGAGGATCGATTTGGTCTCCAGGAACTCGCCAAACCCATAGTCGGCGAACTCGCGGCCATTGCCCGAGCGCTTATAGCCGCCGAAGGGGACGGCGATGTCGAGGCCGGCGTTGTTGAGGCTGATGTAGCCGGCGCGGATGCGGGCGGCCACCTTGCGGGCGTGGGCGATGTCGCCGCTCTGGACGTAGCCGCCGAGGCCGTAGGGCGTGTCGTTGGCGATGGCGATCGCCTCGTCCTCGCTGTCGTAGCCGAGGATCGACAGCACCGGCCCGAAGATCTCTTCGCGCGCGATGGTCATGTCGTTGGCGACGCCCGCGAACACGGTCGGGCGGACGTAGTAGCCGGTCTCCAGGCCCGCGGGGCGGCCCGGGCCGCCGGTGACCAGGGTCGCGCCTTCCTCGACGCCCTTGCTGATCAGGCCCTGGATCTTGTCCCACTGGGCCTTGGAGACTACCGGACCCATGCGGCTGTTCCCGGTCGGGTCGCCCACGGTCCAGGCCTCGGCGGTTTCCTTGGCGATGGCCAGCACCTGGGGCATCAGGGCGTTCGGGGCCAGCATCCGGGTCGGGGCGCGGCAGGACTGGCCGGAGTTCTGCATCACCCCATTGACCCCGCCCGAGACGGCGGCCTGCAGGTCGGCGTCAGCCAGGATGATGTTGGGCGACTTGCCGCCCAGTTCCTGCAGCACGCGCTTGATGGTCGGCGCGGCGGCGCGGGCCACCTCGGCCCCGGCCCGGGTCGAGCCGGTGATCGAAACCATGTCGACGTCCGGATGGGCCGCGATGGCCGCCCCGACCACGGGGCCTTCGCCCTGCACGAGGTTGAACACCCCCGCCGGCACGCCGGCGGCGTCGAGGATCTCGGCGAACAGGTGGGCGGAAAAGGGGGCGATCTCCGACGGCTTGAGCACCATGGTGCAGCCGACGGCCAGGGCCGGCGCGACCTTGGCGGCGATCTGGTGGATGGGCCAGTTCCAGGGGGTGATGAAGCCGCAGACCCCGATGGGCTCCTTGGCGATGCGATGGGGGCCGCGATCCTCCGCGAAGCTGTAGGTCTTCAGGGTCTGCGCGGCCGACAGCATGTGGTTCACGCCCAGCGGCGCCTGCGCCCCCTGCGCCAGCCAGGCGGGGGCGCCCATCTCCTCGGTGATGGCCTCGGCCATCTCGCCGACCCGCTTCCTGAATTCCTCGGCGACCCGCTCCAGCAGGGCGATGCGCTCTTCGCGGGGTGTCTGGGACCAGGCGTCAAAGGCCTTGCGGGCGGCGGCGACCGCCCGGTCCACGTCGGCGGCCGAGCCCAGGGCGACCTCCCCGGCCGGCTGTTCGGTGGCCGGATTGATCACGGTCGCCCGGCCGGCGCCCAGAGGCTCGACCCAGCGGCCGTCGATGTAGAACTGCAAGGCCTGCCGCACGGTGGTCCTCCCCACGCCTGTTTTGGACCGGTATCTAGGGCGGGCCGCCCGCGGGCGGAAGGCCCGGGCGCCCGGCGAGCTTCGCTATTCGCGGCGCAACACGGGCGCCGGGCGTTGGGCGAGGGCGGGAATGGCGGCCAGGGCCCCGCCGACAGCTGTCAGCACGGCGGTCAGCGGCAGCAGCACCCCCACGACGGCCCAGTCGAAGCGCCAGTCGAAGTCGAAGACGAACACCACCACCGGATAGGCCGCCGCGGTCCCCAGCAGCACCCCGGTCGTGGCCGCGATCACCCCCACCGCCCCGTATTCGACCACCGAGGCGGCGAGGGCCTGGGCGCGGGTGGCGCCCAGCACCTTGAGGATGGCCCCTTCGCGTCGGCGGCGCTCCGCGCTGGCGGCGGTTGCGCCGACCAGGACCAGCAGGCCTGCCACGGCGACCACGGCGGCGGCGCCGCGCACGCCCCACGACACCTGCTCGAACAGTTCCGAGGCCGATTCCAGCTGCTCACGCACATTGAAGACGTTGACGTTGGAAAAGCCCCTGGCCAGGGCCCGGTCGAGGCGGGCGGACTGGTCCTGCGTCGCCTTGGCGAGGGCCACCTGGGTCAGGGCCGCGCCCTCCAGGGCCGAGGGGTTGAGGATCAGGGGGAAGCTGGCCCCGAAGCGCCCGAACTCCACCTCGCGCAGGCCGGCGATCTTGGCGTCCAGCTCGCGGCCCAGCACCGACAGCGTCACCGCGTCGCCCGGCTTGAGGTTCGCCGCCTTGCCGACCTCGTCGTTGATCATCAGCAGCGGCGGCCCGCGATAGTCCGCCGGCCACCACTTGCCGGCCACGACATTGGCGTCGGGCGGCGCAGGACCGATGGCGGAGAGGGAGATGTCGCGATCGAAGGCCCAGCGGCCGTTGGCGGCGATGCGCTCCATCTGCACCGGCTCGCCGCCGATCCGCACGATCCGCCCCGTGGCCATGGGCATGCGCCGGTACATCTGCGGGCTGAGCGGCCCCAACACCCGGCTCACTTCCTGGTCGAAGGCAGCGCTCTGGTCGTCGCGGATCTGGGTGAAGACCAGCGCCGGGGCGGCGTCGGGGGCGATCTCGCGCACCTGGGCCAGCAGGGTCGACTGCAGGATCAGCACGACGGTGAGCAGGGCCACGCCCAGCCCGATGGAGGGCGACACGGTGCGGGCCGCCGAGGCGGGGCCGGCGAGGTTGGCCAGGCCCATGCGGATCGATCCCCGGGTCAAGCCCCGCACGCGGGCCGCCATCCGGGTCGCGCCGCGCCCGAGCAGCCAGAGCAGGCCATAGGCCGCCGCGACCCCGCCGACCATGCCGGCGGCGACCGCGGGGGTGGGGGCGGTGGCGACGCTGACCCAGGCCAGGCCCACGCCGGCCAGGGCCGCACCGATGGTCTCGGGGCCGAAGCCCGGCCGCCCGGTCAGGTCGCGGCGGAACAGGCTGGAGGGCGGGGTGGCGCGGGCGCGGCCCAGCGGCAGCAGCGAAAAGGCCGCCGTCGCCAGGGCGCCGAACAGGGCGGCCTTGAGCAGGGGCTCGGGGTAGACCCCGAACAGGGCGGGGATGGTCAGCATGTCCTTCAGCAGCCAGCCCAGCGCGAGCGGCGTGGCGGCGCCGACCGTCAGGCCGATGGCGATGCCTGCGGCCGACAGCACGGCGATGCGGATCAGGAACAGGTCGCGGATCGTCGAGCCCTGCGCCCCCAGGGCCTTCAGGACGGCGATGGAGGGCTTGCGGGCCTCCAGGTAGCTGGAGACCGCGCCGTTCACCCCCAGGCCCCCCGCCAGCAGGGAAGCGAGGCCGATGAAGCCGAGGAAGTACTCCAGCTGGTCGATCAGGCGGCGCAGGCCCGTGGCGGCGTCGTTCCGATCGCGGATGCGCAGGCCGCCGCGGGTCAGCTGGCGCTGCAGCGACCGCTCCGCGCTGCCCACGGTGTCCGGGTCGGGCAGGGCGATACGCACAGTCTCGCCGAACAGGCTGTCGGCCTCGACCAGCCCCGCCCCCTCCAGGGCGGCGCGGGCGACCAGGATACGCGGCCCCATGCCGAAGCCGCCGGCCAGCCGGTCGGGCTCCTCCTCCAGCACGGCGCGGATGGTGAAGGGGGCGTCGCCGATGACGAAGGGCTGGCCGACGCTCAACCCCAGCCGGTCCAGCAGGGCCTGCTCCACCGCCGCGCCGTTGTCCGCGAGCGCGGCGGCAAGGTTCGGCGCGCCGCTGACGACGACCGCGCCCGCAAGCGGATAGGCCGCGTCGACGCCGCGCACTTCCGACAGGCGCCGCGCGCCGGAGGGCGCCTGGGCCATGGCGCGGACCCGGAAGGTGTCGGTGGTGCGCCCCAGCCCCTGGAAGGTCTGTCGCTCCTTGGCGGTGAAGCGGCGGCCCTGGATCGAGACGGCGAGGTCGCCGCCGAGGATTTCCCGCGACTCGGAAGACAGGCCGCGCCGGAAGGCTTCGGCGGTGGAGCCGGCCGCCGCTATGGCGGCGACCCCCAGGGCCACGCAGGCCAGGAAGATCCGAAAGCCCGTGGTTCCGGCGCGCAGCTCCCGGCCGGCATAGCGCAGGGCGAGGCTCATGCCAGCCGGCCGCCCTGCATGTGCAGGCGCCGGTCCGCGCGCTGCGCCAGCGCGACATCGTGGGTGACCATGACCAGGGCCGCCCCGGTCTGGGCCAGGAGGTCGAACATCAGGTCCGACACCTCGGCCGCCGTGGCGTCGTCGAGATTGCCGGTAGGCTCGTCGGCGAACAGCAGGGCCGGGCTGACGGCCAGGGCCCGGGCCAGGGCGACCCGCTGCTGCTCACCGCCTGAAAGCTGGTGCGGATAGTGGGTCGGGCGGTGGCTTAGGCCCACCCGGCCCAGCCAGTCCCGCGCCGTCGCCGTGGCCCCCGCCCGGCCGGCGATCTCCAGCGGCGCAGCCACGTTCTCCTCGGCGGTCATGTTGGGCAGCAGGTGAAAGGCCTGGAACACCAGGGCCGCGCGGCCCCGGCGCAGGCGCGCCCGGCCGTCCTCGTCCAGTCCGCCGAGGTCCTCGCCGAACAGCCGCACGACGCCGGCGGTCGGCCGCTCCAGCCCCGCCCCCACCGAGATCAGCGACGACTTGCCGGAACCGGACGGCCCCAGCACCGCCACCCGCTCGCCGGGCGCGACCTCAAGCGACACGTCGCGCAATATCTCGACCGGTCCGGCGGTCGAGCCCAGGGTCAGGGCGACATGCTCCAGGCGCAGAAGGGGCTCCAGGCGCAGCAGGGGTTCGGTCATGGCGCCTCTGGCGTTGGGGGAGGGCTCATTGGATGAGGAGCCCCGCGTGGCTACATAGGCGAAACCCGCAGCCACCGTAACGGTCCATGACCAGTCGTCGAATGCTCATCACTGCCTTGCCCGTCCTGCTCGCATCGGGCCTGCCCGCATCGCCGGTCCTGGCGGCCCAGGCCCGCCCGCCGGTGGTGACGATCCTGGGCGACTCCATCACCGCCGGCTACGGCCTGCGCGCCGCCGAAGCCCTGCCGTTCCAGCTCGAGGCTGCGCTCAAGGCCTCTGGGGTCGTGGCGCGGGTGCGCGGGGCAGGGGTCTCGGGCGACACCACCGCCGGCGGTCTGGCCCGCCTCGCCTTCAGTGTGCAGCCCGACACCGCCGTCTGCGTCGTGGAGCTGGGCGGCAACGACTTTCTGCAAGGCATCGAGCCAGGGTTTTTTAAACAATTTTTGCTTTTTTTTGCCCTTTCAGGGATTGACATTCCCTAAAAGGCTGAAAATAAGTGTTTTCCGAAAAACCGACCCGCGAATTTACTGCATGTCATTAAAAGATAATCCCGACGGCCTGCATCCCAACGCCGCCGGCGCGCGCTTGGTCGCCCGGACCCTGGCGCCTGCCGTCATCCGCGCCCTCCGACAGGCTCGCGAGCGAGCTTAGCCGTGACAGCTTGCCGCGGCTGAACACCCCTGAACGGGGGGGGCGCCGCGACAAGGTTTGCATCTTGATAACCAGTTTGGGTGAACATGCTCGCCAAGACAGCGTGCGTGGTCATGATTACCTATCGCCCAGCCGAGGACGACCAGAACAACATTCCGGCGCAAGCTGCAGAGGGCGAACGATTGCTTAGAATTCTGGTCGTCGACGACCATCCGACCAATCGTCGGGTGGTCGAACTCATGCTGGAACAGGTCGGGGCCGAGATCGCCTCGGCCGGGAACGGCGAAGAGGCCTGCCTGGCCTTCGAGGCGAACCGGTTCGACGTTGTGCTGATGGACGTGCAGATGCCGGTGATGGACGGCCTGACCGCCACGCGCAACATCCGCGCCTATGAGGCCGAGCGCCGCCTGGGCCGCACGCCGATCCTGATGCTGACCTCCAACAGCCAGCCCGAGGACGCCGCGGCCAGCCACGCCGCTGGCGCCGACCAGCATCTGACCAAGCCGATCTATCCGGCGGTGCTGTTCTCCGCCCTGCAGCAGGCCATCGAGAACGACGAGCGCCTCGCGGGGTGAGGCCGGCATAGGCTCCTCGGGAGGACAGCGCGGGGACTGCGCTTCGGTTCGTCATGCTGAGGAGCGCGACGTGGTTGCGCGTCTCGAAGCACGCACCTAACGACCATCCTCATGAACGACATCTCCATCCGCATCTTCGTCGACGCCGACGCCTGTCCGGTGAAGGACGAGGTCTACAAGGTCGCGGGCCGCTACGGCCTGCCGGTCTTCGTGGTCGCCAACGCCTTCCTGATGGTCCCGAAGGACCCGCTGATCGAGCGGGTGGTGGTCGAGGCCGGACCCGACGTGGCGGACGACTGGATCGCCGAGCGCGCGGGGCCGCGCGACGTGGTGGTCACCAACGACATCCCCCTGGCCAGCCGCTGCCTGAAATCGGGCGCCGAAGTGATCGGGCCGCAAGGGCGCCGATACACCCATGACATGATCGGCTCGGCCCTGGCCCAGCGGGCCGTCGGCGAGCACCTCAGGTCGATGGGCGAGGTGACCCGCGGTCCGCCGCCGTTCCAGTCGGCGGACCGGTCGCGCTTCCTCTCCGCCCTCGACGAGGCGGTGAACCGGGCCCGGCGAGCCCCGATTTCAACCTCCCGTTAACCGCAAGACCGAGGAATCTGCAGGATTCCGACCTTTTGCGAGCGGCTATCCCGTCAAGCGCAGGTGACAGGAGGCGCAAAACATCTCTAGGCTGCGCGCCACGACTCACCACCCGCCGGTGTCGGCGGGCCCAAATGGAGCTTGGGGAAAACTCATGGCCGAAGCCGAAAAGAAGACCAACGCGCTGCAAAAGCCCCTGACGCCCTCGCCCGAGCTGGCGGCGGTTGTCGGCGCGGCGCAACTGTCGCGCGGCGAAACGGTCTCGAAGATCTGGGAATACATCAAGAAGAACAACCTTCAGAACCCCGCCAACAAGCGCGAGATCGTCGCCGACGAGAAGCTGAAGAAGGTGTTCGACGGCAAGGACCGGGTCAGCATGTTCGAGATGAACAAGCACCTGGCCAAGCACCTCAAATAGTCGATACCGGATCGCCGTCCGTCGGCGTATCGTGACGGGGCGTTCCAGGAGCGCCCTGACCATGACCGGATCATTCTACGACAGGCGAACGGCGCTGGCCCTTATCGGGGCCGGCGCCGTTTTGCCGACTGCGGCCCTAGCTCAGCCCACGTTCGAGCTGGTCCCCGAGGCCGAGTTCGGCAACGACGAGCACCCCGCCGACATCGGGGCGATGGAGGACCAGGGCCGGCGCATGACCGCCCCGGTGATGGTCAACGGCAAGGGGCCGTTCGATTTCATCGTCGACACCGGCGCCAATCGCTCGATCATTTCTGAGGAGCTGGCAGCCGAACTGGCCCTGCCGCCGGGGCGCCTCACCAAGGTGCACGGCATCGTCGGCGAGCGGCTGGTCCCCACCGTCAAGCTCGAGCGGTACGCCATCGGCGCGCGGGAGGCCAAGAACCTGTCCATGGCCACCCTGCCGGGCCGCTATCTCGGGGCCTTGGGCCTCCTCGGCGTGGACGGGCTGAAGAACCAGCGCATCGTCTTCGACCTGCCGGGCTCCCGGCTGCAGATCGTGCGTTCCTCGGCGCCCCACGCCACGCAGGGCGGGGCGGTGATCCGGGCCCGCAAGCGCTTTGGCCAGCTAACCGTAGTCGATACCGACCTCGACGGGGTGCGCGTCGCCGTTCTGATCGACTCCGGCTCGGTCTCGACCATAGGCAACAGCGCCCTGCGCGACGTGGTCCAGCGCAACCGCAAGGCCCCGCTCTTGCAGCAGGTGAAGATCTCCGGCGCCACCGGCGACGTCACCATGGGCGACTACGGCGCGGTGCCGATGTTCCGGCTCGGCTCCCTGACCATCGCGAACCTGCGGGTGGCCTACGCCGACCTGCACCCCTTCACCCTGTGGGACCTGACGGACCGTCCCGCCCTCCTGATGGGCATGGACATCATGCGCTTCTTCGAGGAGGTCTCGCTCGACTTCGGGCGCAACGAGGTGCGCCTTCGCCTGCCCAAGGTCCCCTACGTCGACCCGGCCGGCATCTCGAACCGCACCTAGACGCGGGCCCGGTTCGGCGGCACAAGCGCGCCCCATGACCGCGGCCCTTCACATCGGAGATGTCGTCGTGCCCGGCCGCGTGCTGGCCGCGCCGATGACCGGCATCACCGACCTGCCGTTCCGGCGGCTGATCTCACGACTGGGCGGCGCCTATGTGGCGACCGAGATGGTGGCCTGCGCCGAGTTGGCCCAGGGCCGCCCGGACGCGGTGCGCCGCGCGGCGGTGGGCGACGGCCTGCCCCTCATGGTGGTGCAGCTGGTCGGGCGCGATCCGGCCATGATCGCGCGCGGCGCCGAGATGGCCCAGGCGGCCGGCGCCCATATCGTCGACCTCAACATGGGCTGTCCCGCCAAGGAGGTCACCGGTTCGCAGTGCGGCTCGGCCCTGATGCGCGAGCTGGACCTGGCCGAGCGGGTGATCGCGGCCGCCGTGGGCGCGGTGGACCTGCCGGTGACCCTGAAGATGCGCCTGGGCTGGGACGAGGGCTCCAAGAATGCGCCGGAGCTGGCGGCCTTGGCGCAGGGCGCCGGCGTCAAGGCCATCACAGTCCACGGCCGCACCCGCCAGCAGTTCTACACCGGCGTCGCCGACTGGGCCGAGGTGGCCAAGGTCCGCGCGGCGACCAGCCTGCCCCTGATCGTCAACGGCGACATCACCTGCGCGGCGTCCGCCCGTCGGGCCCTGTCGCTGGCCCAGGCCGACGCGGTGATGATCGGGCGCGGGGTCTACGGCCGCCCGTGGATGCTGGCGGGGCTGGAGGCGGCGCTGACGGACGATACCGAGATGGTCGAGCCCGGTCCTGAGGGAAGGCTGGAGATCGTGCTGGAGCACATGCGCGAGGCGCTGGCCTTCTACCGCGAGGGCCTGGGGCTGAAGGTGTTCCGCAAGCACCTTGGTTGGTACGTCCAGGCCGCCCCCTGGCCGGCGGACGCCCAGGTCCGGCGCGAGGCCAAGGCGCGCCTGTGCCGGATGGACGATCCGCGCGACGTCGAAGACGGCCTGACGGCCCTGTGGACCCTCAACTGAACACCAGGTGGTGCAGTACGATCCCCGAGGTGGTCGCCACATTGAGGCTGTCGAAGGCGCCGGCCATGGGGATCGAGACCGTGGCCGCCCGCGCCATCAGCTCGGCCGGCAGGCCGGGCCCTTCCGCCCCCAGCAGCACCGCCACGCGGTCCGGCCGCTTCAGCCGCGCCAGGGGCGTGGCCCCCGAAGGGCTGAGCGCTAGGGCGGCGAAGCCGCACCGCTCCAACAGCGCCAGGGGGTCGCCATCGATCCGCGCGAAGGGCGTGGTGAGGGCCGCTCCGACCGAGACGCGGATGGCCTTGCGATAGAGCGGGTCGCAGCAGGTCGGGTCGAGCAGGACCGCGTCGGCCCCGAAGGCGGCGGCGTTGCGGAACAGGCCGCCCATGTTGTCGTGGTTGCCGACCCCGAACAGGACCACGACCAGGGCGCGCGGCCCGGCCTGTCGAAGCAGGTCCTCCGCGGAGAGCTCCGGGGCGCGGCGGCCCAGCGCCAGTATGCCCCGGTGGATGTGGAAGCCGACGATGCCGTCCAGCACGGCCTGGCCGGCGGTATAGACGGGCGTGTCCGCCGGCAGGGCGGCGATCAGGTCGGCCAGGCCCGCCGCCCGCTTGTCGGCCAGCAGCACCGAGGCGATCCCGTGGCGGCCATCGCGGACCAGGGTGCGCAGCACCACCTCGCCCTCGGCCACGAACAACCCCTCACGTCCCACCAGGTCCCGCTCGCGCACCTGGTGATAGGCGGCGATGCGCGGGTCGGCGGGGTCGGTTATGGGGATGATCATCGCCCCTCCTTAACCGTCATCGCCCGGCTTGTCCGGGGCGACCCAAGCGGGGCGACGTTCAGAATACCTTCCGTGTTCGGATCATCAGGAACGGCGCCTGTTCGGCGTAGCGCTTCTCGGTGAAGCTCAGCGGACCCGCGGCCCGCGTCCCAGTGTAGAGGTCGCGGTCGCGGCGGCGTTGCTTTGTGGTGAGGTTCTCGATCTGGAAGCGGAACATCAGGTCGGACCGGGGGCTCCAGTCCCAGAACAGCTTGTACATCGGCGTCTCCTGGGTCCGCCGGACCTCGCCGATGCGGTAGACGGTCTCGACGAAGCCGAGGGCCCCTTCCAGGTTCAGGCTGCTCTTCCACTTGGGGAAGGCCTTGGTTAGCAGGAAGTCGCCCTCGAACGGGCGCTGGTTGGAGATGCGCCGACTCTCGCCCGTCAGCGGGTCCGTGACCCGCGAGCGCCGCCAGTAACCGTTGAAGCGCAGGGTGGCGCCCGGGACCCCCAGGCGGGCAAGCGGCACGTTCACGCTCAGCTTGGCCTCGTCGCGCGTGCCGTCCCCGACATTGCCCGGCGCGTCGAAGCGTCCGGCGATGGGGATGAAGTCCATAACCTGCTGCACCTCGGCATGCGACAGGGTCAGCACCACCGCCCCGCCGTCCCAGAATCGCCGCTCCAGCGCCAACTCGCCGATCCACGATCGCTCGGGCTCCAGGTTGGGGTTGCCGGCGTTGACCGCGCCGGCCTCGACCTGCACCGAGGCTGCGAAGTCCTTGAAGTTCAGCTGGCCGACGACCCGCTCCACCCGAAGGCGCAGCTGGCTGACCGAATTGGGCGCCCACGACACGATCAGTCGCGGCTTGGGAAAGGAGAAGGTCCTCTCCTGGTTGACCGCGCCGGTCTGGCCGATGGTCGAGACCTCCCAGCGCAGGCCGCTCTCGATCGACAGCTTGGCGTGCGGCTTCCAGGTGGCGGTGAAGAAGCCCTCGGCCCGCGTCTCGTCCACCCGCACGGTGGCCGACGGCAGCACCACGGCGACGCCGCCGACATTCAGGGTGGAGCGGGCGTCCAGGAAGTTCTTGGCTCCTTCACCCCCGCCTTCGAAGCGCAGGGTGGGCGAATGCACAGCCGACAGGACGGTGCGCAGGATCGTTTCGCCGGAGGTGGAATCCTCGGTCGAGATCTGGTTCGGGGCGCGGGTCTGGCCAAGGGAGTTCAGGCTGTCGGACTTGAACGTTTTCAGCCCGATAAGCTGGGCGTTCAGCCAGGATGTGAGGGGGCGCTGATAGTCGCCGCCGATCTCGGCCTTGTCGGCCCGGGTCTTGGTGCGGGTACGTTCCGAGAACGAGCCCAGGGTCGTATCGGTCAGCAGCGAGGCTTCCCTGCGGTCCAGGTCGTTGCGCTCGGCCGAGAGGTTGAGGCGGATCTGGTCGATGCGGCCGCGGTACTCCGCGGCGCCGTTGGCCTGCAGGACGGTGTTGATCACCTTTGAGTCGAACTCGCCGGACTGGAACAGGGTCCCGGCGCCGCTGCGGCGGGTGATCTGGCCATCGCCGGAGTCGGTGTTCATGTCCTTGCGGGCCCCCAGCTGGCCGTCGATGGTGATCGGGCCGGAGCGCCAGTTGGCCTCGACGCGGGGGATCACGCCGACGAAGCCGTTGGTATAGGGCTTGAACAGGATCTGGGCGGCCTGGGTCGAGGCGGAGCCGGACTTGCGCACCACATTGGCGACCACCGGCAGGCCCTGCATGTCGATGCCCGGCGCGCCGCCGCGGATCAGCTCGATGCGCTCGACCTGACTGACGGGGATGCGCTGCAGCAGCTGGTCGAGGGGCACCGACTTGGAGGAGGGCCGTGCGCCGTCGATCAGCACGTTCCCGGCCGCGCCGCCGAAGCCACGCACCTCCTCGCCCTTGTTGAAGGCGAAGCCCGGGAGGCGAGCGATCATCTCGTTGGCGTTGGCCGGCCGGAAGGTCGCGAAGAATTCTGGCAGATAGACGATGGGCCCGGTCTGGGCGGTCGCCTCAAGGGGGACGGCGGCCTCGCCGTTCAGTTCCTGGGCCACGGCCTCGCCGCAGAAGGCCGCAGCGGACGCCGCCGCCGCCAGCCAACGCGCACCCGATCGTCGCAACTGCGTCGCCCTAACATGTGGAATGACGCGCCCTCCCAAGAGCCCCATCTCCCCTCAGATGACCACGGCGCGCGGGCGGCGCCAATGTTCGCACCGTCCTGGCTTCAGGCCGGTATCGTCTTGCCCGGATTCATGATGCCGTTGGGGTCGAGGGCGCGCTTGATCGCCTGCATCAGCCCTACAGCCGGGCCGTGCTCGGCGGTCATATAATTCAGCTTGTGCATACCCACCCCGTGCTCGCCGGTGCAGGTGCCGCCGAGCCGGATGGCCCGGTTCGCGATACCGGCGGTCAGGGCTTCCGCCGCCGCCCGCTCTTTTGGGTCGGCCGGGTCGAACAGGGCGGTGACGTGGAAGTTGCCGTCCCCAACGTGGCCGACCATGGGGCAGATCAGGCCGCTGGCCTCGGCGTCCGCCCTGGTTTCGCTGATGCACTGGGCCAGGCGCGAGATCGGCACGCAGGCGTCGGTGACCATGCCCTGGCGGCCGGGCGACAGGGCGAGCGCCGCGAAATAGGCCCCGTGGCGGGCCTTCCACAGCTGGCTGCGCTCCTCGGGCCGCCGCGCCCAGCGATAGTCCGCGCCGCCGCAGTCGTCGGTGATGGCGCGCATCTGTTCGGCGGTCTCGGTCACGCCGGCTTCCGAACCGTGGAACTCGAGGAACAGGGTCGGCTTCTCCTCGAAACCCTCCAGCTTGGCGTAGGCGATGCAGGCCCGCATCTGCAGGGCGTCGATCAGCTCGATCCGCGCCACGGCCAGGCCCATCTGCAGGGCCATGACGGTCGCCGCCACCGCGCCCTCCACATCGTCGAACTGGCACACCGCCGCGACGGTGGCCTCGGGGATGCCGAACAGGCGCAGCTGCAGCTCGGTGATGACCCCCAGCGTGCCTTCGGCGCCGATGAAAAGGCGCGTCAGGTCGTAGCCGGCCGCGGATTTGCGCGCCCGCCCGCCGGTGCGGATGGTCTCGCCCGTGGCGGTGACCACGGTCATGCCCAGGGTCAGCTCGCGCATCGCCCCATAGCGGACGGTGGTGGTGCCCGAGGCGCGGGTCGAGGCCATGCCGCCCAGGGTGGCGTTCGCCCCCGGGTCGACGGGGAAGAACAGGCCCTGGTCGCGCAGGTGGCTGTTGAGCTGCTCGCGGGTGACGCCCGCCTCGACCCGGCAGTCGAGGTCCTCGGCATTGACCTCCAGCACCCGGTCCATCCGCGACATGTCGATGGTGATCCCGCCCCGTAGAGCCTGGACGTGCCCCTCCAGCGAGGTGCCGACTCCAAACGGGATCACCGGCACGCGGGCGGCGTTGCAGCGCGCCACGACGGCGGCCACGTCCTCGGTGGTGCGGGCGAAGACCACGGCGTCCGGCGGGAATGGGTCCTTCAGACCCTCCCCATGGGCATGATGTCCGCGGACGGCGGCGGCGGTCGAAATCTGGTCGCCCAGCAGCCCGCGGAGTTCGTCGAGCAGGTCGGCCAGGGCGGTGGGGAAGACGGACGCGTTCATGGCCTCAGGATCGTCATGGCGTCGGGTGGGGGGAAGCGGAATCTGCGTGTAAAGCTCAAGCGTGGAATCGCCTGTCGACAAACCGAGACGCTTCGCCCCCTTGCCCCTCATCGTGGCGGGCGCCTTCTTCATGGAGCAGCTCGACGCCACCGTGGTGGTGACGGCCCTGCCGCAGATCGGGGCCAGCTTCGGGGTTACGCCCGAGGGCCTGGGCCTCGTCGTCACCGCCTATATGGTCAGCCTGGCGGCGGTGATCCCGGCCAGCGGCTGGGTGGCCGACCGGTTCGGCGCCCGCCCGGTCTTCGCCGGCGCCACCGCCCTGTTCGTCTTCGCTTCGGTCCTGTGCGGCCTGTCGACCGAGCTGTGGATGTTCGTGGCCTCGCGGGTGCTGCAGGGGTTCGCCGCCGCCCTGATGTCGCCCGTGGGCCGGCTGGTGGTGATCCGCACCACCGCCAAGAAGGACCTGATCCCCGCCATCGCCGCCATCACCTGGCCGGCCCTGATCGCCCCGGTGCTGGGCCCGCCGCTGGGCGGCCTGATCGCCACCTACGCCTCGTGGCGATGGATCTTCTTCCTCAACGTGCCGATCGGGATCGCCGGCGTGCTCCTGGCCCTGCGCTACACGCCCAAAGGCGGCGACGCGCCGCCGGCACGCTTCGACACCCTCGGCTTCGTCCTCACCGCGGCGGCCCTCGGCGGGCTGATCTATGGCCTCGACCTCCTGGGTCAGGTGGGCGAGCCCAAGGCCCTGGCTTTCGGCCTGGTCGTGGCCGCCGTGGCCCTCGGCGGCGCCGCCGTGTGGCACGCCCGCCGCGCCTCAGCGCCGTTGCTCGATCTGCGGTCGATGCGCTGGCCCAGCTTTCGCCTCACGGTCTCGTCCAGCGGCTTCGTGGCCCGGGTGGCGATCAGCGCCACGCCCTTCCTGCTGCCCCTGATGTTCCAGCTCGGCTTCGGCTTCGACGCCTTCGAGGCCGGGGTCATGGTGCTGGTCTATATGCTGGGAAACCTCGGGATGAAGACGGTGACGACGCCGATCCTGCGCCGGCTCGCCTTCCGGCCCGTCCTGTTCACCGCCAACCTAGTCACCGCCGCCGCCCTGGTCGGGTGCGCCCTGTTCAGCCGCGACACGCCCCAGCCGGTGATCTGGGCCGTGCTGTTCGTCGCCGGTTGCAGCCGCTCGATGACCTTCACGGCCATCAACACCCTGATGTTCGCCGAAGTGACGCCGCCGGAGCGGCCGGGCGCGACGGCGCTTTTCGCGATGATGCAGCAGTTGTCGTTCAGCCTCGGCGTGGCGCTCGCCGCCCTGGCCCTCAACCTCAGCCTCGCCCTGTTCAAGGGGCAGGCCCTGGCCCTGTGGGACTTCCGCGTCGCCTTCGTCGTCATGGCGGTCCTGGCCGCGGTGGCCGCCCTGGGCTTCCTGCGCCTTACCGCCGACGCCGGCGACGAGGTGCGCGGCAAGGGCGGCTGATGTCGCCCCTGAAGGCCGTCGCAGCGCGTCACCAGGCCTTGCGGACACCGAAGGCAATGACGCGGCCGATCGGGTTGGCGTCCTGCAGGTTGTAGCCGCCCGGTGTGTTGGCGAAGGGCGGGTCCTGATCGAACAGATTCTGAGCGTCGGCGAACACCTGGGTGTCGCTCAACCAGCCGCCGGCCTTGATGTCGTAGGACAGGTGGCCGTCGATGGTGGTGTAGGACGCGACACGCTGGCCTCGTGGGCCGGAGACGGCGATCGCAGGCGAGATCCGGTTCCAGTAGCCGCCCGTGTGGTTGACGAACAGCGACGCGGCCCAACTTCCCAGGCTCCAGCCGACGGTGGCGCGCCCCGCCAGGCGGATCGAGCTGAAGGTGGCGTTGATCCCCACCACGTTCAGGCGGCTCAGATAGGGGGTGCCCTCGCCATATTGCTGGGCGAACTTCAGCTTGTCGCTGACCGCCGCGCCCAGCACCCAGTCGCCGAAGCGGGTCGGGAAGGCGTAGCGCGCGTCGAGGTCGACGCCGCTGGCGTCCAGGTTGGACAGGTTGCGCTGCTGGAAGCTGTAGATGAAGCTGATGTTGGTCGGCAGGGCCGAGGTCTGGCGTAGGCCCGCCGTCGCCGCCGCGATCTGGGCCGCGCTCGGGTTGAGGGTCAGGGCGTCATACAGGCCGGGGCTGGCCACGACCTGACTGAAGCTCGGCGCGGCGATCAGGCCCTTATACTTGGCGGCCCAGTAGGTCACGCTGATCCGGAAGCCGCTGAGGAAGCGTGGCCGCCAGTCGGCGCCGAGAGACCAAGTGTCGCCGGTCTGGGGTTGCAGGGCGCGGTTGCCGCCGTTGAGCTGGATGCCCTGGGCCGCGTTGGCCCCGCCGATGTTGCACGCGCCCGTGGCGGTGACGGCGCCGCAGCCGGGCAGGGTGTTGGCGCCCGGGAAGCTGCCCGGCAGGGTCTGCTGGGCCGAGGCGCCGAAATTGGAATCGGTGGTGATCCCGAATAGGTCGTCGCCCCGGCTGGTCAGGGCCGGCGCGGTGAAGGAGGTCCCATAGGCGCCGCGGAACGACAAGCCGCCGGCGACGCCCCATTCGGCCGCCACCTTGGGATTGGTCGTGCCCCCGACGTCGTCATAGTGGTCGTAGCGGACGGCCGCGCTGAGGTTCAGCCTCTGCACGCCGGGGATGGCGTTGTCCGGGCCGATCAGCGGGATCAGGGTCTCGGCGAACAGGGCGTAGACCTTGCGGCTGAAGTCGAGGTCCGTGGTGACGGCGTTCCGGGTGATCGGGCCGCCGTTGGCGGTCGCCACCATGTGCTGGCGCATGGTGTAGCGCAGGCCCTCGGCGCCGGCGGAGATTTGCACCGGCCCGCCGGGCAGGGTGAAGGCCGGGCCGCCGACCACCAGCTTGGCGTTCTGAAACCGCTGGCGGGCGTTCAGGAAATTGTTGTCGAGCAGGCCGGCGAGGGAAGCCGGCGAGGTGCGGTTCGATCCGGCCGGGTTCCACACGTCGATGGCGTTAGCGGCCGTCAGGGGCAGGTTGACGACGAAGGCGTCCGGCCCGGTGCGGGCCGGGAAGGTCGGGGTGGTCGTACTGCCGGCGACATTGGTCGTGCCGTTCAGCCCCAGGATCAGGCAACTGGCGCACAGGACGCCGTAGTTGTTGGACTTGCTCCTGTCCTCGCCGAGTACGCCGCTGAGTTCGGCCGTCCAGGCGCCGCCGAGATCGTACTCGGCGCGGAGGGTTCCGAAGGCGGTCTTGGCGCCGGCGAGGTTCAGGGCGTTCGGGAAGAGCTCGTCGGCGGCGAAGTTGACCCGCTCGACCGACGTTCCCGGCGGCCCCTGAAAGAAGGGATTGATCTGGCCAGCTCGCGCCGGATCGGTCGTGCCGGGGCCGAAGACCACGACGTTGCCGACGGCGCCGACCGCGATCTCCTGGCGGTTCTTGCGCTGGGCATAGGCCAGGTCCGCCGAAACGGTCAGCCGGTCGCCAACCTTCTGCTCGATGCGCGCGAAGACGTTGTGACGCTTCTCCTCGGGCAGGGTGTCGATGTCGTAGCTGTAGTTGCACGAGGGGTTTGCGGCGGACACGCCCGTGCCGGTGTAGGGCGCCAGGAACAGGGTGGACCCGCCCGCGCCGCCGGGCTGCACCGCCGCTGGACCGCAGCCGAAGTTGTTGTAGTTGGAGCCGCCCCGGGCGCGCAGGTCGGTCTGGTAGAAGTCCCTGTCCTCGCTCACCAGGTTGGAGCGGTAGGAATAGCCGTAGGCCAGCATGGCCGAGCCGCGGTCCCAGACCTTGCCGGCGACCATGTTGACGGCGGCGTTGCGATATTCGTCGCCGAAGCCGGCTTGGCCGGAGACCTCGGCGCCGTCGAAGCGGCGGCGGGTGATGAAGTTCAGTACGCCGGCCACGGCGTCCGAGCCATAGATCGCGGAGGCGCCGTCCGGCAGCACCTCGACGCGCTCCAGGGCGGCGGGGGCTATGATGTTCGGATCGGCGAGGGTGCGGGTGACGCCGCTGAGCGGCAGGCGATGGCCGTCGACCAGGACCAGGGTCCCGTTCGAGGCCGAGGCGCCCAGGCTGTGGATGGTCGGCGCATTGGTGCCGGAAGGGTCGGCCGAGCCGAACGAGCCTTGGCCGTAGTTGTTGAATCCGGTGATTTGCGGCACGCGGGTCAGCAGTTGCTGCACGGTTTGCGCGCCGCTGCTGCGGATCTGCGCCCGGTCCAGGACGATGACATTGGCGCCGACGGGAGCCACGCCGCGGATGCTGGTGCCGGTCACCACGATCTGATCGAGGTCGGCGTCGGCGGCCATCGCGGGATGGGCGGCGGCCAGGGCGCCGCTGGCGAGCGCGGTGGCCCCGATCAGCCGCCAGGCGAGGTCGGCCCGCCGGTGTGAGGTTTGGCCCCTCATTCTCAAAAATCCTTCGCGACAGGCGCTCAGCGTGCGCCCAAAGGCCATTCGCCCGGTGATCTGCGGGTTCGGACCGTCCGTCACGGTAAATACAAATGCTAAACCGGCTATTGAGATCGCCGAACGCGTCCGAGGAAACATTCCTGACGATGAACGGTTTTGACCGGCCGTCGGAGCCGGGCCGCGAGCGCTTGTCAGGAATCTGAGCGACGGGCTCGGACGAGCGGGTTCTAACCCTCGCCGCGCCCCGCTTCGGCTTCGGCGCGCTCCGCCTCCGCCCGCGCCGCCTCGCCCCGGGCCCGCGCTGCGGCGGTGCGGGTGGCGACCCGGTCGAGAAGGGAGACCAACTCCTCCAGGTCTTCGCGCGGCATGCCCTGGGTGATGAAGACGATGCGGGTGCGGTGGTCGTCGTCGGGCCAGCGGTCCAGCCAGGTCAGGTTGTGCAGCAGATGCTGCGCGCCCTGGAGCACCGCTGGTCGGCCCGGCTCCTCGATGACGTTCACCAGGCCCTTCACCCGCAACAGGTTGGGGCCGAGGTTCTTCTCCAGCGCCGCCAGCAGCAGTTGCAGCGCCTCGCGCGACGAAGGCTCGTCGCGGGTCAGGCAGAACGAGGCGATGGAGTCGTCGTGGCTGTGCCGCTCGTGGTTGTGGTCGTGATGATCGTGGCCGCAGTGCTCGTCGTGCACATGGCCAGTGTCGTGCGGCTCGTAAGCTTCGGCGTTCAGCCAGGACCGCGCCGCCTCGCCACCGCGGGCGGGATCGAATCCGGGACGGCGCAGCAGCCCGATGGCGTCGACCGACGGATCGTCGGCGCGCAGGATCACCGCCGCCGGGTTAAGCTGGCGCAGGCGCGCGGTCACCTCGGCGAACCGCACCTCGGCCGCCTCAGGCTCCATCATGTCGAGCTTGGTGACCAGGATGTGGTCGGCCAGGGCTGCCTGGCGCACCGACTCCATGTGATGGTCCAGGGTGCCCGGTCCGTTGACCGCGTCGAAGGTCGCGATCACCGAACCCACCCGGTACAGGCCTTCCATCGTCGGCTCGGACAGAAAGGCCTGCAGCACGGGCTGGGGATCCGCCAGGCCCGAGGTCTCGATCACCACGTGGTCGAAGGTCGGGATCTCGTTGTGTTCGCGGGCGTGGTAGAGGCGGTTCAGAGTGCCGACCAGGTCGCCGAAGACGGTGCAGCACAGGCAGCCGTTATCCAGCACCACGATGGTGTCGTCGCTCTTGGTGGCGAGCAGGTGGTCGAGCCCGACCTCGCCGAACTCGTTGATAATCACCGCCGTGCGCGCCATGTCCGGGTGCTTCAGCGCCCGGTTCAGCAGGGTGGTCTTGCCGCTGCCGAGGAAGCCGGTCAGCAGGGTGACCGGGGTGCGGACCTCCGGACGATCCTCGATGCGGTCCTCTGACACGGCCGGCTCCAACTCTACTTCTGGCGGTTCGGGAACATCTGGGGACGCATCGAAGGATGTCCAACCCGGTACTTGGGCGGATATTCGGTCTCGACGCCCAGGGCCTCGGCGGCGTGCCAGGCCCAGCGGGGGTCGTAGACCGCTCCCCTGGCGAGGGCGACCATGTCGGCTTGGCCGGACGCGACGATCTCCTCGGCCTGGTGCGGGTCGCTGATCAGGCCCACCGACATGGTGGCGATGCCGGCCTCTTGACGGATTTTAGCGCCGAACGGGACCTGATAGCCGGGGGCCAGCGGGATCTGCTGGCGAGGGTCGAGGCCGCCGGTGGTGGCGTCGATCCAGTCGCAGCCGATCTTCTTCAGTTCCCTGGCGAAGACCACGGCCTCTTCAGGGGTGAAGCCGCCCTCGACCCAGTCTGTGGCCGAGACGCGAACGCCCATGGGCTTATCCTGCGGCCACGCGTCCCGCATCGCCTTGAAGCACTCCAGCGGGAAGCGCATGCGGTTCTCGAGGCTGCCGCCATATTCGTCCGTGCGCTGATTGGACAGGGGCGACAGGAACTGGTGGACCAGATAGCCGTGGGCGCCGTGCATCTCGATGGCGTCGAAGCCGGCGCGGTCGGCGCGCTTCACCGAGGCCACATGGTCGGCGAGGCACTGCTTGATGTCGTCGAGGGTCATGGCCCGGGGCGTTGGCCAGCCTTCGCCGAACGGAATGGCCGACGGGGCTATGGTCTCCCAGGCGCCTTCCTCAGCGGTCAGCGGCTTGCCGCCCAGGGCCGGCGGGTTGGTCGAGGCCTTGCGGCCGGCGTGGGCGATCTGGACGGCCATCTTGGCCACGCCGTAGGTCTTGCAGAAGTCGACGACACGCTTGATCGCCGCCTCGTTCTCGTCGTTGCACAAGGTGGCGCACTTGGGGCTGATGCGGCCCACCATGCTGACGTTGGTCATCTCGGCGATGATCAGCCCGGCCGCGCCCATGGCGAAGCCGCCGAGGTGCATCAGGTGCCAGTCGTTGGCCGAGCCGTCGTTGGACGCGTACTGACACATCGGCGAGACCACGACCCGGTTGTTCAGGGTCAGGCCGCGCAGGGAGATCGGCGAGAAGAGGGCGCTTGTCACGGGGGCAGGTTCCACATCGCGAGGGGCTGAAATCGGCAAACCGGCGCATTCGCCTTGGATTGTCGAAATTCTTGCCCCTTCTACAGGGTGGTCACCCCAGCGGCAAGCGCCGCCATCCTATCACGCCATGCCGGCGGCGCGCGCCTGCTCCAGGCCCAGGATCGCCCAGTCCTTCTCGGCGTCGCCATGAGCCATGGCGCCTGTGAGGCGATCCTTGATCAGGCTGAGGGTCGGCATCGGCACATTGCCGATGGCGGCCGCCGCGCCGGCCAGGTTCATGTCCTTCAGGGCCAGGGTGGCTGTGAAGCCGACCTGGTCGTAGGCCTTCTCCGAGATCAGCTTGGCGTAGGCGATATAGGCCGGGCAGGCGAACAGGCCGTCGGTGATCACGTCGTGGAACACCTGCGGCTTGGCTCCGGTCTTCTCGACCAGCGAGAACGCCTCGCCCATCGCCTGGATGGCGGCGGCGATCAGGAAGTTGTTGGCGACCTTGACGGCGCAGGCGACGCCCACGTCCTCGCCGGCCATGTAGGTCTTGCGGCCGATGGCGTCGAACAGCGGCTGGACCTTGGCGACGGCGCCTTCGGGGCCGGAGGCGATGATGCCGAGGCGCCCGGCGGCGACGGCCTCGGGCCGGCCCAGCACGGGGGCGCAGACCAGCTGGCTGCCGCTCGCGGCGTGCTCTTCGGCCAGGGCGCGGATCACGCCGACGCCGTGGGTGCCCATGGCGATGTGGATGGCGCCGGCCTTCATGGCGGCGATCAGGCCGTCATCCTGAGCGACGGTCTCCAGCACCGCGTCGTTGGCCAGCATGGTGATCACAACATCGACGTCCCGCGCCGCATCGGCGGCCGAGCCGGCGCTGCCCGCGCCCGCGGAGACCAGCTCGGCGATCTTGTCCGGGGTGCGGTTGTAGAGGACGAGCTCATGACCGGCGTCCAGCAGGCGACGGGCCATCTCCTGTCCCATGCGTCCAAGTCCGATGAAGCCGACTTTCATGGTGTCCTCCGAAAACGAAAAAGGGGCGGCCCGACCTGGGCCGCCCCGAGACGGATGTCTAGTCCCCTAGGTCGGATTCAGGGCCACGATGACGGCGCAGAGGCCCCAGAAGATCGGATATTCGCTGCCGCCGATGTTCCACAGCCACTTGCCCTTGCACATCTTGTGGTTCGCGGCCGCGGCCACGAACATGAAGACGGCGAGCAGGGCGGCGAAGACCTGGGTGAAGGCGCCGAGGATCAGGGCCGCGGCCGCCACGATCTCGAACACCATGGCGACCATGACGAAGACGGGGGCCGGGCGAAAGCCGACGGTGTCAAAGAAGCCGGTGACCGGGCCCTTATGCTTCACCTTGCCGATGACGTGCGGGATCAAAAAGACGGCGATCAACAGGCGAAGCAGCACAAAGCCGTTCGACAAATCGAAGTTCAAAGACATGCAGCTCCCCCTTGGGCGGCGGTTGTGGTCTGGCGCCGCTCCCTAAGGATATCTATGCATCTGGCGATTTGTGTCCGCAACGCGGGATTGCTCTGGAGGGGGCAGGCATGAGCGAAACGGTGCGGCCGCACGGTGAGGCGCGCAAGGGCTCCCTGTTCGGCTGGTACGGCGACCTCGACAAGCCGGCGCGGCGGACCCTGTGGGCGGCCATCGGCGGCTGGGGCTTGGACGCCATGGACGTCCAGATCTACAGCTTCGTCATCCCCGCCCTGATCGCGGTATGGGGGATCACCACCGAACAGGCCGGCGCCGTGGCCACCGCCGCCCTGCTGACGTCAGCCGTCGGCGGCTGGATCGCCGGCTGGCTGGCCGACCGCATCGGCCGGGTGCGCACCCTGCAGCTGGCCATCGCCTGGTTCGCCTTCTTCACCTTCCTCTGCGGCCTCGCCCAGACCTACGAGCAGCTGTTCGCCGCCCGCGCCCTGATGGGCCTGGGCTTCGGCGGCGAATGGGCCGCAGGCGCCGTGCTGCTGGCCGAGACGGTGCCGGCCAGGCACCGCGGCAAGGCCCTGGGCTCGATGCAGTCGGCCTGGGCGGTGGGATGGGCAGTGGCCATGGTCGCCTCGACCATCGTCTTCTCGGTCCTGCCGCAGGCGCAGGCGTGGCGGGTGCTGTTCTTCATCGGGGTGACCCCCGCCATCATGATCTTCTTCGTGCGCCGTCTGGTCGGCGAGTCCGAGATCTACACCGCCTCGAAGAAGGCCCTGGCGGCGTCGGGCGAGAAGGTCTCGGTGCTGGAGATCTTCAAGCCGCCGCTGCTGAAGGTCACGGTGCTGGGCGGCCTGCTCGGCATGGGGGCCCAGGGCGGCTACAGCGCCATCATCACCTGGCTGCCGACCTATCTGAAGAACGAGCGGGGCCTCTCCGTCATCGGCTCGTCGGGATATCTGGCGGTGCTGATCGTAGGCTCGTTCCTCGGCTACATGACCGGCGCCTATCTGGGCGACAGCATCGGGCGCAGGAACACCTTCCTGGTCTTCGCCATCGGGGCGATCGTGCTGGTCATCGGCTACACCATGGCCCCGTTCGGCAATGCGGCGATGCTGGTGCTGGGCGGGCCGCTCGGGTTCTTCGGGGCCGGGGTCTTCGCGGTGCAGGGGGCGTTCTACTCCGAGCAGTTCCCGACGCGGGTACGAGGAGTGGGGCAGGGCTTCACCTACAACCTGGGGCGGGCGCTGGGCGCCTTCATCCCCTTCGTGGTCGGGGCCATGGCGACGCGGATGGGGCTCGGCCAGGCCCTGGGGGTCTTCGCCGCCATCTCGTACGGGGTCATGGCCGTCGCCGCCTTCATGCTTCCTGAAACCAAGGGAAAGGTGCTCGAGCCGTGACCTCAACCGCCGACGCCGCGCCGCGCAGAAGCCTCTACCCCTATGTGGTGCTGGGGGTGCTGCTGGTCGTGTACATCCTGAACTACCTGGACCGGCAGCTGGTCTCGATCCTGGTCGAGCCGATCCGCAAGGAGCTGGGCTTTTCCGACACCCAGCTCGGGCTGATCACCGGGCTGGTGTTCGCGGTGTTCTATTCGATCTGCGGCGTGCCGGTGGCTTGGATGGCGGACCGGATGAACCGGGTGCGGATCGTGGCCGTCGCCTGCGGCCTGTGGAGCCTGTTCACCGGCGCCTGCGGCCTGGCCGGCAGCTTCACCCAGCTGGCGCTGGCGCGGGTCGGGGTCGGCATCGGCGAGGCGGGGGGCGTGCCGCCGTCCTACGCCATCCTGTCCGACTACTTCCCGCCCTTCCGGCGGGGCCTGGCCATGGGGCTGTTCTCGCTGGGCATTCCGCTGGGGGTGTTCTTCGGCGGAGCCTATGGGGCGTGGGCGTCGAGCCACTGGGGCTGGCGGGGCGCCTTCATCAGCCTGGCCGTGCCGGGGATCCTGCTCGCCCTTCTGCTGCCGCTGATCGTCAAGGAGCCGGTGCGGGGGAACCTGGACGGCGAGGCCAAGGCCGGCGACGGGGGCCTGCCGCTGGGCGCCACCATCGCCGCCTTCGTCAGGTCGCCGGTGCTGGTGCTGACGGCGCTGGGGTGCAGCTTCTCCGGCGTCGCCGGCTACACCCTGCAGAGCTGGACCCCGGCGTTCCTGATGCGGGTGCAGGGGGCGACCATCGAGCAGGTCGGCACCTACTACAGCCCGCTGATCGGGCTTTCGATCGGCCTCGGCATCTTCGGGTCGGGCTGGATCGCCGACAAGCTGGGCGCCCGCAGCCTGCGGGCCTACGCCCTCGTCCCCGCCGCCGCCTTCGTCCTGGCCTTCCCGCTGTACCTGATGGCCCTGTCGGCGCCGAACTGGTGGAGCAGCGTGCTCCTGCTGGCCATCCCGCAGGGGCTGGCCTTCAGCTATCTCGCGCCGGCCGTGGCGGTGGTGCAGAACCTGGTGCCGCCGGCGCGGCGGGCCAGTTCGTCGGCGCTGCTGCTGTTCTTCCTGAACTTCCTGATCGGTTGCGGCCCGTTCTATGTCGGCATGGTGTCGGACTGGGCCAAGCCCGAGTATGGCGACGCCTCGCTGAGGGTCGCCCTCTACGCCCTGATCCCGTTCTTCGCCCTGGGGGTCGGGTGCAACTACGCCGCCTCGGTGGCGATGAAGAAGCGCGGCCTCGGCTAGCCGAAGAACCACCATTCGAGCAGTTCGCTGCACAGGCCGCCGTCGAAGGTGAGGCGGAAGACGCCGTCGAGCTTGGCGGGGGTCTTGGCCTCGCCGGCGGCGAAGGCGGCGGTCCAGTGGGCGATGGCGACATTGCCTTCGACGGCCCAGACGGTGCTGGTGAAGCGGATGTCGCTCTGGCCGGCGACGGTCTTGGCCCAGTAGTCGTGGATCGCCGGGCGGCCGACATAGGGCGGCTGGAAGGCGTGGTCGCGGTAGGTCGCGCCCGGGGTGAAGATCTTGACCACGGCGTCGGCGTCCTTGCCCTCCCAGGCGGCCTTGTAGGCCGAAAGCCAGGCCTCGACCTGGGCCCGGGTCAGGCCGGCGCTGGCCGCCGCGGCGCCGCCGGCGGACAGCAGGGCGGCTGCGCCGAGGACGGCGCCCGCCGTCAGGGTTTCACGTCGCGTCTTCATCGAGCCGTCTCCGAGCCTGGCGGCCCGGCGCCGCCACCGGCCAAGCTAGCGCGAACGGGCGGCAAGTCTCAACGGCTTCGGCGGGGCGCGGGCCGCCGGGTCGCCGGCGCCTTGGGCTTTTCGGCCGGGGCGGGGGTCTCGGCCACGGGCGGCGGCGGCGGGGCGGCGGCGGGCAGCTTGGCCTCCAGCGCGCGCTCCAGCTCGCGGGCGGCAAGCGGCAGGGTGACGGTGGGATTGGCGGCGCAATAGTCGGTCATCCAGGCGTCGACCGCCTCGGCGTCGATGACGTCGAGCAGCTGCAGCCGGCCCAGGGCCGCCCAGCCGGAGAGGAAGCCCAGGGTCCAGTTCAGCGGCACGGCCTTGCCCGCCGAGGTGATGGCGCCGGACTTCGGCCACTCCTTGCAGGTCGCCGGCCCCATGATCTCGAACCGGGGCGCAGGCGCAGGTTCGGGCGCGGGCGCGGCGTCGGCGGCCATGGCGGCGGGCGCCGCGGCCAGCAGGGCCAGGGCGGACAGGAGCGATGCCGATAGGGGTGTGCGCAAAGGGGGGACCTTTCTGGCGGGCGTCCGGCCTGGCTTAGGGTCCGGATCGGTCACCGTTCGTCGCCCAGGCTGGCGCCGCTTTTGTGGCGAGGCTTTCCGCCCAGGGCGGCGGGTCGGTGATCCCCTGCGGGCTTCGTGACGCGGAAGGCTTCGATAAGCTCAGCCCCGCGCTGCTCGGCATGACCAAGGGCTCCGCGCCGGGCGCAGGAAAGTCCGCGGCGGCCCAGGCGGGGGAGAGGCCGAGGTCCTGGCAGATGCGGGCCACGACCTCGTCGATCGGGCCGCTGAGGAGGTCGGCGTCGTCCGGGTCGGTCAGGCGCTCCCAGACCTGGGACGACAGGGTCTCGACCTCGTCCGGGTCGCAGCGCTCGGCCTCGATGGCCTGCTCGACGCGGGCGTGGATGCGGTCGCGGCGGCGGCCGGCTTCGGCGGCCCGGGTCGCGGCTTGCCCGCGCTCAAAGGCCGCCATGTCGCCGGAGAGGCGCGTCTGCAGGGCGAGGGTCAGGCGCACGGCGCGGGCGGCCCGGGTGTAGCTCAGTCCCGCATCGGCGACGCCGGCGCCATCGTCGTCGGCCAGGGCGCGGCGGCCGGCGGCCTCGGCGATCAGCATGCCGATATCGGCCAGCCGCTCCAGCCGGGCCATCTGCCGCTCGAACAGGCTTCGCGCCGCGGCCTCTGGCGGATCGGCGGGCTGAACGGAGGGCTTGGGGAGGGACATGACGGCCAAAGCTCGCGGCGGTTCGCAACCGGCGTCAAGCGGCGCGGCGCCGGCGCCCCCGTTGGCCGGCGCCCCGGTTGGCCGGCGCCTTGCAGCGGGGTCCCCCGACGGTCCCGGGCAGAGACTCATGCCCCGGGCCACAGTTCCAGTGACGGAGTGAGGCGGACCATGGACCAGCTTTCGAAACCGGCCCGGCGGCGCATCGGCCCGGTGCTCGCGGCCCTGGCGGTGGTGCTCGGCCTCGGCGTCCTGTTTTGGTGCTGACCGGGGACAACCAGGGCATGCCCTTCATCATCGTCGACAAGACGGGGACCAAGGTCTTCGTGTTCGACGCCGCGTCGCGGCTGCGTGGCGCCACGACCGCCCTTTTGGGCCTCGCCCGCGGCGACGACTCGGCGCCGGGGGTGGGCGACCGCAAGCTCGCCGACATTCCCCCCGAGCAGCGCACCACCCCGGCCGGGCGGTTCGTGGCCTCGATGGGGCTCAATCTGAAGGGCCAGGACATCCTGTGGGTCGACTACGACACGGCCATCGCCCTGCACCGGGTGCTGGCCGCCGGCTCGCGCCAGAGCCTGCTGGAGCGGGCGGCGGCCCGGTCGCCGCTGGACCGGCGCATCACCTTCGGCTGCATCAATGTGCCGGTGCGGTTCTATGAGGACGTGGTTCGCCCCCAGTTCGCGGGCAAGGCGGGCATCGTCTACATCCTGCCCGAGACCAAGTCGCTGCAGGAGGTATTCTTCCGTACACAGAACACTGCCGCTGGCGCGGGCGTCAGCGCCGCGGGCTGAGCGCCAGGGCCACGACCGCGACGCCGGCGGCCACCACCAGGGCGTCCTCGATCAGGCCGCTCTCGGTCTGGCCGACATGGGCCATGGCCTCCTTGCGCGCCGCCAGGGTGACATAGGCGAGGGGGACGGCGGCGGCGACGGCGATGGCCGCGCCGGCCCGCTCTCGCCCGCGCGGCGCCAGGGCCGCCCCGGCGGTACTTGAACAGCGGGTGATCGAGCAGAACGAGCCGCCCCGGCGTGCGCCCCCCGACCAGGCGCGCCGCCGCCAGGGCGGCCATGGGCGTCATGGAGCGGGCGCTGGCGACGGCGCCGATGAGGGCGGAGGGGACGAGGCCGAGGTTTCTCATGGTGGGGTGAATGCCGCAGGGGGGCCGAGGGTTCACCCGGCCCGCGCCGGGGGCCGCCCGGCTCCAGCGGCCCGCGCCTATGTGGGCTGATGTGTTCGAGGCGTCGCGCCGCCCAGAGCCTCTTCGGCCGCAGCCAGCAGTTCTGGAAGCCTATCCGTCACGGTCATCCAGACCTGGCTTTCCGCGACGTGCTGATATCGATGCCGAAATACATTGCCGGAATCTCGAATCTGTCGCCAAGGGAGGTGGGGGAAACGGTCCTGTTGGCTTTGGCTCAAGTGCCGCGCCGCCTCCGAAATGATCTCAAGGCATCGGGTGACAGCGTAGAACCGCATCCGGTCAGTCCTGAACTGTTCAGGCGTCAACCCATCGACGAACTCTTGCGCCAGCCGCACATTGTCTTGAATGGCGCGCCAGGCGAGCTGCTCCTTTGGCGTCGGCCCAACCTCAGAAAGCATAGACCGCTTCTTTGTCGGCCGTGCGGCGGACCGGCTCCAGCAGCATGGCTCGATCCGCCACATCTACAGTCGTTGAAAAGAGGTCCGCGATGTATTGCGTGATCTCCACATAGCCGTAGACGTCAATTCGCGCGGTTGGATCGAGTTCGACAAGGATGTCGAGGTCGCTGACAGCGGTCGCCTCGCCCCGCGCCGTCGAGCCAAACAAGGCTGCATGGGTCACACCCCTCCCACGCAACGCGGCCTCATGGGCGCGCAAGGTGGCGATGACGGTATCCGGGCTCATGCGCAAGCATAGCGCAGTTCGGCCGCTTCGTTGAGGGCGTCGTCTCGCGCGCTTAACGCCATGCTCGGCTTCGCGATTCATCTGGCTTGGCTCGCACCGGGCTGGGGACCATATCCGTTCCATGCAACCCCGCGTCCGCGTCATCGACCTGGAGACCGCCGGCACGGGCGCCGCCGACGTGTGCGAGATCGGCTGGCAGGACGTGGTGCGGGGCGAGGACGGGCGCTGGACCGTCAGCGCCGAGCGCGGCGCGCGGTTCGTCAACCCCGGGCGGCCGATCTCGCCGGCCACCATGGCGATCCACCACATCCTGGACGAAGAGGTCGCCGGCGCCCCGTTCTGGAAGGACGCAGCGCCACAGGTGCTGCGCCCCGAGGGCGGCGTCCTGGCCCTGGCCGCCCACCGGTCGGCCTTCGAGCAGAGGTTCTGCACCCCGGCCCTGAGCGGCGGGGCGGACTGGATCTGCACCTGGAAATGCGCCCTGCGGCTATGGCCGCACCTGGAGAGCTTCTCCAACCAGATGCTGCGCTATCAGCGCAGGCCCCAGGGCCTCGACCACAGGGCGGGCCTGCCCGCCCACCGGGCCATGCCCGACGCCTATGTCACCGCCCACCACCTGCGCGACATGCTCAATGAGGCCCCGCTGGAGCAGCTAATGGCCTGGAGCCGCGAGCCCGGCCTGTTCCCCCGCGTGCCCCGCGGCCCGCACCGCGGCGCGCCGTGGGCGGCGCTGGCGGTGGAGGCGGTGCGGGCGCTGGCGCAGGAGCGCGATGTGGACGTGCGGTTCAGCGCGGAGACCGAGCTGCGGCGGCGGGGGGAGATGGGGGCGGCGCCGGTGGTGGGGGCGGGGCAGGGGAGGTTGTTGTGAAAACGGGTTGAGGGCAGCGTAATGGAGGGACACGACCACTCGTCATGTTCCGCAAATGCTCCCGCATGCCAGTACGAGCGTGATGACGATCGAACGCCAAACCGTCGCCCGCGAGGACGGGCGAACCATCGCGTTCTTCATCCGACCGGCAGCCGAGAAGCGCCCTGGCCCTGGTTTAAGGTCGATGAGGGCCCACCGTCCGAAGGTATGAGCTCCCGGTTTGAATGCGAGGGGGTCAAGGGGGTGTAAGATGCTACAGGAGGCGAAGGGCTAGGTCAGGCACATGGACCCTTGACGCCGACGAGTATAGTTGACGATGACCTCCACCAAGCACTGGGCTAAAAGAATCTGGAAGTTCGCACAAGGTCTATATAATTAAGATTATGGTACCTCTCTTATAGGTTCTATATTCCTAAGTATTGGCCCAGTGCCAATCAAAATCAACCTGTGAGATAAACGCCTTAAGGCTCGCCGAGCAGCAAGCGGCTGCAGACGCAGACGATCCCTTCAGTAGGGCTGCTTTATCGCGGAAGCCCGGGTCGATTCCCCCGTTCAGCTCACGCAATACTCCGCGTCCAAACGTGGCGTCGCCCGGATAGGTGTAAGACGGCTTTCCGTATTTGGATTTAACGGTGGGTTCGTCGGCCAGAATCCAGTTCTCAATCTGGCGATCTGTGACGCCCACGTAGAGCTTTCGAGTCACGCCTGCTCCGACCAGCTTGCTAACGATTTCCTCGGCGATTGAGGCAGCCGATCTTGCGCGACCCTCACGATCCAGCAAAATAACAACCTTCTCGATAGATCCGCCTACCGTCTCAAGTTGATCACGAATGGCTTCAACGATTAGATCTAGGTCGACGTCAATACCGTTTGGAAAAGGGCGCTGGACAATTGAATTAGCGTAAGTGGCCTTAATGAAGTGGACCTCCATGTGCCCCTCCACCATTGCCACTATCCTCTCCATAAACCCCTCCCGTTTTATAGTAATACCCCAAGCCAAATCTGGAATTGGCAATCTTGCCAGCAAGCTCGGTCCGATTCGCTACTCGGCTGGCAAACGTTTTTCCATCGCGAATTTCAAATATTCTAAGTTCTTTCGGCCCGCAGCAATCCAAAAGTGTCGGGCTGTGAGTCGAAATAATTAGGGCGCGTGTTCCATCTGACTTCATTACCTGACGGCAGAGCGCAATAAATACCTCCTGCATAAATGGATGTAGGAAATTCTCCGGCTCCTCAATTACGGAAGAGGACTCCCCGAGCAAAAGCATAGTAGCCAGCGATATCCACTTAACCGTCCCGTCGCTTATGCGGTTAAACCCGAACGGCTTTTCATCAAAGCGAAACTTTACTGATGGCTTTAACAAGGCCTCTTGAAAGTCCAGGGTAACGTCGACCGACTCAATATCGGGGTTAACTTCCCGGCACCAACTCATTATGCTGGCGAACCGTAACCTCTGCTCGTCACTTGCGAGCCCGGGGCGATAAAATCGCCCCATTGAGAAGGGGTGGTATGATCCACGCCCTAGCTGGTAAAGGGTTCCCGCCAGCCCCTCTCCATTTGGTAGCAACTCCGTAGTCGAGCCGACAGTTGTTGGCTTTCTGGCAAGGGAGGGGTCAATATTAACCGATCTATAGCCGATCAGGTCAATCATTACGACGAGTGCGGCCCGCAATTCCGAGAACAAGCTCGGGATGATCGATGCGTCTGGCCGCTGTACTTCGGCCAAATGCTCTTCAACGCTGAACGATTTTTCAGTCTGCTTTCGCCAGCGAAAAGCTTTAACGAGCGCGGGGTGGTTAACAGGCTCGATCTCGATTTTTGACAGAAAGGCTTTTTCAACAAGCGACGTGGTCCGAAGAAATCTGAGGGGGCCGCCATCGTTATAATTTAATGTAAGGTACTCAGACTCAACGTATACGGCCGGAATGCTGCTGATGTATCGGAGGCTGCATGAATAAATATACTGTATATCAAGAATTTCGTTTTTCTCCGGGGAGAAAAATATTCCCGCTGCTTTGCTTCCTAGGGCTAAGCCTTCGACCTCAAAAGATAATACTGCAGATTCATCCGTGAACTTCTCGCGACTGAATACAGCTCCGGTTCCCTGCGCAACTGCAATCGCGGAGTTCAATCCAGATTGAATAAACTCTCCAAGAAAATCTAAGAACGATATAAAGTTAGATTTTCCGGTGCCATTTGCGCCGACTAAGACGTTTAATCCTTCTTCAAGTTCAATTGAGAAGCCTACGAGAGACCGGAAGCCATCGATCGATATCCTTCGGATCATCCTATATCCTCAAGCCGGGTCACTTAATCGAGCAACGAACATGCGGCTGGCAGGGTCGGCTGCACTTTCTGACGCTGGCGGATTGGCTGCCAAGTGTCCAGCGCGAAGCTCAATCAACGGGCGCGTGCTGTTTGCCGAGACCGGGGACGTGGCGTCCGCCACGCCCCTGAGTGCATCTCAGTTCGAGGCGGCGTTCGGCGGCAGGGCCAACTTCCGGCGAGCGACCGTGGAGGCGATCCGGGATTAAGTCGAGGCTTGGCTCGAACCTGCGCCGCCCTGGCTTGGGCATATGCGGCGCGGGCTCCAGCGAAACGCGACGGGGAAGGAGTGGGGTCGCTTTTGAACGTAAGAGGGGCGACTGCCGTATTCTGCGCAGGCCGGCGCCGTAGACGCGCCAGACGTCGGGCGCGTAGGTCCGCGACTGCCTTGCACCCGAGCATAGACGAATGCGTGCAGCCTAATCACGGGCCCGTCGGCGTCGAAAAAGCCTGGGTCCCGGCTTTCGCCGGGATGACGGGTAGGGGGGCGGCCAGATCGCTGCTAGCCCTGGTACGAGAAAGGCCGGAGCCGCTTTCGCGGCCCTGGCCTGAGGCAGTCTCGAACGTTGGAGCCGCTTAGCTCTCGGCGCCCGGGATCGGGGTGGCGATGCCGGCGCCGGCGGGGCGGTCGCGGGTGGTGCGGTCGTTGGCGTCGTAGGCGCTGTCGGCGAGGTCGCGGTTGGCGAAGCTGCGGTCTTCGCCGCTGTAGCGGACGCGTTCGGCGCTGATCTCGCTGAGGGTGTAGGGCTCGGAGTGTTCCTCGAAGCGCTCCCAGCCCTCGGCGCGGTAGGCCTCGCCGCGCACGCCGGCGGTGACGCCGCGCTAGCGGTCGAAGATGGCCTCGACGAGGCTGGCTTCGGTGTCGAGGGCGCGGACGCTGACCAGGGCGCCGCCGCGGCGGACGCCCTCGGAATAGACGTGGGCCTCTTCGTCCGAGTGGCCGGCTCCTTCAGGGCGCCGAGCAGGCCGCCCGCCGCGCCGCCGGCGGCGGCCCCGACCTCGGCGCCGACGGCGGTGGAGGCGAGCCCGCCGCGCCGCCCTAGTTGAAGATGTCCAGGACGTCGGTCGGAACCGACGATGTCTCGGGCTTCACCCAGTTCTTCTCATGGTACTCGTTCCAGAGCTGCGCCCAGGGACGGCCATAGTAATCGACGAAACGCGAATCCGACTTCGTCAACTGCACGGCGCGACCGTTTAGATTGCGAAGGTTGCCCTTGCACTCGATGTAGGTATAGCGCTGATCGGTATTCTCCGGGGTCGTGCGCCGGATGTATCGGAAGGACAGCCGAAGCGGCTGCACGAAAGCATCGCTGTCGTAGAGGATGATCTCCTCGTCGAGGCCGATGAACTTGCGGTCGGCGTCGTAGACGGGCTTGAAGGTCTCGATGACCTGGAACTTGTCCGAATATTCCATCATCGAGTGCGAGATGGTCCAGGGCTGGACGTTCTTGGTCCAGGCGATGAGGGTGTCGCCATCCCAGAAGCCGACCGTCTCGCCCATCCACTGCGGCTTGCCGTCCAGGACGTGCTTCTGGCCGACCAGGATCTGCCGCATCATGTTGTCGGCGATGCCGGCCATGAATTGCACGTTCCAGGTGCTCATGGTCAGCTGGAAATTGCCGCCCTGGGACGCCTGGGTCCAGGTGCGCAGGATGCCCTCCGGATAGCAGAACTGGGCCTCCCACTGGGGCGCGTTGGTGATGCCCTCGTGGTACATGTCCTGCACCATGCGCTTCTGGTACTCGGGCTTCAGCAGCGACAGGATCGTCGGGACCTGGTTGATGATGCCCCACAGCCATTCGGCCTGGCGGTTGCGGGTCGGCGAGTTGTCGCGGGTGTAGTAGCCGTCCCAGTCGGGGAGGCTGGCCTTGGTGTGGACCGTCGGCCCGCCGTGGCTGCGGGCCTGGGCCATCAGGGCGTCGTAGTGCGCCTGCGCCGTCTTGTAGGCGTAGGGGCTGACGATCAGCTCGCGCGGGAAGTCGATCGAACAGTCGCCCCAGGCGGCCGAGTCCGGAGGGGTCTTGCCCATGCGGCCGGAGGTCCAGGTGTCGGTGATCTGGCGCGGGAAGTTGCAGCGCCAGTAGCGCTGGTCCGACCACAGGGCGCGGTCCTCGTAGAAATTCTTCGAGCGGAACAGGTCGATGGCCAGGGGCTGCACCCCCGCCGGCGGGCCGGCGTAGGTGGGGCTGGGGGTGCGGTTCAGGCCGGCGACGCCGAAGGGGAAGCCCGGCGGGCCGCCGGTTCCCCTGCCGACCGGCTCGCGGGCCTGACCGGCGCCGGCGGGCCGGGCCGGCTGTCCGCCGGGGCCGGTCGGGGGCGCGCCCAGG